>JBKDUW010000068.1:0-14725 GCA_046339235.1 Erythrobacteraceae bacterium | reverse complement strand
GGAGCTTGCCCGTACAATAGCCGCGAGGATTAACGAGAAAGCCTTGCCCAGACAGGCGCGTGATCGCTGGCCTTTTCGCGGCCGCGATGGGCCTTGTCGACGCCCACGGCTTCGAGCCGGTCGGCGCATTCGGGCGAGAGCAGGATGTGATCGATGCGGAAGCCGTGGTCGCGCTGCCAGGCGCCGGCCTGATAGTCCCAATAGGTCCACACCCCGCCGCGAGGATTGAGGGTGCGCAGAGCGTCGCCCCACCCGTCAGCGAGCATCCGCGCATAGGCGGCGCGCGATTCAGGCTGCATCAGCGCGTCGTCCGCCATCGCCTTGACCGACCACACGTCGTCATCTTCGGGGATGACGTTGAAGTCGCCGAGCACTACCGCAGGCACTTCCTCGGCCCAGATCTCCGCCATGCGCGCACGCAGCCGCTCCATCCACGCCAGCTTGTAGGTGAATTTCGGCCCCGGATGCGGGTTGCCGTTGGGCAGGTAGAGGCAGGCGATCCGTATGCCCGAAACATCCGCCTCGAGATAGCGCGCCTGTTCCTCTTCGCCTTCATTGGGCCCGTCGATGCCGAGCCCGCGCCGCACTTCGGTGAGGGTGTAGCCCGCGGCCGAATCGACCAGGATCGCGACTCCGTTGAAGCTCTTCTGCCCATGCCAGATCGCAGAATATCCCAGCGCCTCGATCTCGGCGGCGGGGAAGCCCTCGTCCTGCGATTTGATCTCCTGCAGACAGGCGACCGTGGGTCGGGTTTCGGCGAGCCATTCAAGCAGGCGCGGCAGGCGCGCCTTAATGCCGTTGATGTTGAAGGTGGCGATTTTCATGCGCGCCCTGATGCCTCAAAGCGCCGCGCGGGTCTAACTCAAATCCCGAAGCTCGCCCCGCAGCCGCAGCCGGCGGCGGCCTGCGGGTTTTCGACCTTGAACGCCGCGCCGCCCAGCGATTCGACGAAATCGACCGTGCTGCCCGCGATCAGATCGAGGCTCACGGGATCGACCACCAATCGCACCCCGTCGGTCTCGCTGACCATGTCGTCACCCTCGGGCGCGTCGGCGAGATCGAACTTGTATTGGAAGCCCGAGCACCCGCCCCCTTCGACCGCAAGGCGCAGGATCGCCGGGCGCGACTGCTTGGACGCGATCAGCGCGATCCGCCGGGCGGCAGACGGGGTGAGGATCAGGGGCGCGGGGCTCATCAGCTCAATCTAGTGCGCGCAAGCGCGTTCCTCAAGCGATCAGACTGCCTGAATATAATCGCGCAGCGCATTGGCCTCGTGCTGCACATCGTCGATCTTGTGCTTCACCAGATCGCCGATCGAGATGAAGGCGACCAGCTTGCCGTCTTCCACCACCGGAAAGTGGCGGAACCGGCGGCGGGTCATCAGCGCCAGCGCATCATCGATATGGGTACCGGGCTCGACCGTGACGGCAGGCGAGGTCATGATCTGCTCGACCGGCAGATCGAGGCAAGCCCCACCATGATCGGCCAAGCAGTAGATTATGTCGCGTTCGGACACGATGCCGACCACGCTGCCATCGCGCAGCACCGGCAGCGCGCCGATGCGTTTGCTGGCAAGGATGCCGACAACCTGCGAAACCGGGGTCGCGACGTCGCATGCGATGATGTCTGCAGTGCCGCGCTGAGCGATGATTCTGGCGATAGTCATGGCCGACTCCCTCTCTCTCCCGATCAAAATGCCATGTTTGCGGATAAAACGCGAATCCGCGGAAGCACGAAGGGTTGCATCGGATGAATGCACCCTTGCAGCCTTTGCGCGTTGCCAAGCGCACACGCGCGCGCCATGTCGCTGGCATGACCCGCAAATCCCCGCTCGATGATCCTGTGAACGCCGCCCACGCCTGGGCGCGCTATCGCCAGATCATGAAGTTGCTGCTGGCCGCAACGGTGTTGACGGTGGCGGTGGCGATGGGGCTGCTATTTGCCTATAATGGCATGATTTCCGTGCATTTCTACATCGCCGTGGCGCTCGGCATCAGCCTGACCATGCTGCTCGGCGGCGGGCTGATGGGGCTGGTGTTCCTGTCCCACGGGACGGGTCACGACGAATCGGTCGATAACCAGATGCCCGGCCGCGACGAATTCTGGTCGCCGAAGGATGATTAGGCGCTTTATTCGGTCTCGCTGACGCGAGACAAGGGCGGGTGGTCTGCGCCTAAACAACGGTGAGGCGGAAATCTGCCACCGGCACGCCGCCGATCAGATGCTCCTGAATGATCCGCTCGAGCACCTCGGGGCTGCACGAGTGATACCATACCCCGTCGGGCCACACGACCGCGACCGGGCCTGCCGCGCAGATCTGCAGACAACTGGCCTTGGTCCGCTGGAGGCCGCCGCCCGGGCCGCGCGGGCTGCTCTCGTCACGCTGCGGGCCGACCAGGCCGAGCTCCTTCAGGCGCGACTTCAGAAACCCCCAGGCCTCCTCGCCCTCATCGCGCGAGCAGCACTTCTGCTTGTCCGAGACCGCGCAGATCATGATGTGGCGCGTGATTGCGGTGCCAGCCGCCGGATCGCCGTAATGCTTGGCGAGCGAATGCTGCGCCGAGGCGAGTTCCTGCTTGCTCACTCGCCGTCCTTCTTCAGCCAGCGATCCAGCCACGCGAACACCGTCTCGTGCCATTGCAGCGAATTCTTCGCACCCAGCACCCAGTGATTCTCGTCGGGGAACACCAGCAGTTGCGAGGGGATGCCGCGTTCCTGCAAGGCGGTGAAGCTTTGCAGGCCTTGCGTATAGGGCACGCGGAAATCGAGCTCGCCGGTCACCACCAGCATCGGCGTTTTCCACTTATCGACGTGGTTGGCGGGGTTCCACTTCTCGTAGATCTCGTGCGCCTGGGTGTACGATCCGCCGAAATCCCAGCGCGGAAACCACAATTCCTCGGTCGCATAGTAGAAGCTGCGGGTGTCGAAGATCCCGTCGTGCTGGACAAGGCAATCGAACCGGTCAGCCCACTGGCCCGCGATCCAGTTGACCATGTAGCCACCATAGCTCGCCCCCATCGCGCAGGCGCGGGTGCCGTCGATCTGGCTGTCGAGCTTGAGTGCGGCCTCGAAGCCTTTCTGCAGGTCTTCCAAGGGCTTGCCGCCCCAGTCGCGCTGGATCGCATCGGTGAAGGCCTGCCCGTATCCGGTGCTGCCGCGAAAATCGACCGAGATCACCGCATAGCCCTGCGAGGCCGTGACGCGCGGGTTCCAGCGGTTTGACCAGCTGTCGTTGAAGGACCCTTGCGGCCCGCCATGGATGTAGAGCAGCGCGGGGATCGGGCCGGTCTGGTCGGCCAGCCGCGTGATCTGGCCCCATACCATATCGCCATTGGCACCGGCAAAGCTGAAGCGGCGGGTGACGATACTCGCCATCTGGCCCATCTTCGTGGTGGCGATATCGGTCAGCGGGCGCGCCTGTCCCATCGTGTCCGACAGGTAGAGTTCGGCAGGATTGCCGAGCGAATCCCGCGTGAACAGCATCCGCCCGCCGGGCAGCGGCGTGACATTGGCGATATGCGCTTCGTTGCCGGCCATCAGATCGAGCCGCTCGACCTTGCCGCTCACCGGATCGATCCGGAAAGCGGGCGTATCGAGCACGGCTTCCGCTGCGGCGATCAGGTGCTTGCCATCGGCGCTCCATGCGAGGCTGCCGAAACTGAGATCGGTGTCCGCGGTCAGATTGCGCACTGTCCCCTTGGCGAGATCGAGCAGCCGCACCTGTAGGCGGTCGGCCTCGTAGGTCGGCCGGTCCATCGCCAGCCACGCGAGATAGCGGCCATCGGGCGAGGGGGCAGGCATGGTGTCGGTGGCGGCGTTGCTACCGGTCAGCAGCTTGGGCGCGGCGCCGGTGAGGTCGGAGACGTAGATATCGAGATTGGTCGATCCGGGTTCCACCCCGTCGGACAGCCGAGCGGCGAAATAGGCCTGCGCGCCATCGGGCGAGAAGGCGATCTCCTCGCCCCCGCCGAAGGGCATCGTCGGAGTGTCGGCGACAAGCCCGGTGGCCGGATCGCTGCCGTCGACCGGCACGCCATCACCTTGCGCCTGACCATTGGCCAGCGGAAAGACGAACACGCGGTTCGGCATGCCCGGCGTCGCCCAGCGGTCCCAGTGGCGGACAAATCCGCCCGAGCCGTCATAGAGCCGTCCGGTGCCGGGGCCGGGCAAGTGCGCGGGCTTGGCCTCGCCGCAGCCCAGCTTCGGACACTCGCGCGGCACTTCGGCCCAGAGCGCGATCCTTGTGCCATTGGGGGCGAGCTTGAACCCGGCGATCGACGCATCGGGATAGCCGGCGACCAGCTGCGGGGTGTCGGTCTTGCCATCCTTGGCGAGACTGACCCGCCATACCCGCCCGCGCGGCTCGGTCCCGGCTTCGGGATGCGCGCTGCTGAGGAAATAGAGCTGGCCGTCGGCTCCGAAGGCGGGCGAGGAGGCTTTGATCCCGAAGGTGAGCAGGATCGGCGCGGCCCCCGGTGTCGTCAGATCGAGCAGATAGTAACCCGTGCTGCGCGCGAGGCTCTCGGGATCGGTGGTGGTCACGCCGTAAACCGCCAGCGTCCCCGCGGCGTTCACCACCGGCGCTCCGAGTCGCGGGAGGGTGACCAGATCCTTCGCGCTCATCGGCGGCGAAGTCTCGGCTGCGAGCGGGGTGGCAATCAGGGCGAGGGCGGCGAAAAGCGCGCCGGAAGCAGCAAGGTTACGCATGGCGCGCAGGACTAGCCTGCCGCGCCGCGCTGCGCCAGTCGTCAGACCTTCTTGCCGACGATCCGCGCGATTTCGGCCTGCACCATCTGCTCGACCATCGCGGGCAGGTTGGCTTCAAGCCATTCGGCCAGCATCGGGCGCAGCAATTCGCGGGTCAGGCCTTCGAGCGATGTTTCGCCCGAGCGCACGATCTGCGGCTTGGCGCCCGGTTCTGCCAGCATTGCAAGCGCGGCGAGATTGTCCTGCATCGCGCTGCGCACCGTATCGTCGATCAGCGGTGTCTCGTCGTCATTGGCGAGCGGCAGCGCCGGGACCTCGGTCTCGGAGACGAATTCCATGTCGGAAAGATCGAGCACTTCGTCCTCATCGCGCACATGATGCGTGCGCGGGGCCTCGGATGCGGGCATGGGGGAGATCTCGACCGGCCGCTCGGGTGCGACGTCGCGGCGGCGGCGGTTTTCGAGCGCAACGGCGCGGTTGTCGCGCGCGATCACTTTCTTGATCGACTCGAGAATTTCCTCGACCGACGCTTCGTTGTCGTGCCCCATGATCCACCCTCTTCGCGCTGCCCAACAGTCCCGAATCGGGGAGTCACTTCTCGCCGGGCAGCAGTTGCGGGCCGATTGTTGCGTCGGGCGCGGGAATGTCAACGGTTCTGGTGGATCGGGCTTCGGCTTGCGGATCCCGGTCCCAGTCCCAGATCTTGTCGTGGACGCGCTCGAAATTGACCGCCGGATCGTAGATCACCACGCCTTCATCGAGGTTGAGATCGCGTGCTTCGGCGCGGCCCATAAGCGCCAGCAGGTTGAACCCGGCGACATAGGCATTGCGCCGCGCGGTCACCAATTGGGCGCGGGCCTGGACCAATTCCTGCTCGGCATTGAGAACGTCGAGAATCTGGCGGTTGCCGATCGAGTTTTCCGCGCGCACGCCTTCGAGGCTGAGTTCGGCGGCTTCGACCGCGGCCTGCGCGCTCTTGATCACGGCATTGGCGGCCTGCCAGTTCGAATAGGTCGAGCGGGTTTCGGCAATCACGCTGCGCTCGGCGGCGATGACGTCTTCGAGCGCGGCACTCTCGCGTGCGCCGGCCTGACGCTGGCGTGCAGCGGGTTCGCCGCCCTGGAACAGCGGGATGGTGAGCCGCACCCCGGCATTGGCGGTCTTCTCGCTCTGCGCGAAATTGGCCGCGACCGGGCCGCCCAACGTGCCGAAGAAATCGCTGTAGTCGCCGTTCACGAACACGCCGAGCGTCGGCAGGCGGCCGCTTCCGGTGACCTTGGTGTCGAACCCGGCGGCCTCGGCGCGCTGCCTGGAGGCGATGAGATTGGGGTTGTTCTCGAGCGCGCTGACGATCGCCTCGTTCACGTTCTCGGGGAGTCCCGGCAGCGGCGGCGGCGCGTCGAGCTGGCCCGGCGCTGCGCCGACCAGCCGGATATAGGTCTCGCGCGCGGCGATGAGGCTGGCCTCGACCTGCTGCAAATCACCCTCGGCCAGCGCCAGACGCGAGCGCGACTGGGCGACATCGGTGATGGTCAGATCGCCGATCTGGAAACGGTCGCTGGTGGCTTCGAGATTGGTGCGCAGCACGGCGACATTGTTGGTCGCCAGCGCCGTCAAGGCTTCGGTGCGCAGCACGTCCATATAGGCAGCGACAACCTGGCTGAAGATCGCGCTTTCGGTGTTGCGCAGATCGGCCTCGCCAGCCTCGACCCGCTCGCGCGCAGCGCGTACGCCGTTGCGGACCGCGCCGCCCGAATAGACCGGCACCAGGAGCTGGGCATTCACACCGAGGTTGCGTTCTGGCGCGGTGAAGGCGTTGGCCGACTGCTGGATAAATTCGATGTGGGTCGCGGTAATCGCGGCCGAGGGCAGCCCCTGCGCGCGCTGGATCGCCACGCCTTCATCGGTCGCGCGCTGGCTGGCGCGGGCGGATTCGAGCGTCGGGTTGGTGTTGTAGGCCTGCGCCAGCGCCTCGCGCAGGTTGTCGGCCGCCGCCGGCGCGCCGAGCGCCAGCAGGCTCGCCGATCCGGCCAGCAGCATTGCAGCGGGCATGCGGTTCACGCGAAGGTCCAGCTCTTGGGCACATCGAAGGCATGGAGCACCGGGATGCCGAGATCCTCGACCGGCCGGAGCACTACATTGCCGCCGACCTTGCGGCCCGAGGCCAGCCGGGTCACCTGCCGCAGCACCACGCCGCAGACGATCCGGCCCTGATCGGCAAGGCGCGCTTCGAGCGCTTCGGGCAGCTGCGCGATGGCGCCGTCAATCACGATCAGCGAATAGTCGCTGCCGCCTGCCTTGGTCGCTGCATCGCTCGCGTTGACAGTGGCAAGTTCGCCGACCAGCGGGCGCAGCAGCTCGGCAAGGTAGCCGGTGCCACCTTCGACCACCAGCGCCCGGTCATCGCGGGCGGGCGCGGCCTCCATCAGCAGCTTGCCGTAGAACAGCGGCGCGGCGAGATGGCCATCCGTGCCCAGCGAAACCGCGCGATCAATATAGGCGACCGACGCCTTGGCTGCGGGCAGGAAATCCTCCCGCGGCACCGCGATCATGCGGGCGAGCACATATTCCTCGTTGACGCCGCTGGTGCGTAGCTGGCTGTCGATCATCGCCCGGCGGGCTGTGCTGGTGTCGGTTTGGCGTTCAGGTGTCATGGTCAGGTCGGTCATGGATGCTCCGGAGGCTGTATTAAGTGCATAACACAGCCCGTCAACTCTTCCTTAGACGCGGCGGGGCCGTGTTCCAAGGTCTTTGCGGCTTTTGGCGCACCCTTACGATGTGGTGATGTGAAGGTGGTGCGGCGGTGACAATTTCGGGCTTTGACCTCGCCCGCTGCCAGTGCTTAGGGAAGCGCAAGATCAAGCGGATTCGTTTTCGACACAGGCAGGGATGGGTTCGATGAGTGACATGACGGCAAACGGCGGTGACGTGCGGATCGAGACCGATTCGCTGGGTGAGGTTGCGGTTCCGGCGAACGTCCATTGGGGCGCGCAGACCCAGCGTTCGATCGTCAATTTCCCGATCGGCGGGGAGCGTATGCCGCCTGAACTCGTGCGCGCGCTCGGTATCCAGAAGCTGGCGGCGGCCAAGGCCAACATGAAGCTCGGCGTGCTCGATGCCAAACTCGGCGAGGCGATTGTCGCCGCCGCGCGCGAGGTGATCGACGGGACGCTCGCCGACCAGTTTCCGCTGGTGGTGTGGCAGACGGGCTCCGGCACCCAGTCGAACATGAACGCCAACGAAGTGATCGCCAGCCGCGCCAACGAGATCCTCACCGGCCACAAGGGCGGCAAGTCGCCAGTCCACCCTAATGATCACTGCAACATGGGCCAGTCGTCGAACGACACGTTTCCCACCGCTATGCATATCGCCGCCGCGCATGAGGCCATCGCGCATCTGATCCCGGCGCTGGCGAAGCTCCACGGCGCGCTCGACGACAAGGCGCGCGCCTTTGCCGGCATCGTCAAGATCGGCCGCACCCACCTGCAGGACGCGACCCCGATGACGCTGGGGCAGGAATTTTCCGGCTACGCCAAGCAGATCGAATACGGCATCGCCCGGGTGGAAGCGACGCTGCCGCGCGTGCTAGAACTGGCGCAGGGCGGGACGGCCGTGGGCACCGGGATCAACGCCAAGGTCGGGTTCGACACGGCGTTCGCTGCCGAAGTCGCCGCCGAGACCGGCCATGCCTTCGTCACCGCGCCCAACAAGTTTGAAGCGCTCGCCGCGCATGATGCGATGGTCGAGATTTCGGGCGCGCTTAATGTGCTCGCCGTGAGCCTGATGAAGATCGCCAACGACATCCGCCTGCTCGGCTCCGGCCCGCGTTCGGGCCTGGGCGAACTCAGCCTGCCCGCCAACGAACCGGGCTCCTCGATCATGCCGGGCAAGGTCAATCCGACCCAGTGCGAGGCGATGACGATGGTCTGCGCGCAGGTGATGGGCAACAACATGGCGGTCACGGTCGCCGGATCGCATGGCCACCTTGAGCTCAACGTGTTCAAGCCGGTGATCATCTACAACGTGCTCCAGTCGATCAAACTGCTGGGCGATGCGAGCCACGCCTTCACCGACAATTGCGTGATCGGGATCGAAGCCAACGAGGACCGCATCAACCAGCTGCTCAATGACAGCCTGATGCTGGTAACCGCGCTCAATCCGCATATCGGCTACGACAACGCCGCCAAGATCGCCAAGAAGGCCCATGCCGAGGGCACGACGCTGAAGGAATCGGCGCTGGCAATCGGCCTGCTGACCGAAGAGCAGTTTGCTCAGTGGGTGGTGCCGGCGGACATGATCAAACCGCGGGATTGATTTGTTTTTTGACCACCTGACGGTGGCGCAGACCTCCCGCCCCGCCGCCCCGCCCGTCCACCATAGCATGATGGTATCATTGGCGGCCGGGCAGGGCGCCGGGGCGGGAGGTCTGCATCGCGTGTCAGCGCGATCGAAAGCAAACACATACTTCGTCGAGCCTGAACATCTGTTCATCATTCGACCAATACCCGAGTCTGCCCGACGACAAGCGCCCTGCATGGTGGCAATCGCTGGCGCGGGGCGTTATCGCTTTTTGGCATAATGACGATCAACCTCACCCGTGATCCGGCCTCTGCCGGGCCTGAAGCGACCGTGCCGTTCCGCACCGTCCTGTTCTCGATGGCCGTGCTGTGGGCGACCTATTTCGCACTCACCACGATCCGCGCGCTGGTGATGGATTTCGACCTGCAATTCGAACTGGGCTGGCGGCGGCTGCTGGTGACGGCTGTCGGCGTGGCGCTGACGATCGTGCTGTGGTTGCTGCTGCGCCTTTTCGACAACCGCCCGCTATGGATCAAGATTTTCGCCGCGATCGTGCTGGCGATGCCGGTCGCGCTGGCCATCGGACAGGTCAATTCGCTGGTGTTCAAGGACATGGAGCTGGCACAGGAACAGGCCTATGCGCAGAAATACAAGATCAACCTGCGCCGCGACGAAAGCGGGAACCTGCTGGTCGATGTGCCGGTGCGCCGCGTCAGCCCGGCCGGGCAAGGCGCCGAGGGCGAGCCGCCGCCCGCTAGTTCGGATACCGCCGGCAAGCCCGAAGAAGAAGTGCTCGAATCCGAAGCGGTGATCATCGCGCCTGCGAAGACCTACGCCGATTTCTGGCGCGAGCTGCTCGATGTGGCGCTCGGGCGCTATTTCCTGCTGCTCGCCTGGGCCTCGACCTATTACGCGCTGGTGGCCGGCGTGCAGGCGCGCGGGGCCGAGCGGCGCGAACAGCAGTTCCGCTCCGCCGCCAAGGCCGCCGAATTGCGAAGCTTACGCTATCAGGTGAACCCGCATTTCCTGTTCAACACCCTGAACTCGCTGTCCGCGCTGGTGATGACGGGCAAGGCCGAGCGGGCCGAGCGGATGATCCAGACCATCAGCCGCTTTTACCGCCACAGCCTCGCCAACGAGCCGACGGCGGACGTGAGCTTGCGCGATGAATTCGATCTCCAGCAGCTCTATCTCGATATCGAGGCGGTGCGCTTTCCCAAGCGGCTGGTGTGCGTGTTCGATCTGCCCGCCGATCTCGAGGAAGCCCGCGTGCCGGGGATGATCCTCCAGCCGCTGGTCGAAAACTCGGTCAAATACGCGATCTCGCCGGTCGCCCGCACGGTGACGATCATGCTCGCCGCGCGCGAGGAGTTTGACCGACTGGTGATCACCGTCGGCGATGATGGGCCGGGCGTGCCGCAGGGTGCCCGCCACGGTTTCGGCATCGGGCTTGCCAATGTCCGCGACCGGCTGGTGGCGCGCTTCGGCCCCGATATCGGCTTCACCTCGGCCCCGGTGCCGGGCGGTTACCGCACCGAAATCCGCATTCCTCTCACAAGATTGACGAGCCGCCATGATGGATAGCGACACCGAAACCACCGCCCTGCGCACGCTCATCGTCGATGACGAACCGCTGGCGGTCGAGCGGGTGCAGGTGATCTGCGCCGAAATCCCCAGTGTGCAGGTGGTCGGCACCGCAAGTGACGGCGCCGCTGCGCTCCGGCTGGCTGAAAAGCTCGAACCCGATCTGGTGCTGCTCGATATGACCATGCCCGAGATCGATGGGCTCGGCGTGGCGCGCAAGCTGGCTGAACAGGAACAGGCGCCGGTGGTGATCTTCGTCACCGCGCATGATCATTTCGCGGTCGAGGCGTTCGATTGCGATGCGGTCGATTATGTCCTCAAGCCGGTCGCCGCTGACCGGCTCGAACGCGCGATCGAACGCGCCCTCGCCCGCCGCGGGCAACGCCGCCAGAAAACCAGCCGCTTCCTCGATGAATTGTGGGTGCCGCACCGCTCCGAACTGCTGCGCATCGCGGTGAACGAGGTGCACCAGATCGATGCCGAGCGCGATTATGTGCGCTTGCACGTCGGCGGGGAGGACACGCAGCGTTCTTACCTGCTGTTACAGACCATCGCGGGGCTCGAATCGCGGCTCGATCCCGAACAGTTCATCCGCATCCACCGTTCGACCATCCTGCGGCGCGACAATATCCGCGGGCTGCGCCACGACGGGCTCGGCGTGTGGTCGGTGGAATTGCAGAACGGCAAGGCGCTGCGCATCGGCCGCACCTATCTCGCCCGCGTCAAGGCGATGGCGGGAAGGTAAGATTCGCTTGTTTTGCGGCCACCTGTTTGCGGCCACCTGACGGTGGGGCGGGAGGTCTGCATCGCGCGCCAGCGCGATCAAAAACAAAAAAACGGCCCGAACCCCAGGGACTGGAGGGTTCGGGCCGGATGGGCTGCACCGCGGGGTTGGTGCGCGCCCGAAGCTGCGCGGTTCAGCCGCCGCGCTGCCGGTCTGAGGTAAGCGCTGCAACCTGCTGGCGCGCGTCGGAGCGGGCCTTGGCGAGGCAATCACGCTTGTCCTGCGTCAGAATGCGCGAGCCGGTGGTCGGTACGTCGGCGCGGCACACGGTGCGGGCGGCATATTCGATCCGCCGGTCGAGCAACTTCTGGCCCGAGGCGCTGGCGAGGTTGATGTCGGCGAGTAGCACTTTGACCGACATTCCGTCGTCCTTCCCGGCTAGAACGGGGGCGGCGGTGCTAAAGACAAGGCCCAGCGCCACGGCGGCGATAGCAAGAGTTTTCATGGTCATCCTCCATTGGCAGGAGGCCTGTGATCGGTCGGGGAATGCCGATCGGGGGTAGCCAGGCGTGCTGCCGAATTGAGGAATAGGCCGATTCGCGCCGCGCTTCAGCCGGAGGTCGATCAACCCGTGCCAACCCCTCGACTGGCGCCGCACACTCCTGACGGACAGCGCGAAGCGGGCGACAAATGGCGGTTTCCAATCGACCGGCGTAGCGCCATAGTGGCGGTGATGGGATGGCCGACGATCGTGATCTTCATGGCGGGCGTGATCAATTTCGCGCTCAACCGGGCCGTGTTCGGCAGTCGCCACCCCTTGCTGGCGCGCTTGCCGCACGCGAGCCGCCTGCTCGGTAGTCGCGCCGCCCTTGTGACCGAATTCGCGATGCTGCTGGTTGCACTGATGCTGGCGGCCAATGGCTGGCCGGGGTTCATGTGGGCCTATTGCGGCTATACCGCCTTCAACGGCCTTGCGGCCTGGCTGATCCTCGCAGGCAAGGTGTAAGCCGCGCATGACCACCCGCCTGTTCCATATCAGCGACGTGCATTTCGGGGTCGAGGATCACGCCGCGCTCAATGCCGTGGCGCGCGCGGTGGCGGAGGAGCGCCCCGATGCGGTGGTGTGCACCGGCGATCTCACCCAGCGCGCCAAGCATTCCGAATATGCCCGCGCGGCCGAATGGTTCGCTGCATTGGGCGTGCCGGTGGTGCTCGAGCCGGGCAATCACGACATGCCCTATTTCAACCCGTGGGAACGCTTCACCGATCCCTTCCGGCGCTACAACCGGCTGCGCAGCGCGGTGCCGGGCAGCTTCACATCGGCAGGTGTGGTGCTGGTGCCGCTGCTCACGACGGTGCGGGCGCAGACCCGCTTTCCGTGGTCGGACGGGGTGATCAAGCCTGCTGCGCTGGCCGATACTCTGGCGCAGCTGGCCGCGCTCAAGGGCGATCCGCGCACGATCATCGTCACCGCGCACCACCCGCTGCTCGGCCCGCATGATGATGGCCATAACCCGACCATCGGCGGTGATGCGGCCTTTGCGGCGCTGGCAGCGGCGGGAGCCCATGCGATCATGTCGGGCCATGTCCACGTGCCGTTCGACGAGGTCCGCACCCGCGGCGGCCATGCGGCGCGGATGATCGGGGCGGGCACGCTTTCCACGCGGCTGCGCCACGGCGCGCCGGCCTCGTGGCGGGTGATCATCTGCGAGCCGGGCGGGGTGATCGAAAGCGAGCTGCGGCTTGTCACCGCAAGCGCGCCGGTAACCTGAGGCCCGCGAACCTTAACCCTTTCCCAAGGGCGACTGTTAAGGCCTTATTGGTGAAACTGCACAGGCAGGCTGATCCGTCTGGGCCAGCGCAAAACTGCACCCCTTTTCGCTACTCTCTCTTGGTCCGGAGGTACGAGGATGGATTTGTTGAAAGCATTCACGTTCGGTGCAGTCCTGTCGGTGACGATCGGCCTGGTGATCGGCTCGCAAGGCACTGCTGCCGGGCCGCTGGCGATCCAGCTGGTGTCGCTAGCCGATGCCAAGTTCTACTGGTCGTGGCCGGTTTTTCTGTCGGGCAGCGGCCTTGCCTGGGTGCTGATGCTGCTTCAGCGCTGACGCCGCCCGGTACCCCGCGACGAAAAAGGGCGGCTCCCCTGCGGGGCCGCCCTTTGTCTGTTCGGAGGGACGAAGCGATTAGCGCTTCGAGAACTGCCGCCGGAAGCGCGATTAGCGCTTCGAGAACTGGAAGCTGCGGCGGGCCTTGGCCTTGCCGTACTTCTTGCGCTCGACCACGCGGCTGTCGCGGGTGAGGAAGCCGGCCGCCTTGACGGTGGTCCGCAGCTCCGGCTCGTACTTCGACAGGGCCTGGGCGATGCCGTGCTTCACGGCACCGGCCTGACCCGACAGCCCGCCGCCGCGCACGGTGGTGACAACGTCATACTGGCCCGAACGGCCAGTGATGGTGAAGGGCTGGTTGATCACCAGACGCAGGGTCGGGCGCGCAAAGTAGGTTTCCTGATCGCGGCCGTTGATGGTGATCTTGCCGGTGCCGGGCTTGACCCACACGCGGGCAACCGCATCCTTGCGGCGACCGGTGGCGTAGGCGCGGCCCTGCTTGTCGAGCTCCTGCTGACGCAGCGGGGCCGAGACGCGGGCGATTTCGACAGCATCACCCTGCGGTGCGTTGCCGGCGATGTCCTTCAGATCGGCGAGATCGGACACGGTAGTGGTCTCATCGGTCATTATGCGGTGACCTTGTTCTTGCGGTTCATGGAAGCGACGTCGAGCACCTGCGGCTGCTGGCCGTCATGGGGATGCTCGGTGCCGACGTAGAGGTGCAGCGCCTTCATCTGCTGACGGCCCAGCGGACCGCGCGGAATCATGCGTTCCACGGCCTTTTCGAGCACGCGCTCGGGGAAACGGCCACCCAGCACCTTGGCCGGGGTGGTTTCCTTGATGCCGCCGGGGTGGCCGGTGTGCTTGTAATAGACCTTGTCGCCCATCTTGTTGCCGGTGAACTTCACCTTCTCAACATTGATGATGATGACGTGATCGCCGCAATCGACGTGCGGGGTGAAGCTCGGCTTGTGCTTGCCGCGCAGGATGTTGGCGACGATCGCGGCGAGACGGCCGACGACGAGGCCATCGGCATCGATGATGTGCCAGTTCTTTTCGACCTCGGCCGGCTTGATCGACCGGGTCTGCTTGCTGAGCGCCTTCATGGCTTGGTTCCTTGATTGCAACTGTATCTGCCGGGCGGGACCCGGAGAATCGCCCCTTCGGCCAGCGAGCCGGGGGACAAGTGGGGCGCAGATGTCGTTCGACCCCCCAAAAGTCAAGCAAAAGCGGGCAAAATCGATAGGGTAAAATAAAACCTCATCGATTTGCGACCTGCTGGAAGTGCCTAGACTGCGGTGAG
>JBKDUW010000067.1:0-6388 GCA_046339235.1 Erythrobacteraceae bacterium | reverse complement strand
GCGCCAGAGCGGCCGTGAACCCCGCGCGCGCCGCCAGTGCCGCGCCAACCGTGGCGCCGGGCTGCGGCGCGCTGCTGGCGACCAGCGCGCGGCTGCGGGCGGCGAGCGCATGGCTGCGCGCCTCGGCCTCGAGCGCATCGGCCAGCCCGCGCAAAGCCTGCCGCCGCGCGACCTTGGCGATCAGCGCCTGCCGCCGGATCAGCGCAAGCCGGCGCGCCTCACGCATCGGTCTGGCCCATCAGCGCGGTGAGCGCGGCATGGCTGAGCGCCAGCGGCTCGGCCTCCCCGCGCTCCTGCATCAGGAAGGCATCAATCGCCCCGCTGAGCGCGAGTGCGGTATCGAGCTGCGGGTCGGAGCCGGCGCGATAGGCCCCCATCAGCACCAGATCGCGGTTGGTCTCGCGCGCGGCGATCAGCGCGCGCAAGCCGCGCGCGGCGCGGGCGATTTCGGGCGTCACCAGCTCGTCCATCACCCGGCTCAGCGAAGCCGGCACGTCGATCGCGGGATAGTGCCCCCGCTGCGCCAATTCGCGCGAGAGCACGATGTGGCCATCGAGAATGGCGCGCGCGGTATCGACCACCGGGTCGTTGCCGTCATCGCCATCGGCGAGCACGGTGTAGATGCCCGTCACCGCCCCGCCCGATCGCGCCGAATTGCCCGCGCGCTCGACCAACCGCGTGATCGCCGCGAGCGCGCTAGGCGGATAGCCCCGCGCCGCGCCGGGTTCGCCCAGCACCAGCGCCAGCTCGCGCGCGGCGTGGGCGACGCGGGTGAGGCTGTCGAGGATCAGCAGCACGCGCTTGCCCTGGCTGCGGAAATACTCCGCGATCGCGCTGGCATATTGCGCCGCGCGCAGCCGCAGGTTCGGGGCGTGATCGGCGGGCACGGCGACCACCACGATCCCCCCGCGCCGGTGGCCCGCCATATGGCGGTTCACGAAGTCGGACACCTCGCGCGCCCGCTCGCCGATCAGCGCGACCACAGTGACATCAGCGACCGCGTGACCCGCGATGGTGTCGACCAGCACCGATTTGCCCACGCCCGATCCCGCCATGATCCCAAGCCTTTGGCCGACACCCATGGTCGCCAGCGCATTGATCGTGCGCACCCCGCAATCGAAGGGATGTTCGACGCTGGCGCGCTCCAGAGCGCCCTCGCGCTGCCCGGCAAGCGGCCAGACCTGCGGCAGATTGAGCCTGGGGCCGCCATCAATCGGATCGCCCAGCGCATCGACCGCGCGCCCGAGCAGCGCCTCGCCCACACGCACCTCGCCCGGATTACCCAGCGCGCGCACGCTTGCACGCGGACGCAGCAGCATGGTATCGCCGAGCAGCATCATCAGCGAATGGCCGGCGCGAAAGCCGATCACTTCGGCAAGGCATTCGCTCCCGGCCTCGTTCTCGATCAGGCCCAAGGAGCCGATCGGTAGCGGCAGGCCGGCAACCTCGATCAGCCCGCCATCGCAGGCAACCACGCGCCCGGTCAGCACCGGGCCGCCCGCCACCTGCGCGGCGCGCATCCGCGCCAGATCAAGCTGAAGTTCGGCGATCATCCATGCACCGCGGCGGCAATTGCGCGGCGCCAGTCCGCCGGGCCATCGCGCACTGCACCGTCCGGCCCTTCGAGCATCAGCCCGCCCGCTTCAATCGCCGAATCCGCGATCACGCTCCAGTCGGCGAGCGCCTCGGGGTCGATGGCTTCGATGTCCGAGGGGTGGAGATGCAGCCGCAGCGCCGAGGCCGCCCCGCCGATCCGGCGCGCGGCGGCGTGGCAGCGCGTCATCAGCGCGTCGCGATCACTCGCGCGGGCTCCCAGCACGCCGTCGCACAGCGCGATCACCGTATCGGCGAGATCGCCGGCGAGCACGTCGCGCGCGGCCGCGTCGAGAGCGCGAAAGGCGAGCCGCAGCGACCGCTGGCGGGCAGCATCGCGCGCGGCTTCGGCCTCGGCAGCCGCTCGGCCCGCAGCCGCGCCATCGGCATAGGCCAGCGCCAGCGCATCCTCGGCAGCAGGGGCAGGCGCGGGTTCGGGCACGGGTGGTGGCTCCGGCAGCGGAGCGGGCGCGCCAAACGGCAGCGTCTCGCGGAAATCCGCCGCCTCGCCCAGCAGCGCCAGCCAGCCGGGCGGGGGGGAATCGGATTCGGCCAGCACGCTGAGCGCACCGAGCCAGTCAGACGAATTCGCCATTGCCGCTCCCGATCACGATCTCGCCCGCTTCGGCAAGGGTGCGTGCAATCTCGACAATCGCCTTCTGCGCGGCCGCGACATCGGCCTTGGACTGGCGCCCGCGCAGCTAGATCTCGTCGCGCACGCCGTCGGCCGCGCGGCTCGACATGGCGGCGAAGAACGGCGTGCGTTCGGGCTCCTTGAGGCCCTTCAATGCATCGATTAGCTTTTCCGAATCCACATCGCGCAGCAGGCGGCCCATCGACATCGGATCGAGCGCGAACAGCATTTCGAAGGTGAACAGCTCCTCCTCGATCCGTGTCGCCAGCGGGCCGTCGCGTTCGGCGATGGCGGGGAGCACGGTCTGGCGCAGATCGCCCGCGGCCAGATTGATGAGGTTGGCCGCCTCGCGCGGGCCGCCCAGCGCCACCGCCGCGGGGCCGAAAGTGGCGGTGATGCGCTGGGTCAGCAGCGTGTCGATGGTGGCGATGGCGGCCGCCGAGATCGGCCCGCTGCGCGCCACCCGCTCGACCACCATGGTCTGCAGTTCGAGCGGCAGCACGGCGAGCACTTCGGCGGCGGGTTCGGGCTCGATCAGCAGCAGCAGCGCCGCGATCACCTGCGGGTGTTCATCCTCGATCAGCCGCACCAGAACCGGCGGCACCAGCCAGCGCGCCATCTCGACCGAGCGCGGGCGCGCCTCGGGCTCGATCCGCTGCATCATGCTGTCGGCGCGCGCGGGGCCAAGCGCCTTGTCGAGCAGCGCGCGCACGCGGTCGGTGCGGCCGCGCTGGGGGAGCAGTTCGCGCGCAGCCTCGGTGGCGAAATCGGCCAGCGCCTCGGCCATGCGCGGCTGGTCGATCTCGCCCAGCGCTATCATTGCCGCGCCGAGCTTTTCAAGCTCGCCGGGCGACAGGCGGCCGAGAATGCCGCTCGCCTCGTCATCGCCGAGCAGCATCAGGAACACCGCAGCGCGGTCAATCCGGCTCAGCAGGCGGTCGAGCGCAGGGGTGACTTCGATGTCGTTGAGGGCGGCTTCGAGGCTCATGTCGCGCTGGGCTCCGCGCCGGTGGTATCGGGGGTGTTATCGGGGGCGGCGAGCATCCGCTGCAGCGCCTCGACCGCGCGGTCGGGCTGGCTCACCGCAAGCCGGCGCGCGAGTTCGACCTGGCGCGGCAGATCGCCGAGCGGGACTCCGCCCGAAGTGCCGGGCAGCAGAGTGACGTTTTCACCTTCTGCATCGGTGGCAGGCGCCGCGGCAGGCTCGCCGCGTCCGCGCAGCTTGCCGATCAGCGGACGCACCGCGAACAGCAGCACCAGCAGCACCGCGATCAGCGCCGTGCCATAACGCACCAGCATCGCAAACCACGGTTCTTCATAGAAGGCGGGAGGCTCGAGATCGGCGGGCTCGAACTTGCTGGCCACCACTTCGACCATATCGCCGCGCGCGGCATCGGCGCCGACCGCCGCGCTCACCAGCGCTTCCAGCTGGGCGGCGGTCATAGGGGCGGCTTTCTTGAGCGCAGCATCGCTCACCGCAACCGCGACCGAAAGCTTAGTCAGCGCGCCCGGACGGGTGCTGGTGACCGCGACCTCGCGGCCCAATTCGTAGTTGCGCTGCGAGGCGGTTTCGGTGTCGGTCGAGGTGGCCGTCGCGGGCGGGGCGGGCTGCGGCGGGCCATCCACCAGCGTCGCTTGCGGCGGCGGGGTGTTGGTCGCCGCCCCCGGCACGCCGCCTGCGGGGCCAGCGCCGGTGCGGGTCGCATTGCGCTCGCTCTCGTTGCGGACCACGCCTTCCTTTTCATAGGTCTCGCGCGCGGTGGTCACCTCGTTCTGGTCGAGCGATGCCTGCACCTGCGCGGAATAATTGCCCTCACCCAGCAAGGGCAGCAGCAGCGCGTCGATCTGGTCAGCGAGCTTGCCTTCAAGCTCGCGCTGGAGCAGCAGCGAATCGAGCGCCTCCTCGCGCGGGGAGGAGAGCAGCCGGCCGTTCTGGTCGACCACCCGCACCGCATCCGCACTCATCCCCGGCACCGAGGCCGCGACGAGATTGACGATCGCCTCGACCTGGCTTTGCGACAGGCTGCGCCCGCCCACCAGCCGCACCATCACCGAGGCCGAGGGCTCGGCGTTCTCGCGCACGAACACCGAGCGTTCGGGCGTGGCCAAGTGGACGCGCACCGATTCGATCCCGTCGATCTCGCGGATCGTCAGCATCAGCTCGCGCTCGCGCGACAGCCGCAGACGTTCGCCTTCCAGCGTGCGCGAGGTGCCGAGCGGCATTGAATCGAGCATCGCTTCCGCGCCTTCGGGCGCGGCGATCCCGGCATCGCTGGCGACCATCATCTTGGCGCGGTAGACATCATCCGCGGCCACCGAGAGCGCGCCGGTCTGGTTGTCAATGGTATAGGCAATCCCGCCCGCATCGAGCGTCTCGACCACCTTGGCGCGTTCGGCATCGGTGAGGCTGGTGTAGAGCACGCGGTCAGGCCCTGAAGCGAGCGTCATCCACAAGGCGCCCGCCGCCGCCAGCGCGCCCGCACCAAGCAGCATCGGCATCGCACGCGACAGCGCGGGCTGCGCCATGAAGCCCGCGACCGGCTCTGGCAGCAGGGTGCGCCACCCTGCCTGCGGGGGCGCGGCGGGAAGGACCGCAGGTTCGGCGGGCACAGGGAGGCTTGCTTCAGCCATCTACTCAGCCCCCCATCCGCATAATGTCCTGATAGGCGGTGAGCAGCTTGTTGCGCACCTGCAAGGTCGCCTCGAAGGCGACGCCCGCTTCCTGCCGGGCCAGCATCACTTCGGCGATATCGGTCACTGCCCCGCGTTCATAGGCGACCTGCATATCGGACGAGCGCTGCTGCACCGCGTTGACCTGCTGGAGCGCGTTGGTGAGCGTGTCGGCAAAGCCGGCGGCGGGCGCATTGGCGGGGGCCTGCGGCGCATCGCTCGCGCTGCGCACTTCGCGCAAGGCGGCGCTGCGGGCGAAGACCTGTTGGCGCAGCGCCATCACATCCTCGATCCCGAAGCCGGGCCTAAGACCCGGACCGATCGCGTTCATGCCGCGCCTCCTGCGACAAGCCCGCTCGCCCGCATCGAGGCGAGGCGATAGCGCAAGGTGCGTTCGGAAATGCCCAGGGCGCGCGCAGTGGCGCTGCGGTTGCCGGCGTGGCTGGCGAGCTCGGCAAGGATCGCCTGCGCTTCCGAGGCGAAGGCGACATCCGACAGCGTGCGCGCACCCGAAAGCGCGATTGTCGCAGGGCCTTCGGACACGGGCCGCACCGCGCTATCGAACACGATATGCTCCGGCAGAAGCGCGCGCGCCTCGCCGCTCAGCAGCAGCGCGCGGCGGATGACGATTTCGAGCTCGCGGATATTGCCCGGCCACGCGTGGCTTTCGAGCAGCGCCAAAGCGCCCGCGTCAATCCAGCCCGGCTGTCCCGGCCGCCCTGCGTGGCGCAGCAGCATCCCGAAGGCGAGCGGGGCGATATCGCCCGCCCGGTCACGCAGCGCCGGGATGCGCAGCGGGAAGACGTTGAGGCGGTAGAACAGGTCCTCGCGGAACCGCCCGGCCTCGGCCTCGGCCGAAAGGTGCCGGTTGGTGGCCGCGATGATCCGCACATCGACGCTCACCGGACGGGTCGCGCCCAGCGGCAGCACCTCGCCTTCCTGAAGCGCGCGCAGCAGCTTGGCCTGCAGCGCGAGCGGCAATTCGCCAATCTCGTCGAGCAGCAGCGTGCCCTTGTCCGCCGCGCGAAACAGGCCCTCGCCCGCTTCGGCTGCACCGGTGAAGGCGCCCTTGCGGTGGCCGAACAACAGCGCTTCGAGCATTGCTTCGGGCATGGCCGCGCAGTTGACCGCGACGAACGGCCCGCCCGAGCGCGGCGAGAGGCGGTGGACAAAGCGCGCCAGCACTTCCTTGCCGGTGCCGGTCGGCCCTTCGAGCAGCACCGGGATATCGCTCGCCGAAATCCGCTCGGCCAGCGTCAGCAGCGCCATCGACTGGGTGTCGCCGGCAATCGGCCAGCCGCCCTGCGCCGCCGCCGCCAGCAGCGCTGCGCGCGCGGCCTCGGGCGCGGCGGGATCATAGGCGAGCGTGATGCGCTGCGGCCCGGCAAGCGACAGCACCGGCTGCGCGGCATGGGCGAGATCGATCGCGGACATCCCCTGCCGCGCCATTCCGGCGGCGAGCGCGGGGCGGATGCTCTCGCACAGCACAAT
>JBKDUW010000066.1:0-2667 GCA_046339235.1 Erythrobacteraceae bacterium | reverse complement strand
GATGAGCCTCGTCGAAGATCAGCCCGAGACCTATTTCAAGCCCGCATTCTACGGCGCGAGCGGCTGGGTCGGCCTTGTGCTGGATCGTCCCGATCTCGACTGGGACGAGGTGAGCGCGTGGCTCCAGCGCAGTTGGCGCAGCGTCGCGCCCAAGCGGCTGACGCGCTTCATGGACATCGCGGACGCGTTCTGATGGCTCCGGTGAGGGATCATCCGCTGGCGCGCGGGCCGCTGGCGCAGCGGGCCAATGATTTTCTGGGCAAGGCCTGGAACAAGGGCTGGTTGCCTCCGCCCGATCTTGACCCCGAGGCGCTGTGGGCGCTCGCCGCCAAGCCCTATGGCGCGCAGGCCGAAGCGGTGGAACATGGCGGACGCTGTGAAGAGGACGTCGCTGACTTCCGCGAGCGGCTGACGCGAATGATCGCGGCCGTCGAGGCCGAAGCCGATCTCAATCCGTTGGGCCGCTCGATGGCGTGGGGCCAGTTGTCGCGTCAGGTGAAGAACCGGCTGGCGTTCGGCGCGCTGTGGCTTGAGCAGCCCGGATTGCTCGTAACCCCGCTTGCCCCGCCGCTTATCGTTATCGGCCATATGCGCTCCGGCACCACCCGCATCCACAAGGTGCTTGCTGCCGATCCGGCCTTCTCGCACACCCGCTATTGCGATGCCTATCATCCCGTGCCCCAAGGACTGTGGGCGCGCTTCGGGATGAGCCGCGTGATGAGCGCGGTCGAACTGGCGATGCTGGCTGCGCTCAATCCGTGGATGCAGTCGATCCATCCGATGACGCCCGGCGGGGTCGAGGAGGAGTTGGCGTGGATTTCGGCCGCGCTCCACCATTCGATCTACGAATCGCAGTGGCACATCCCGGCTTTTTCGGCGTGGAGCGAGGCGCGCGGGTCTGCCCCCATTTACCGCGAATTCGCCCGTATCCTCAAAACCGAAGCCGCCAAGCGCGGTCTGGCCGACAAGCCGCGGGTGATGAAGGTGCCCGCCTTTGCCGAGGATCTCGACACACTGTTGGCGCTGTTTCCCGATGCCCGGCTGGTGCTGGCCCAGCGCGAGCAAGAGGCGGTGCTCAAAAGCGCGGTCAGCCTCGCTGCCAACCAGATGGCGGTGCAATCGGACAGCTGCGACATGGCGGCGATTACTGCGCGCTGGCAGCACAAGATTGCCCTGCGCGAGAAGCGCATCGCGGCCGCACTTTCCGGGTGGCAGGGACCGGTCGCGCGGCTGACCTTCGACGAGATCAATGCCGATTGGGAAGGCGCCATCGCGCGCTGCTATGCCGCGCTCGGCCTTGCGCTTTCAGATGCGGCGCTGGCTTCGATGCGGCGGGTGATGGCGGCGAGCGCAGATGGACACCACCACGCCCACGCCGCGCAACTGGCGCGCTTTGCCAAGGCGAGGTAGCGCAGACAAAGCAAAAGGGCCGCCCCTTGCAGGACGGCCCTCTAGCATTTCATCGGGCGTCAAAAATCAGCCGACGATTTCTTCCGGCTTGAAGAAGAAGGCGATTTCGATCGCGGCGTTTTCTTCCGAGTCCGAACCGTGGACGGTGTTTTCACCGATCGACAGAGCCAGTTCCTTGCGGATTGTGCCAGGCGCAGCGTCAGCCGGGTTGGTAGCGCCCATGATGTCGCGGTTGCGGGTGACAGCGTCTTCGCCTTCGAGCACCTGAACCACCACCGGCTCGCTCATCATGAAATCGACGAGTTCACCGAAGAAGGGACGCCCGCGGTGCACGCCGTAGAAGCCTTCGGCCTGTTCGCGGCTCATGTGGATGCGCTTGCTGGCGACGACGCGCAGACCGGCGTCTTCCAGCATCTTGGTGACCGCGCCGGTGAGGTTGCGACGGGTGGCATCGGGCTTGATGATCGAAAAGGTGCGGGTAACCGCCATGAATATGCTCCTGTGGACGTCTTTTTATCTTGCGTGATTGGCCGCGCCCGTAGATGCTGCGCTGCAAAAAGGCAAGCATTGCGCGCGCAAGCCCGGCAGGCCGGCGTATCGGGCGCGTCGCGATTGTGATAGGCTCCCAGCCTGACTGGGAGCCGGGGGAACAACATGGATCACGATCACACGCTTTCGCGGCGCCGCTTTGCCGGAGCAGCGCTGACAGCCGCCGGGCTCATCGCCACTGGTGGCATCGCACGTGCGGCGGTACCAGCGGAAACGGCGGGCGGACCGCTCGGCCCGTTCTACCCGGTCCTACGACCCGGCGACGACGATTTCGACATGACCATGATCAAGGGCAACTCGGGCCGCGCGTTGGGGCGGGTGATCGAAGTCACCGGCCGCGTGCTTGACCGCAAGGGCAATCCGGTGGGCGGCGCCGAGCTGGAACTGTGGCAATGCAATGCCGCCGGCCGCTACGCCCATCCCGGCGATATCGCCACCGCGCCGCTCGATCCCAATTTCCAGGGCTTCGCCACGCTGATGACGGGGCCAAGCGGCGAATGGCGGATCATCACGATCAAGCCTTCGGGCTATGACAGTCCGATCGGGCACCGCACGCCGCACATCCATTTCGACATCAAGGGAAGGCACCAGCGGCTGATCACGCAAATGTATTTCAGCGAGGATCACGCCACCAACAGCGCCGACCAGCTTTACAATCAGCTCGGCGAGGATGCCGTGACGGCAATGGCCGCGCGGCAGGCGACGGAC
>JBKDUW010000065.1:0-3027 GCA_046339235.1 Erythrobacteraceae bacterium | reverse complement strand
AGTGGGACATCGCCGCCGCCACTCTGATCGCGCGCGAGGCCGGGGCGGAGGTCAGCGATGCCTTCGGCGCGCCGCTTGCCTACAACAAGCACGACCCGCGCGATTTCGGCCTGCTGGTGTGCTCCCCCGCGATCCACGCCGCCGCGGTCGAGCGTCTGGCCGAACGCGCCAAGTCGCTGCGGTGAAACGCAAACGGGCCGCCCTTGCGGACGGCCCGTCATTGCATCCTTGCAGCAAGCTCCCTTTCTGCGAGCTTCCTACCCATCGTCCTGGCTGACCGCGATGATCTTGAGCTCGACAAGGGGGTTGAGCGGGCCGATCTGGTGGCGACCCTGCGCTGGGGCTATGAGTGGGACATCGCCGCCGCCACTCTGATCGCGCGCGAGGCCGGGGCGGAGGTCAGCGATGCCTTCGGCGCCCCGCTTGCCTACAACAAGCACGACCCGCGCGATTTCGGTCTGCTGGTGTGCTCCCCCGCGATCCATGCCGCCGCGGTCAAGCGTCTGGCCGAACGCGCCAAGTCGCTGCGGTGAAACGCAAACGGGCCGCCCTTGCGGACGGCCCGTCATTGCATCCTTGCAGCAAGCTCAGTTGCTGCGTGCTTCCTTCACATCGTCCTGGCTGACCGGGATGATCTTGATCTCGACACGGCGGTTGAGCGGTTCGTTGACATTGTCGGCGGTCTTGACCCGCAGATAGTCGTAGGTTTCGCCATAACCCTTTGTCGCCAAACGTGACCGGGCGACCCCGCGCGCCGCGAGGTAATCGGCCACTGCTTGCGCACGCTGTTCGGACAGGCGCTGGTTGGTCGCCGTCGATCCGGTGGTGTCGGTGAAGCCGTACACATCGACGATGCTGTTGGGATAGGTGATCAGGCTTTCGCCAACACTGTTCAGCGTGTCGAGAAAGCCCGGATTGATCTGCGAGGAACCGGTCGCGAAGGTCACGCCGTCGGGCAGGCGAACCAGAATCGCGTCCTGATCGCCCACTTCCTCGACTTCGACGCCGCTACCCGCGGTCTGCTCCTTGAGGGTGCGAATCTGGTCGTCATACTGCTTGCCGATGAGTGCGCCAGCCGAGCCCCCGATGCCGGCTCCGATGATGCGTGCGGCGTCGCCGCCGATCGCGTCGCCAAGCAGATAACCGAGCGCCCCGCCCAGCCCGGTGCCGATCGCGGTGCGCGAGGCCTTCTTCTCGCCGGTGTTGGGGTCGGTGACGCAGGCGGTGGTGCCCAGCAGAGCCAAGGCGGCGGTGCCCGAAAGCAGGATACGTGAAATAGACATAAGTGATTCCTCCCTCTCAATTGATGCCGAAAGTGCCATGGCGCCACCGTGATGGCAAGACAGCGCCCTCAAGCCTGATTAACACCCCTTCTCTCCCGTGGATTGACCCATGTTGAACAAACGGACGCGCGCGGTACGATTTTCCTTCGCTTTCGCCGCCTCGCCGGACAACTTCGGGTTGTCTGGCTGGCATCCGCCCCAGTTTGTGCTAGCGCGGCACCTGTGACTCCCTTTCCCTGGACCGATCTTGCCATCATCCTCGCGCTCGTCGTGATCAACGGCGTGTTCGCCATGTCCGAACTCGCGATCGTCTCGGCCAAAACCAGCACGCTCGAAGCCAAGGCTGAAGCCGGATCGACCAGCGCGCGCACAGCGATCGCGCTGGCCGCGGACCCGGGCAAGTTCCTTTCGACCGTGCAGATCGGCATCACGCTGATCGGCATTATCGCAGGGGCCTATTCCGGCGCGAGCCTTGGCGGGCCGGTGGGTGAGCGCATGGCGGCACTCGGCCTGCCGGCGCAATATGCCGACGAAACCGGGTTTGCTGTGGTGATCGCGCTGACCACCTACCTTAGTGTGGTGGTGGGCGAGCTGGTGCCCAAGCAGCTGGCGCTGCGCAATGCGGTGCCGCTGGCGCTGATTATGGCGCGGCCGATGGCGTTTCTGTCGCGCGCGGCGGCGCCGCTGGTGTGGCTGCTCGATACCAGTTCGGCGGCGATCATCCGCCTGTTCGGCATCCGCCGCACCGATGAAGCCTCGGTCACCGCCGAAGAGCTGCACATGATCTTTGCCGAGGCGACCCGATCGGGCGCGATCGAGGCCGAGCAGCGCCAGCTCCTCACCGGCGTGGTGCGGCTCGCCGAACGCCCGGTGCGCGAGATGATGACCCCGCGCACCGCGGTCGACTGGATCGAGGCCGATGCCGACACCGCCGAGATCCGCCAGACCATCGAGGACAGTCCGCATTCGCTGATGCCGGTCGCCGACGGCTCTCCCGATACGATCCTTGGCGTGGTCAAGGTGCGCGAAGTGCTGGCGGCGATGGTGGCGGGCGAGGCTGTGTCGATCCGTGCGATGATGCGCCGGGTTGAGGTGGTGCCCGATCAGCTCGACGCGATGGACGCGCTGCGGGTGCTGCAATCTTCCGAAGTGGCGATGGCGCTGGTGCATGACGAATATGGCCACTTCGAAGGGCTGGTCACCCCGGTCGATCTGCTCACCGCGATTGTCGGCACCTTCGTCAGCGATCAGGAAGAGGGCGATCTGCCGCAGGTGGTGGAGCGCGAGGACGGCTCGCTGCTGGTGGCGGGCTCGCTGTCCGCCGATGCGCTGGCCGATCGGCTGGGGCTCGATTACGACGAGAACCGCGAATTCGGCACGGCGGCCGGTTATGTCCTGTCGGTGCTCAAGAAGCTGCCTGCCGAGGGCGAGCACTTCCACGCGCAGGGCTGGCGCTTCGAGGTGGTCGACATGGACGGCCGCCGGATCGACAAGCTGCTGGTGAGCCGCGAGGAAAAGGACGGGGCGTAGTTTCCGCTCTCGTTAGGGCACTGGAACCGGTCGCGAAGCTACCGCAAGCGCGAACGCGCGCCCGAGCTTATGCGAGGAAAGCCGAAGCGAAGCTGAACGAGCGAAGCGAGGACAACCGGACGGACGTCCGCCGCCCGGCGCTTGAGGGTCAAATCAAGAAGGTATGACAGTCGAAGCCGCCTGCCCGTCGCCTTCCGGCGCGGCGATGATGTCG
>JBKDUW010000064.1:0-17027 GCA_046339235.1 Erythrobacteraceae bacterium | reverse complement strand
CTTTTGGGCGCCTTTTTTTGGGGTTTTTTTGGGGTGGGCGGGCGCGACCCGCCGACCCCCCGCCCCGCCCCCCCACCCGAGGGCCATAGCGTGTGGGCATCTTTGGTGGCGGGGGGGGGGGGCGGGGCGGGGGGTCTGCGCCACCGTAAGGAGGCCGAAAGATTGCCGCCTGCTTGCATTGCTGCTAGGCGCGCCCTCTTGAACCGCAGGGCCACGGCCTTGCTTACCAGTTTCGGAATCTTGACGGGTTTTATCGCATGACATTCGATCTTCTTGCCGCCGCCGGAGCGGGTGCTGCCGCAGCGCCGCCCGCATGGGTCAGCTTCCTGCCGATCATCGGCATGATCGCGATCTTCTGGTTCCTCATCATCCGTCCGCAGATGGACAGGCAGAAGAAGCACCAGGCCAAGATTGCCGCGGTCAAGAAGGGCGATCAGGTCGTTACCGCTGGCGGCCTTGTCGGCAAGGTGCTCAAGGTTGACGACACCTATGTCGAGCTCGAACTCGGCACCAATGTCCGCGTCAAGGCGATCAAGGCGACCATCGGCGACATCATCCCGCCCGGCGGCAGCCCCGCCAACGATTGATTCGGCCGCCCCAAGGCCAGCCGCACACCCCTTTCGCGTGGGACACTGACGCAATGCTCGAATTCCCCCTTTGGAAAAAGCTCTGGCTGTGGGGCCTGACGCTGGCGGCCTCGCTGCTCGCGCTGCCTTCGCTGGCCAATGTCGCAGGGCTCGACTGGCCCAAGAGCCTGCCCAATCCGCAGGTCAATCTCGGCCTCGACCGTGCCGGCGGTTCGCACCTGCTGCTCGAAGCCAAGGCCTCCGACATCCGCGCCCAGCGGCTCGAGAACATGGAAGAGACCGTCCGCCAGCTGATGCGCAACGCCAAGCCGCGCATTCGCATCGGCGACGTTTCGACGGGCGAGGGGCGCCTGTCCTTCATGCTCGATAGCGCCGCCGACATCGATCGCGCGCGCGGGCTGGTCGAGCCGGTGATGCAGGGCGTGAACCTGACCCGCGAATGGGATCTGACGGTGGTCGACAGCCAGCGCATGGTTCTCACACCCACCACGGCCGGGATCGACGCCGCGCTTGATGATGCGATGGAAAGCGCCACCGAAGTCGTGCGTCGCCGCATTGACGAGCTCGGCACGCGCGAGCCGACCATCATCCGCCAGGGCGCCACCCGCATCGTGGTGCAGGTGCCGGGTCTGGAAGACCCCGAGGCGCTCAAGAGCCTGCTCGGCCAGACCGCGCAGCTTGAATTCAAGCTGGTTGATCTGAATGCCCTGCCCGAAAACGTGCAGGCCGGTATCGCCCCTCCGGGCAGCGAGGTGTTCCCCTATGCCCCCGGCACCCCGATGGAGGGCCGGTACGAGGCCGTGCGGCGCCTCGGCGGCATCCGCGGCGACAATCTTACCGGCGCGCAGGCCGGGGTCGATCCGACCGACAACCAGAGCGTCGTCAACATCACCTTCGATGCGCAGGGCGGGGCCAAGTTCGCCAAGCTGACGCGCGAGAACACCGGCAAGCCCTTCGCGATCATCCTCGACGGGCAGGTGCTCTCGGCCCCCAACATCAACGAGCCGATCCTTGGCGGCAGCGCGCAGATCTCGGGCAGCTTTACCCCGGAAAGCGCCAACAACCTCGCGATTGCGCTGCGTTCGGGCGCGCTGCCGGTGCCGCTGACGGTGGTCGAGGAACGCACCGTCGGGCCAGATCTCGGCGCGGATTCGATCCGCAAGGGCCTGCTCGCGATGGCGATCGGCAGCATCGCGGTGATCGCGCTGATGCTGGCGACCTATGGCCGCTTCGGCGTCTATGCGACCATCGCGCTGGTGTTCAACGTGCTGATGCTGCTCGGCCTGATGGCGCTTGGCAATTTCACGCTGACCCTGCCGGGGATCGCGGGCTTTGTGATTACCATCGGAGCGGCGGTCGATGCCAACGTGCTGATCAACGAGCGCATCCGCGAGGAACGCAAGCGCGGGCGCAAGGTCATCGCCGCGGTCGAGACCGGCTACAAGGAAGCGGGCCGCGCGATCTATGACGCCAACGCCACCAACTTCATCTCGGGGGTGGCGCTGTTCGCCTTCGGCTCGGGGCCGATCAAGGGCTTCGCGGTGGTGCTGGTGATCGGCCTGTTCACCTCGGTGTTCACCGGCGTGACGCTGACCCGCATGTTCGTAGCCGGATGTCTGCGCAAGACGCGCCCCAACGACATCAGCATCTGAAGGAGCGAGACCCATGAAACTGCTCAAGCTCGTCCCTGACGATACCAACATCAAGTTCCTGAAACTGCGCATCCCGTTCTTCGTGCTCAGCCTTGTGCTGACCCTCGGCAGCTGGACAGCGGTGGCGGTGAACGGCCTCAATTTCGGGGTCGACTTTGCTGGCGGTCAGGAAGTGCGCATGACCTTCAAGAAGCGCGAGACCGCGCCGATCGCGAGCTTGCGCGAGCTCGTCGGCGGGCTCGGTTACGGCGAGCCGGTGGTGCAGGAATTCGGCGGGCCCAAGACCGTCTCGATCCGCGTCGCCCTGCCCGAAGGCACCGAGGACACCCCCGGCGCGGCCACCGCGATCGGCGAAAAGGTGATCGCGGCCATCACCAAGGAATATCCCGATGCCCGCAAGGACGGCAACGACACCGTCTCGGGCAAGGTCGCGGGCGAGTTCCGCGATCAGGCGATTCTCGCGCTGCTCGCCGCGATGGCGGCGGTGTCGATCTATATCTGGGTGCGGTTCGAATGGCAGTTCGGTGTCGGCGCGATGTTCGCGCTGGTGCACGACGTGTCGGTCACGGTCGGGCTGTTCGCGCTGACGCAGATGGAGTTCAGTCTCCAGATCGTCGCCGCGATCCTCGCGATCATCGGCTATTCGCTGAACGACACCGTGGTGGTCTACGATCGCATCCGCGAGAACCTCAAGAAGTTCCGCAAGATGCCCTTGCCCGAACTGCTCGATCTGTCGGTCAATGAAACCCTGTCGCGCACCGTGATGACCTCGCTGGCGCTGTTTCTGGCGCTGATCCCGCTGCTGATCTTCGGCCCGCCGAGCCTGTTCGGCATGGTCGCCGCGATCACCACCGGCCTGTTCATCGGCGCTTATTCGAGCGTCTATATGGCTGGCCCGCTGCTGATCTGGATGGGGGTCACCTCGGACAGCTTCGTGCCGACCGAGAGTCCCGCCGACCGGCAGGAAAAGGTCGCGCGCGGCGAAGCTTAATTCGTCTTGCCGGTTCGCTCACTCGAACCGGCAGACCTCCCGCCCCGCCTCCCCATCCGGCCACCATAACATAGCGGTACTATTGGTGGGCGGGTGGTCTGCGCCGCCGTCAGGCGGCCAACAAACGCTCATAATGGGCCGCCAGCGTTGCGGCGTTGGCCTCCCAGCTGAAATGCGCGGTCAGCGCGGCCACCGCATCGCGCGGGGGCGGGGCGTTGAGCACCGCGTTGATCCCCGCCGCCACGGCCTCAGGATTGCGGTCAACCAGCCGTCCGGCGGTGTCGCAGGTGATGATTTCGCGTGCGCCGCCGACATCGCTGGTCACCACCGGCGTCCCGCAGGCGAGCGCTTCAACCCAGGCATTGGCGAGGCCCTCCGCCACGGTCGGCAACACCATCACATCGGCGGCCGACAGGATCAGCGGCATCAGATCGTGATCGACCGAGCCTGCAAAGAACACGCGGGTTTCCACCCCTTCGCTCACCGCCAGCGCGCGCAGCCGCGCCTCGTCAGCGCCCTTGCCGACCAGCACCAGCCGCGCGCCGGGGATATCGTTCAGGGCGGTGATCGCGATGCCCTGACCCTTGCGCTCGATCAGCGCTCCGATGCAGGCGATGAGCGGGGCATTGTCGGGAAGGGCGAAGCCGAGTTCGCGCGACAATTGGCTGCGCAGTTGCGTGTGTTCGAGCGGGCGGAAGCGGTCACGGTCGAGCCCGGTGTAATGCACCGTGATCTTGCCTGCATCCATTCCCATCACCGCCATCTGGCCTGCCAGATCATGGCTGACCGCGAGCAGGCCGGTGGCGGCCTTGGCGGCGTCCACCATCTGCTGGCGGGCAAAGCCCTGTTCGCCCCAGAAGCTGATATCGCTCCCCCGCGCCTTGATCGACAGCGGCAGGCCCATCGCTTTGGCGATGATCGCGGCGGCCGGGCCATCGGGGAAGAAGAACTGCGCGTCGATCAGATCGATCGGGGTTTCGGCATGGATGACTTGCATCAGCGGCAATGCAGCGCGGGCAATGGCGGCCGCATTGCGGCGCGCGCCGATGCGCGGGATCAGGGTGAAATGCGGGCGGTGGATGGTGATCCCGCCCTCGGTGCTTGTCGCCGGCAGATCGGCCAGCGGACGGTAGCGCCCCAAGGCGAGAGGTGGGAGGCCGATCGGATTGACCAGCGTCACCCGCCAGTCCCCGCGCTTGGCCAGCGCCTCCATCGAACGCGCCACGAAGGTCCCGAAGCGCGGATTGACCGCGTTGGGATAGAGCGTCGTGAGGCTGAGGACGTGTTTCACATTGCCCTTCCTGCGCCCGCGCGGGTTAAAGCGGCCTGACCAGCATCATCGCCACCGCGATCCACGCTGGATTATCGACCACCACCTGCTTGTGCCCTGATCCGGGCGGCAGCAGTCCGACCAGCGTTCCGCGCCGGTCGATCAGCCGTCCGAAGGCAAAGCGTCCGCCGGGTCTGGGCACCAAGCAATCGCGGTTGATCGCGCTTGCGGCGTCCTCGGGATCGAGCGGTTGCAGCCACAGCATATCCCCCGGCCGGTATTCGCCGACGCTTTCGCTGACGGCGAGCACGAGCGGGGCGGGGCCATCGCCTGCGGCCAACTCGCTCGGCAGCACCGCCTCGCGCGGGGTGGAGAGCGCCTCTGCGCCGCTCGCTGCGAGTTCGGCGACGATCTGCGCGCGCTCGCCCGCTTCGCCGCGCATCAGGCTCGCCGGATCGACCCCGAGCGCGGCAGCGATGCGGTTCATCCAGCCGAGCGACAATTGCCGCGTGCCGGTCTCTAACCGCCCGATGGTCTGCGCAGTGGTGGCAGGCTCGCAGGCGGCGGCGAGATCGGCGAGGGTGAGGCCCTTGGCCTTGCGGAGATCGCGGATGCGATTGACCATCGAGAGCAACCTTCAGATTAACCAGAACGGTTGCTACTTTCCTACGGATGCGCCGCTTTGGCAAGTCGGTTGGCCATCAAAGGAAGGACAAGCATGAAGCGCGAACTGGTCGAGCGTGAACTCACCCCCGAGGGCCCGCGCTGCGGCCCGCGCCGGTCTGGGGTGCGAGCGACGCGCACGGTGACGGTCAACCTCGCTGAAAGCCCGCTCGCCTGGCTGCACGCGCGCGGGCACATCGATGCGCGGCTGCAGGATGCGGGCGAGGCGCTGCGCGGCGATTACGAGCGCGCACAGCTCGCGCCGAGCGTGACGATGCGCTGGGATCCGGTGCGGATGAAAACCACCGGGCCAGGCGGCCTAACGCCGGGCGAGCGCCAGATCGCCGCGCGCCAGCGTTTCGACGGGGCGATCAGCGCGGTGGGGCGGGGGCCGGAGGACATCCTGTGGCGCGTGGTGTGTGCAGGCAAGGCGCTGCCCGAGGCCGAAAAGGGCCTCGGCTGGCCTGCACGCAGCGGCAAGCTGGTGCTGAAAATCGCGCTGGAACGGGTGGCGGAGTATTACCGTATCACCTGAACCGGCGGGGCAAGTTTTCCTGTCTAGGACAGTGTCTCATATGTCTCCAACACCCTAGCCTTCGACCTGCTCGGCCAGCATCAGCCAGCGTTCCTCAGCAGCATCCTTCTCGGCGCGGGCCCTGGCGATGCCGGCCGAGATCGTGGCGAACCGCTGGCGGTCCTTGGCGTAGAGTTCGGGATCGTTCAGCAGCACCTCGCCCTTGGCAATCGCGGCCTCCAGCTCCGAGATCCGCGCGGGCAGGATCTCGTAGTCGCGCTGGTCCTTGTAAGAGAGCTTGACCGTGGATCTGGCAGGCGGCGGCGGAGCGGCGGGCTCGTCCTTGCGGGATGCGGCAGCGCCGCGCGATGCCACAGGCTGGCGGCGCTTGGCTTCCCAGTCGGCATAGCCGCCTGCGACGATATCGACCTTGCCCGATCCGTCGAGGCCGAGCGTCACCGTCACCGTACGATCGAGGAAGTCGCGGTCGTGGCTGACGATCAGAACCGTGCCGTCGAAATCGGCGATCACTTCCTGCAGCAGGTCAAGCGTTTCGAGATCGAGATCATTGGTCGGCTCGTCGAGCACCAGGAGGTTCGCGGTGCGGGCAAACTCGCGCGCCAGCAGCAGCCGCGACCGCTCGCCGCCCGACAGGATGCCGACCTTGGTATCAACCAGCCCGGGATCGAACAGGAAGTCCTTGAGATAGGCCATCACGTGCTTGCGCACCCCGCGCACGTCGATCCAGTCGCCGCCCTCGGCAAGGATCTGGCGCACCGTCGCATCGGGTTCGAGCAATTTGCGCTGCTGGTCGATCATCACGCCTGACAGCGTCTGGGCATGGGTGACAGTGCCGGTGTCGGGTTCCAGCTCTTTGGTGAGCATTTTCAGCAAGGTGGTCTTGCCCGCGCCGTTCGACCCGACGATCCCGATGCGGTCGCCATTCTGGATCCGCAAGCTGAACGGCTTGATGATCACGCGCCAAGAATCTCCGGCACCATAGGTCTTGGAGATGCCTTCCGCGACGATCACCGACTTCGATTTGAAGTCATCATCGCTGGAGAGTTTCAGTTTCGCTGTCCCCGCGCTGGAGATCATCGACGCCCGCGCCGCACGCATCTGGTAGAGCTTTTCCAGCCGGCCCTGGTTGCGCTTGCGTCGCGCGGTCACCCCGCGTTCGAGCCAGTGGGCCTCGAGCTTGAGCTTGGCGTCGATCCGCTCGGCCGCGCGGGCTTCCTCGGCGTAGACCTGTTCTTCCCACGCCTCGTAACCGCCGAAGCCGACCTCCTTGCGCCGCATCGTCCCGCGGTCGAGCCATAGGGTTGCGCGGGTCAATCGGGTGAGGAAGGTGCGATCGTGGCTGATGGTGATGAACGCGCCGCGATAGCGGCTGAGCCAGTCCTCGAGCCAGTCGATCGCACCCAGATCCAGATGGTTGGTTGGCTCGTCGAGCAGGATGAGGTCCGGGTCCTGCGCCAGCGCGCGGGCAATTGCGGCGCGCCGCCGCTCGCCGCCGCTGGCTGTCGCGGAAAGGCGGCTCATGTCGATGCCAAGCTGGCCGGCGATCGCTTCGACCTCGTGCGCGGCGGGGGCATCATCACCGCCCAGCGCGAAGTCCATCAAGGTGCCGGTGCCGGAGAAATCGGGCTCCTGTTCGAGGAACACGATCCGGGTGCCGGGCTTCACCCGCCGCTGGCCGCGATCCGCGTCGATCCGTTCCATGATCAGCCGCAGCAGCGTCGTCTTGCCCGCGCCATTGCGGCCGATCAGCGCCAGCCGGTCGCCCGGCCGGACGTGCAGATCGATCGGCGCCGCGCCGCTGGTGGGCGTCGGGCCTCCGAACAGCCAGCGCCCCCCCTGTTGCAGAGCGAGGCCTTCGAGCGAGAAAATGGGAGGTTGCGCCATGGCCTGCGCCGCTTAGGGACTTAGGGTCCGCCTGCCAAGGCGGTTCAGTCCCGTGAAAGCTGCCCGCGTCCATTGGCGCGGGCTTTGGAGGAACCGCATATGATCCGAACTGCTCTTGCCGCTTTTGCTGCCACCGCGCTTGCGCTGCCTGCCACCGGTCTTGCCGCCGCCGACGTGGCGCTCAAGGCCGAAGGCCCCGTGATCGAATTGAGCGTGTTTGAAAGCGTCTCGGTCGCGCCCGATATCGCCACGATCGGCGCCGGCGTCACCACCGAGGCCCCGACTGCAACCGAAGCGCTGCGCCAGAATTCGGCGGAGATGCAGAAGGTCGTCGCGCGCATCAAGGCGCTGGGCGTGGCCGAAAAGGACATCCAGACCACCGGCATCAATCTCAACGCGCGCTATGATTACGATCAGGCGACCCAGCGTCAGGTGTTCCGTGGCTATCAGGCATCAAACCGGGTGAGCGTGATCCTGCGCAAGATCGACGGCGCGGGCCGCGTGCTCGATGCGCTGGTCGAAGCCGGAGCGAATGATCTCAATGGCCCCAGTTTCTCGATCGAGAACGACGAGGCGGCCAAGGACGCGGCACGCAAGCGCGCGATCGAGCGGGCCCAGGCGCGGGTGAAGGACTACGCCGTGATGCTCGGCTATGATGGCGCCAAGGTGCTGTGGATCAGCGAGAGCATCGAAGGCCGCGGGCCGATGCCCGAAATGGCAATGATGCGCGTCAGCGCCGATGCGGTGGCCGCCGCACCGCCGGTGCAGCCGGGCATGGTCTCGACCGGGATCAGCATGTCGTTCAAGTTCGAACTGGTGAAGGACGGGGCTCCGGCCGCGCGGTGAGGCCCATTCACACCTTGTTCAAAGCCTTGCAGCTAGGCATGAATGCACGATGAAACGTCCTGGCTCCATCACTGTCCATGTTCTTGTCGCGCTTGTTGCGGCAGGGCTGGCTGTGCCGGCCGCCGCGGCGCAGGACCAGTCGCTCAGCGATCAGGGCGAGGCGCGGCGCGAGGCGAAGGCCGGGACTCAGCTTTCGCTGCGCGAGATCGAGCGGCGCATCCTGCCGCAGATGCAGGGCAGCGAATATCTCGGTCCGGCTTACGATTCGACCGCACGCGCCTACCGGCTCAAGTTTATCCGGGATGGGCGGGTCACCTATGTCGATGTCGATGCCCGCACAGGCCGCGTCATCGGCCGTTCGCGCTGAGCCGCGCATGACGCATCTGGTTCGGGGCCGGGATCGGGGGACAGGCAAAAGGCGTGCCCGTTCGGCTTGCTTGACGCTGGCGCGGCAAAAGCGCACCAATTCGCGCAACAAGTAGCAGGAAAATGGTGGACCATGCGAATTCTGATCGTCGAGGACGAGCCCACGCTGGGCGCGCAACTCAAGTCGACGCTGGAACATGCCGGCTATGCGGTCGATCTGTCGGCCGATGGCGAGGACGGGCACTTCATGGGCTCGACCGAGGATTATGATGCCGTCGTGCTCGACCTGGGCCTGCCCGAGATTGACGGGCTGACGGTGCTCGGCATGTGGCGGCGCGAGGGGCGCACCTTCCCGGTGCTGGTGCTGACCGCGCGCGACAGCTGGTCGGACAAGGTCGCAGGCCTCGATGCCGGCGCCGATGATTACCTCGCCAAGCCGTTCCAGACCGAGGAACTGATCGCCCGTCTGCGCGCGCTGATCCGCCGCGCTTCGGGCAACACCTCCTCGGAACTGACGGCAGGCGATGTGCGGCTGGACACCCGCTCGGGCCGCGTCACGCTCGATGGCGAGCCGGTCAAGCTCACCGCGCAGGAATACAAGCTGCTCAGCTATCTGATGCACCACAAGGGCAAGGTGGTGAGCCGCACCGAGCTGATCGAGCACATCTATGATCAGGATTTCGACCGGGATTCGAACACCATCGAAGTCTTCGTCACCCGGATCCGCAAGAAGCTTGGCGCAGACGTGATAACGACTATCCGTGGCCTCGGATACAGCCTCGACGACCCCGCCGAAGCGCCCCGCGCTTAAGGACGGCGAAGCGCGCGGCGCCTTGCCTGCGGGCGAGGGTGCTGCTGCGCCTGTCGCAGAGGTCGCCGCACCTGTGGCCCCCGCCGAAACCGAAACGCCGCTCCGTCCGCGCGCCAGCCTCGCGCGGCGCATGGGGTTGATTGCCGCGGGGTGGATCTTTGTCCTGCTGCTGGGCGGCGGAATCGCACTCGAACGCACATTGACGAGTCAGGTCGAAGCCAATTTCGACGAGCAGCTCGATTACATCCTCACGGCGATGATCTCGTCGGCCGAGATCGACGCCTTTGGCGAGGTCAGTTTCTACCGCACGCTGGGCGACCAGCGCTTCCTCGAGCCGGGCAGCGGGCTCTACTGGCAGATCAGCGGCGGGCAGTTCGATCCCTGGCCTTCGCGCAGCCTGTGGGACCGCACACTCAAGCTGCACGGGGTGGAGGCCAAGGCCGACCACTTCGACAGCGACGTCCATTTCTACAACTCTTCCCAGTTTGCCGGTGAACCCTTGCGGATCGCCGAGCGCACGGTGATCCTGCCCGGCAGCGAGACCCGCTGGACCTTTGCTGTCGCCAGCGCGACCGAGCAGATGGACGCGCAGGTCGGGCGGGTGCGGCTGATCCTGATCTGGAGCTTCGCGGTGCTCGGGCTGGGCCTGCTGGTGATGGCGCTGCTGCAGATCCGCTATGGCCTGTCGCCCTTGCGGCGGGTGCGCGCGGCGATCCAGAACCTGCGCACCACCGGCGCCGGGCGGATCACCGAGTCGCTGCCCCTGGAAGTGCAGCCGCTGGTCGACGAATTGAACGCGCTGCTCGATCACTCCGAACGCCAGGCCGAAGAAGCGCGGCGGCATGCGGGCAATCTCGCCCATGCCTTGAAGACCCCGCTCACCGTGCTCACCAACGCCGCCACCGCGCGCGCGCCTGATCTCGGCGATGCGGTGATGCGCGAGACCCGCACCATGCAGCGTCATGTCGATCACCACCTCGCTCGCGCCCGCGCGGTCGGGCGGCGCGCGGTCGGCCATGCGCGCACCAATGTGATGGCCAGCGCCGAAGCCGTGCGCCGTGCGGTCGAGCGGCTCTATCCCGAAGGCCGGCTCGATATTGCAGGCAGCCGCAGCGCCGAGGTCGCGATCGAGCGGCAGGACCTCGATGAAATGCTCGGCAACCTGATCGAGAACGCGGCCAAATATGGCGGGGGCAGCGTGTTCGTCACGATCGATCCCGATGAGGAAGGCGCCGAGCAGCAAGACGGGCAATGCCTGATCTGGATCGAGGATGACGGCGCCGGCATCCCCGAGGCCGAGCGTATTCGCATCTTCGATCGCGGCGCGCGGCTCGATACCGGCAAGCCCGGCACTGGCCTCGGCCTCGCCATCGTCCGCGATGTGGCGGAGATCTATGGCGGTAGCGTAAGGCTTGCCACCAGCGAGGATCTCGGCGGCCTGCTGGTCGAACTGCGCCTGCCGCGCGCATAAGCATGCGGAGCGCGAAGGGTTTGATCGTCTCGCCCGTTAACCGCCCGAGTGAACCACCTCACGCAACCGCAAACGGGGCCCTTTGCGACGCAAGACATGACCGCTAGCGGCACGCCTTCTCCCGTGGCCCCAAGGGCTGATGCTGGGTTCGATGATGCGGCGCTGGTGGCGCGTATGGCGGCGCGCGATCCGGCGGCTTTGCGTGAGACGATTGCGCGTCACGCAGGATCGCTCAACCGGATCGCCTTCCGCATGGTGGGTGATACGCATGAGGCTGAGGATATTGTGCAAGAGACAATGCTGAGATTGTGGGACCATGCGCCGCGGCTGGCCACGCGCCACGCGGTGGGCACGCCTGCTGCGGCAGACCTGCGCCTGTCGGGCTGGCTGGCGCGGGTCGCGACCAATCTCGCGATTGACCGGCTGCGCGCGGCGCGCCGCGTTTCGGGCGAGGACGTGCCTGAGCGCGCCGACGACGCGCCGCTCGCCGATGAACAGATCGCGGCTGACGAGCGCGACGCCGCTACCCGCGCGCTGGTGCTGGCGCTGCCCGACCGGCATCGCGCCGCGATCGTGCTGACCTATTACGAGGAGCTTCCCAATGCCGAGGCTGCCGACGCGCTCGACATGAACATCAAGGCGTTCGAATCGCTCTTGTTCCGGGCCCGTGCGGCCCTGCGACGGGCGTTTGCGGCGCAAGGAGACGCGCCATGAGCGCCGCTGATCACGACAACGGCTCGCCGATCACGCCAGGCAGCCCGCTGGCCCGCGCGCTGGGTGAATTTACCGTGCCCGAGCTTCCCGCCGGCTTTGCCGACCGCGTGCTCGCGGCCGCCGAGGCGCGGCCCGCTGTCGCTCTGCCGCCGCTGCCCGAACTGCGCCGCAAACCCGCAGGCGGCGGCGCCGCGCGCGGCTGGCGGCGGGGGCGGCGCATCGCCATCGCCCCCGTCGGCGGGGGCGCGCTCGCTACGGCGGCCGCGGCGACCGGCTTGCTCGACCGCTTCGATCTGCCCGTGCCCTCGCCCGAAAAGGTGTGGGCGAGCTTGACCGGAAAGGAAGCCGTAGCCGCGCCCGCGCCCGCATCGAAGCCGGTCGAGGCTGCGCCAGCCGATCCCGCGCCGGCCGCGCTCGCTGCGGTCAGGATCGAAGGCCCGATCGATACGCCCGAGGAATTGGGCGAAGCCTTCCGCCGGATCGACGAGGTGCGGCAGGGGCGGAGCGCCCTGCGCCGCCAGGCCATCGAGCAGCGGATCGAACGCGAGAAAGCGCGCCGCGCTGCGGCAGGCCTGCCGCTGCCGACGGCCGAGCAGGAGGCCCGCATCCGCCAGCGCATCGACGCTGCGGAGGCCCGCCGCGAAGGCCTGATCGACGAGCGGCTCGAAGTCCGCCGCGAGGAAATGCGCGGGCGGGTCGAGGCTGGCGAGGCGCTGACCCGCGAGGATATCGTGCGCCCCTTGCGCGAAGACCAGCGTGCGATGCAGCAGCGCGAAAAGCTTGAACGGCTGCGGCGGATGAGCCCTGAGGAACGCCGTGCTGCGGTGCGACGTCTCCCGCCCGAGGAGCGCCGTGCGCTGATGGAAGCCTGGCAGGAGCGCCGCACCCAGCGGCTCGGCACTGATGCACCGGCTGGAGCACAGCCGCCTCTCGCCCCCGACGCCGCGCCTGCGATAACGCCGCAGCCCGACCTGTCCCAACCCGGCACGCCCGAAGGCGAACCGCAGCGCTAGGCGAAAACAGCGTGGGGGCCCGCGGAGGGCATCCGCCCTTGTCCGTTTCCTCGATGTCACCCGCCGCAAAACCACGAAGCGGCGGGCCGGACTTCGCAAGACCACGAAACGGATGAGGAATTTCGCCATGATCACAACCCGTACGATGCTTGCCTCGCTCACCGCGCTCGCGCTCGCCATTCCCGCCGCCGCGCAGGAGCAGACCCGCACCAAGACCTTCGAAGGCCCCAATGTCGCCGGCAGCAAGACCACCTCGGTCGATCGCGACGCCGGCACCGTCACCCGCGATCGCGAAGCCACCAATCTCAACACCGGCAACACCGCCTCCAGCAGCGCAGTGCGCCAGCGCACCGAGACCGGCGCCACCATCGACGTGGTGCAGACCGGCCCGCAGGGCAATTCGCGCAGCCTCGAAGGCGAGCGCACCCGCACCGAGAACGGCTCGACCTTCGCCGGCACCGCCACCGGACGCGGCGGCGAGACCTATGGTCTGGCAGGCGCGCGCAGCCGCGATGGTCAGGGCAATTCGCAGGCCAGCCAGAGCGTCTCGGACAGCGCCGGCAACGTGCTCGCCGCGCGCGATCGCACCACCGCCCGCAGCCCCGGACAGGTGAGCCGCAACGTCACCAAGACCCGCGCGTCCGGCACCCCCCGTGCGCCCCGCGCCCGCCGTCCGCGCGGCTGATCCTTCCGCTTTTGTGCGGCTTTCGGCAGGTCACGCGGCCCCGCGCGATCCTGCCACCCGATGGAGCGCGCAAAGGACGGCAAGGGCGGGCCGGTCTGGTGGAACGGCCCGAACTTGCCCCGGGGCACGCAGCTTCTGACCCGGCTGCGGGCCCCTTTTTGTGTCCGTGGTTCACTTGCGGTTCAGCGCTATCAAGCGATTGAATTTGCCTGTTTCGCAACGAGGGCGGCGGGCATGAACCTAGCAAGATCAGCCGTGTTGATCCTGGCTTTGGGGCTGGGCGCCTGCGCCTCTCCGGGCGGCTTGGAAGGCCAGCGCACCGTCTTCAGCAATCCCTTTGTCCCGCCGGTTATCGATCAGCGCGGTATCGGCCCGCGCTGCGAGGTCGATGCCGAGCCTGGATCGCTATGCACCAGCGGGGCGCTGATCTATCCCGGGCGAGGGAGGTTCGCACTGCTCGGCAATGGCGAGTTCATCCGCCTCAATCGGGCCGAGCGCCAGTTCCTGCGTGACCGCGCTGATGCATTGGAAGCGCAGCGCGATGTGTCTGAATCGCTCGCCAACGGCACCTCGCTGCCGCCCGGTTCGCCCGCCTTGCCGGAAAACCAGCGAAGCAGCGCTCCGGTATCGCCGCCGCCCGCCGCCCCCGGCCAGCGCGAGGCACCCTGAGGCGAGACGTCAGCCGCCGCGTGCCTTTTCGTGGTGCCGGATCACTTCGTCGATGATGAAGCGCAGGAATTTCTCCGAAAATTCGGGATCGAGATCGGCCTCTTCGGACAGCTTGCGTAAGCGAGCTATCTGGCGCGCCTCGCGATCGGGATCGGCCGGCGGCAAGGTCGCCCGCGCCTTGTATTCGCCCACGGCCTGCGTGATCCGGAACCGTTCGGCCAGGATGTGGATGAGCGCCGCATCAATATTGTCGATGCTCTTGCGAAAGCTCGCCAGAACAGGATCGGGCACGACATCGGGCGCCATTTCGAACGGGGCGGGGGAGGGTTGCGTTTCCTGCGGCATTAGCAGCGAAACTAGCAGCAAATCTGCGCTTGCCAAGCACGCTGGCCGCACCCTACAGCCTCACGGATATGACGGCCGTTGTCATTCCTTTGCCGCGCAGCCGGCCGACGCTCGATCCCATGCTGTCATTGACGGCGGCGGGCATGAATTCCGTCAATGCTGTCATCCTTGACCGGATGCAGAGCGAGATCCCGCTGATCCCGCGCCTTGCCGGGCATCTGATCTCGGGCGGGGGCAAGCGGCTGCGGCCGATGCTGACGCTCGCCGGGGCAGAACTGGTCGGCTACAAGGGCACCCGCCATTACAAGCTCGCAGCGGCAGTCGAGTTCATCCACACCGCCACCTTGCTCCACGACGACGTTGTCGACGGCAGCGAGCTCAGGCGCGGCAAGGCGGCGGCCAATATCATCTTCGGCAATCCGGCGACTGTGCTGGTCGGCGATTTCCTGTTCAGCCGCGCGTTTGAACTGATGACCGAGGATGGTAGCTTGCGCGTCCTCTCGATCCTCAGCCGCGCCAGCGCAGTGATTGCCGAGGGCGAGGTTTCGCAGCTTTCCGCCCAGCGCCAGATCGCCACCAGCGAAGAGCAATATCTCCACATTATCGGCGCGAAAACCGCGGCGTTGTTCGCCGCCGCGAGCCAGATCAGCGCAGTGGTGGCCGAATGCTCCGAGGAGCAGGAGCACGCGCTCGAGGCCTATGGCCGCAATCTGGGCGTGGCGTTCCAGCTGGTCGACGATGCGATAGACTATGATTCCGATGCCGCCGAAATGGGCAAGCAGCAGGGCGATGATTTCCGCGAAGGCAAGATGACCCTGCCAGTGATTCTCGCCTATGCCCGCGGCAACGAGGAAGAGCGCAAGTTCTGGAAGGAAGCGATCATCGGCCACCGTTCGTCCGACGATGATCTTGCCCAGGCGATTGCACTGATCGGCAAGCACAACGCACTCGAGGATACCCGCGACCGCGCCCGTCACTTCGCACGCCGCGCGATCGATGCGATCTCGATCTTCCCGGACGGGAAGGCACGCGCGGCGATGGCCGAAGCGGCCCAATTCGCGGTCGCGCGCGGGCATTGAGCGGGCTAGAGGCCGGGGCGATGCACCCCGACCTTCCTATTGCGGCTGTCTTGCCCGATATCCGCGCTGCGCTGGCCAGCGCAGGGGCGGGCGTGCTGATCGCGCCGCCAGGGGCGGGGAAGACCACTGCGGTCGCGCCTGTTTTGCTCAGCGAACCGTGGTGCAGCGGCCAGATTATCCTCACCTCGCCGCGCCGCGTTGCGGCCCGCGCCTCTGCCGAACGCATGGCCGAGATGCTGGGCGAGGCTTGCGGCGAGACTGTCGGCTACATGACCCGGCTCGACAGCAAGGTCTCTGCGAAAACCCGCATCCTCGTCGTCACCGAGACCATTCTGGTGAACCGGCTGGTCGAGGATGCGGAGCTTCCCGGCGTCTCGGCGGTGCTGTTCGACGAGGCGCATGAACGCGCGCTCGACAGCGACCTCGGACTGGCCTTGGCGCTCGAGACCCGCGCCGTGCTGCGCGAAGACCTGCGGGTGCTGGTGATGTCGGCCACCATCGACGGCGCGCGCTTTGCCCGGCTGCTGGGCGATGCTGCGCCGGTCATCGAGAGCGAGGGACGAAGCTTCACGCTGGAAATCAAGTGGCTTGGCGGCGATGCTTCGCAGGCTATCGAGGACCGGATGGCTGGCGCTGTGATGACCGCGTGGCGCGGGGAGACGGGCGACATCCTCGCCTTCCTGCCCGGTGTGCGCGAGATCGAGCGGGTGCGCGAGCGGCTTGTGGCGCGCTTGCCGGACACCCCGATCCATCCGCTCCACGGCCAGATCGAACCCGCCGCCCAGCGCGCCGCGATCCGCCGCGATGCTGACGGTTGCCGCCGCATCGTGCTCGCCACCGCGATTGCCGAGACCTCGCTGACCTTGGACGGGGTGAGCGTGGCGGTCGACAGCGGGCTTGCTCGCCTTGCCGAATTCGACCGCGCGGCTGGTACCACCCATCTCGTCACCCGCCGCGCCTCGCAGGCCTCGGCGGCGCAGCGTGCCGGGCGCGCAGCGCGGCAGGGGCCGGGGGTGGCTTACCGCTTGTGGGAAGAGGCAGGCCATGCCGGACGGCCCGAGTTTGCGCCGCCCGAAGCCTCGGTCGCGGCGGCGCGCGCTGCGCTGGAGGCGCTCGGCGCGCTCGATGCGGGCGGACGGATCACCCCGCTGGGTGAGGCGATTGCTGCTCTGCCGATGGCCCCGGATCAGGCGGCCGGCGTGCTTCATGGTGCCGCCGCCGGCGTGGGCGAGGATGCTGCCCGTCTGGTCATGCTGTTGCAGGAGCGCGGTCTTGGCGGGCGGGGCGAGGACCTGTTGCAGCGCCTTGCACGTTGGCGAGGCGATCGCGCCCCACGGGCGGTCTCCGCGGCGCGGATTGCGCACGGCAGGGCGGGGCAGGCGGCGACGCTTGCCGGCGTGAGCGGGCCGACCCCGGCGGCGGCCCCGGCCGAGGCGCTCGCGCTCG
>JBKDUW010000063.1:0-7816 GCA_046339235.1 Erythrobacteraceae bacterium | reverse complement strand
GGCGACCTGGGCAGCAAGGCCGCCGATCAGCCACGCCTTGGTCCAGATCCCGTCCCACTCGCGGTCCATGAAGTCATGGCTCCAGTAGCGGCTGCCCTCGATCGGCCGATCGGACAGGCGCGGCATCGGCTGCGGGGTTACGTCGATCCGCGCCGGGGCGGGCTTGAGCAGCGTTGCCATGTCTAGCGCTTCTTCGCTTCGAAGGTGATGTTGAGCTGCTTCAGGCTCCGCAGCAGGAAGTGCGGGTGGTAGCTGAAGTCGTTCTCCCCTTCGGCAAATTCCATGTCCTCGAACCGATCGACCACCGCCTGGAAGCCCCAGGTGAGTTCGCGCCGGGCGAGCGGGGCGCCGAGGCAGTGGTGCGTGCCCGAACCGAAGGCCATATGCGCGCCCGCCTTGGGCCGTTCGAGATCGAGTTTCTCGGGGCATTCGAAGAAGCGTTCATCGCGGTTCGCCGCGCCGTAGCGCACATTGACGACCGAGCCTGCCGGGATCGTCACCCCGCCGAGTTCGACGTCCTTGTGGGTGAAGCGCATCAGGCTCTGCACCGGGCTTTCCAGCCGCAGCACCTCCTCGACGAAGTTGCGCATATATTTGTCGGGATCGGCCTTGAGTTTGGCCCAGACGTCCTTGTTCTCGATCAGCAGCTTCATCCCTGCGGCGAGCGCATTGGTGGTGGTTTCCGAGCCGCCGACGAAAGTATCGGCCATCATCTCGGCGTGGAGTTCCTCGTTGTTGAGCGGGCGGCCCCAGCCTTCGATCACGGTGTTGACCAGCACCGAAATCAGGCTGCCATCGGGGTGTTCGCGCAGGCGTTCGAAGATCGGCTGGAAGTAATGCTGCGCCTCGATCTCGCGGTCGACCATTTCGAGGTGCTTGTCCTCGGGCAGCATCAAGGAGATGCGGTGGAAGAAGGCATCGGTCCAACCCTTGATCCGCCACATGTCCTCGCGAGCGGCGCCCATCTGTTCGCCGATGATGAACAGCGGCAGCGGCACGCAGAACTGGCGCACCCAGTCGCATCGGCCTTCATCGACAAATTCGTCGATCAGTTCATAGGCGAGGGTTTCGACCCGCGGGTCGATGTCCTTGATGCGGCTGGGCTTGAACGCCTCGTTGAACATCGCGCGCATCTGCTTGTGATTGGGATCGTCGCGGCCTGCGAGCGTCGGCGCGGGGAGCCAGCCTTTCTCGCGGAACCGCTCGGCCACCTTGCGCCCGCGCTCGGCATCGGTGGGACTGGCGCGCAGCAATTCATTGCTGGCGGTCGAAGGAAAACGCGCGGGGTCCATCAGCACCTCGCGCACATGGTCATAGCGGCTGACGACATAGATCTGCGTGCCAGGAATGTTGTAGACCGGCGCCTTATCGCGGAGCTGCTTGTAGGCGTCGTAGGGGCATTGCTGGAGCTGCGGATCGAACAGGTTGATCTGCGGGGTGGCGGGGGTTCCGGTTTGCGTGGCCATCAGCGCACCTGAATCTTTTCAGCGCCCCATGGGGCGATTGTTTCGGCCTTCTGGAAGGCTTCGGGCAGCTCCTCGACCATGTGCCATGTGGCTGCCAAGCGTCCGAAACCGACGAAAAAGGCGACCGTCATGCCCAGTTCGACGATCTGCGCCTCGGAGAAATGGGCGCGCAAATCGGCGTAGATCGCATCGTCGATGGCCAAGTGATCGGTGGCCATCAGCTCGCCGTAACGGATCGCGACCTTTTCGGCCGCCGAGAGGTTTTCCGCCTCCTGCGGGCGTTCGAGCGAGCACACCAGCCCCTCGGTCACCCCGTCGGCCACGGCATCCGAATAGCGGATCGCCATGCAGGAGCGGCACTGGTTGAAGAAGGCGACCCTGAGCCGCACGAGCTCCACCAGCCGGTCGGGTAGCGAGCGGTTCATTTTCAGCGCCCCGCCAAACGCCATCAATCCCAGCGCTTGCTCCGGGCAATGCGCGAAGTAGCGGGTGAGGCCCTGTTCGAGATCGGTCAGATTGTCGGGTTGGATCGCCTTGACCAGCCGTTCATCCCATTGTTCCGGCGCCAGTTTGGCTATTCGGCTCACGGCGTTCTCTCCCCAAAATCGGCACTGGCAAATTAGCCCGTTTCCGTGAGCGAGAGGCTGCGGGACAAGGGTGGCACAAGCAATTGGCGGATTCGCTAAGCCGCGTGTCCGCCCCGCAAGGGAGAGGCGGTTTTGCAGTTGGGATCAGAGGGCGCGCCGCAGAGTCTAGCCGAGGTCGATCTGTTCGCCCCCGGGGCGCAGGAACACTGGTATCAGGCCTACGCGATCCTCCATGCCGAGGAGCCGGTGCAGCGGCTGCCGGGCGAGGGGCTGACCCCCGGAACCGACGCTTTCGTCCTCACCAAATACGACGATGTCCGCCGCGTGGTGATGGACTGGGATCGCTTCCCGCCGACGTTGTCCTTGCTGGTGGCGCATATCCAGCAATCGGGCGAGATGCCGTCGCATATCCCCGATTTGGACGCGATGATCGCCTCGATCGTGACTTTGCGACCCGATCCCGAGCTGTGGCGCGCGCATCGCAAGGAATTGACCGATCCCTGGGTCGGGCCGGGGTGCACGCGCCATGCCGGCATGATCACGCGCCACGTCGATGATCTGATCGCCGTGATGCTGGAGAAAGCGCGCGCGGGCGAGGTGGTGGACCTGGTCGCCGAGTTCGCCCGCCCCCTACCGCAGCGGGTGATGGCGAGCGTGCTGGGCTTCCCGCTCGAGGACATTCCGCGGCTGGAGCAATGGGGCAATGCGCAGGTCATGTCCTATGTGATCGGTACGACGCACAAGAATATCCTCACGCCCGAACAGACAGCGGAGAAGTTCCGGCTGCTGGCGGGGATGAAGGAATATGTGGCCCAGCAGACACGGGAAAAGCGTGCGAGCCCCAAAGACGACATGGTCAGCTTCCTGACGCAGGTCGAGTATCAGGCACTGGGCCGCAAGCTCACCGACGACGAGATCAACGGCGTGGTCTATGCGATGGTGATCGGCGGGCTTGAGACGACCCAATATGCCATCGCCGAACAGGCGCAACTGCTGTGCGACCGCCCCGGGATCTTCACACAACTGCGCGGTGACCGCAGCGCGATCCGCACCTTCATCGAGGAAGGGATGCGGCTGCGCTCGCCGACGCAGGGGCTTTCGACCCGTATCTGCGCCCATGACGAGGTGTTTCAGGGTGTCGAAGTGCCTGCCGGATCGATGCTCCACCTGCGCTGGGCGGCGGCCAATATCGACGAAGAGGAATTCGATGATCCGCTCGATCTCAAGCTGACCCGCAAGGCCGCCACCCGCCACCTGGCCTTCAGTCAGGGGCCGCGCTCATGCCCGGGATCCAACATCTCGCGGCTCGAACAGATGATCGCGTGGGAGCGCCTGTGCGATGCCTTCGCCGACCTCGCATACGCGCCGGGCAACGACTTCCGCCATCAGGGCGGGATCATGCTCGGCGTCCACCGCCTGCTGCTCAACCTCACACCCGACTGAACGGAGACGCTTCGATGGCCACATTGCTCGCCCACATCAAAATCCAGCCCGGCAAGGAGACCAAGTGGGAGGCGATCATGCACGACATGGTCCACCACACCTTCGGCACCGAGGATGGCGTGCTGCGCTACGAATACTGGAAGGGGCAGGAGCCGCTGAGCTACTACTGCCTGCTCAGTTTCAAAGACAAGTGGGCCTTCTATCATCACCAGATGTCCGACCACCACGAGGGCCACGACTTCGCCGATGTGCTGGCGGGGATCACGCTTGAGTATATTGACCCCGTAAAGGGCGCGGGCGGGGACCTGCCGCCGACCAGTGATCCGGCGCTGCCTGCAGACGCGAGCGAGAACATGAAAATCGCACAGGAACGCTTCCCGCTGTCGATCCCGGCCTGGTGGAGTGCGCGCGCATGAGCCTCGAACAGCAGGTGCAGGAGCTGCTCGACCGGCAGGCGATCAACGATCTTATCGCGCGCTATTCGCGCACGCTCGACTGGCTCGACGATGACGGGCAGGCGGGCTGCTACTGGCCCGATGCCGCGATCGACTACGGCTTCTTCAAGGGCACCGCGGCAGAATTTGTGCCGGTGGTGATGGCGGTGGAGCGCTCGACCGGGCGGCGCTGGCATCTTCTGTCATCGCTGGCCGTCAAGCTGACCTCTGCCACCACGGCGGAAGGCGAGGCTTACGGCATCGCGCTGGGCTTCCGGCGCGAGGACGACGCCGAGCCTTACAAGGGCAACATGTATGGCGGGCGCTATCTCGATACCTACGAGAAGCGCGCCACTGACTCTGGGGCAGAGTGGCGCATTTCCAGCCGCCGCTACATCATGGACTGGACCATGGCGATGCCCGACCAGCCCGATGCCAGCCCCAGCGCCGCCTTCCCGCTACCCATGCTCGATCTGCGCGAAAGCGGCCATCCCGATTACCGGGCGATGTGATTACCCCTCGGCGGGAGGGTCCATATAGTCGAGGTAATAGGTCAGCTGGTCGCCGCTCACCTTGTAAATGCCCACACCCCCGCGCGAAGGGGCGCCCTCCATGTGCATCGTCCAGCGCGCCCATACCGCGTGATCATCGCCGCAGATTTCATCGACCGTGAAGTGCACCTTCCGGCCCGCCATTTCCTCGACCATCTTGGTCATGAAGCCGAGGATTGCCGCGCGCCCACGATACTGGCCCCAGATCGGGTCTTCGAGAAAGGCGTCTTCGGCGAACAGGGGGGCCAGTTTGGTGTAGTCGCCCGCATCCTGAATGCGCCAGAATTCCTCGATCACGCGCTGTGCCTGACCTGCCATGGTTCCCTCCTACCGATTGTAGTTTCTATTCTGCCACGGTTAGGGTCTGCCTAACCCCTGTGAAAATGGCGAGGGCGGGCAGGGGCCTGCGCCTGTTATCTTGCGGACGAAGGAGAGCAGCCATGTCGACCATTCCGCGCGTATCCTCGGCCATTGCCGGCGAGCCGGCCCATTTCGGCTCGGTGCTCGCGCACCAGCCCGAAATCGCCGAAAGCTTCTTCGCGCTCTATGGCCGGTTCTGGGGATCGGACGTGCTCGCCGCGCGCACCAAGGAAATCGCGCGGATGCGGAATGCGCGCGTTACCGAATGCGGGTTCTGCCGCAATGTCCGCTTTGACAAGGCCGTGGCGCAGGGGCTGGGCGAAGAGGTGGTGGACGACATCACCGATGGCTACGAAACGAGCCCCAAGCTGAGTGATGCGGAAAAGGCGGTGCTCAAGTTCACCGATGCGCTGATCCACGATCCCGAATTGCTCAACGGCGATGCGCGCGCCGGCTTGCAGCGCCACTTGACGCCGGCCCAGATCGCCGAATTGGGGCTGGGGGTGACGCTGTTCCTCGCGCTCGCCAAGGCGCTGATCACGATGGGGCTGGAGCCTGAGGTGATGGACCGCACGGTGCTGCCCACGCCCGCGGTGCTGGAGGCGGCCGAATGAGCGCCCCGGCAGGGGATGGCCCTGTCCAAGCGGCGCTCGCTGGCGATCCGGTGCTGGCGCAGCACTATGCCGATTTCCGGTGCAAGGCCGAAGGCGCGCTCGCGCCTCAGCTGGTGGCGCTGATCCGGCAGGCGGTGGCGCAGGTCCACGGCCTGGAGGCGACCCCGATCGACGACAGCGCGCTTGATCACGGCACCCGCGTCTGTATCGCCTATGCGCGGCGGATGCCGTTTGAGCACACCGCGATCAGTGATGCCGAGGCGGCGGACGTGGTCGCGCATCTGGGCGAAGCGCGGTTCGTTGCCTTTTCGGTGGTGACGGCGCTGGCTGATGCGGAGTGCAGGGCTGCGCTCGTCGACCTGCCGGAGCTGGCGCTGGAGCGTGAGGGGGGCTAACCCAGCTCCCGCAACACATCGCGTCCGTCCCAGCCTCGCGCGGCCTCGGCGACGAAATCGTAGAAGCCCGTCAGCTGCTCGGTCGGTTGATACAGCTCGAGCATATGCCCGAGGCTTGCACGCGCATCGACAAAGGCAAAGGCGGTCCCGCCAGAAGTGACCGACAGCTGCGCGAGCGGCGCGCCCTCGGCTGCGAAGCGCGCAATCTCCGCGTCGAGATCATCGACGAACAGCGCCGCATGATGCAGCCCTTCCCTGCCCGAACCATGCGGAAACATTTCATGCAGCGCGCTCGGGTCAGGATTGTGCTGCACCACCAGCTCCACCATCACAGCGCCCCATTGGCCATAGGCGCTGGAATGGTCGAATGCCCGCTCCACCCCGCGATGCTGCGAGGACGCGAGCGCAATATGGCGAGCCAAGAAGAACGGGCCTGAGCCAAACTGCCGGTGATGCGCCGCTGCCGCCGCCGCCAGATCATTGACCTTGTAGGCCAGCTGGCGAACCGCCAAAGCGCCCACAGGCACCGTCAATTGACCGCGCACTAATTGACGTTTCTGGCCTTGCCCACCCAATAGGGCGCGCGCAGTTCGCGGCGCAGGATCTTGCCCGAGGGATTGCGCGGCAGGGCTTCAATGAAATCGACCGACTTGGGGCACTTGTAGCCCGCGATCAGCGTGCGGGCGTGGGCGATCAGTTCGGCCTCGCCCAGTTCCTCGCCGGCTTTCACCACGACGCAGGCCTTGACCGCCTCGCCCCACTTGGCGTCGGGCACGCCGATCACCGCGACATCGGCCACCTTGGGGTGCGAATAGAGCGCGTTCTCGACCTCGGCGGGATAGACGTTCTCGCCGCCAGAGATGATCATGTCCTTCACCCGGTCGTGGATATAGAGATAGCCGTCCTCGTCGAGGTATCCGGCGTCTCCGGTGCGCAGCCAGCCTTCGGCATCGATGGTGGCAGCGGTGGCATCGGGGTTGTTCCAGTAGCCGCGCATGTTCTTGTTCGAGCGGGTGGCGATCTCGCCCACGGCGCCGGCAGGGACAGGATTGCCGGCCTCGTCGATGATCTTGATCTCGACGCCGGCCAGCGGCTTGCCGACAGAACGCATCCGGGGGCTGCCTTCGGGCACGTGATCCTCAGGATCGAGCGCGACAATCGTGCCGCTGGTCTCGGTCATGCCGTACATCTGCACAAAGCCGCAGCCCAGCACCCGCATGGCCTCGCGCATCAGTTCCAATGGGATCGGGGAGGCGCCGTAGGTGACGTATTTCAGGCGGCTGAAATCGACCTCGTTCACGCGCGGGTGGTTGAGCAGGATCTGGATCGCCGCCGGCACCAGGAAGATCTTGGAAATGTTGAAATTGTCGATCAGATCCAGCGCCTTGGCCGGATCATATTCGGGCAGCACGATCGCATTGGTGCCTGCCACCATCGTGCCGATCCCGGTGCCGGTGCCCGAAATATGGAAGCACGGCATGGCGAGCAGGGTGACATCGCCGGGGATCGGCTCCTGCCAGCCCCGCATCTCGTCCGCCGCCGCGAGAGCATCGCGGCTGGAGAGGACCGAGCCATGGGTCATCACCGCGCCTTTGGGCTTGCCGGTGGTGCCCGAGGTGTAGAGCTGCAGCGCGTCGTCTTCGGAATTGACCTTGTGCGCCGGCGGCGTGGCCGGGAAGCTGTCGCGCCATGTGCGGTAATCAAGGCCGTCATGCTCGGGTGCGTCGATGCCGATGATGTGGGTGACGCGGGGCACATCGGCGCGCACTCCTTCGATCATCGCGGCAAAGCCTTCGCCCACGAACACCACCGCAGCGCCGCAAGTGTCGAGGATATAGGCGACTTCGGGCGGGGCGAGGCGCCAGTTGACCGGGGTCATCACCGCGCCGATGCGGGCTGCGCCCACGAAAGCTTCGAAATAGAGCGGGTGGTTCTTGCCGAGGAAGGCGATGCGGTCGCCCGGCTT
>JBKDUW010000062.1:0-6874 GCA_046339235.1 Erythrobacteraceae bacterium | reverse complement strand
CGACGTGCTGGCGGCGAGCTCGACCGAAGTCGATATCGGTGCGATTGCCGCCGGGCAGAGCATCAAGACCACCTTCCGCAAGCAGCCGCTGTTTGTGAAGCGCCTGACTCCCGAGGAAATCGCCGCCGCCAAGAAGGACGACGGCGCCTCGATGCGCGATCCGCAGACGCTGGCCGAACGCACCAAGGAGGGCCACGAAGACATCCTCATCACCATGGGCGTGTGCACCCACCTCGGCTGCGTGCCGCTGGGCGCGGCCGAAGGCGAGAACAAGGGCGACTTCGGCGGCTATTTCTGTCCTTGCCATGGTTCGCACTACGATGTTGCTGGCCGCATCCGCAAAGGCCCGGCGCCGCTCAACCTGATGGTGCCCGAATACAGCTTCAAGTCCGACACCGTCGTCCGTGTGGGCTGATCGTCCGTAGCTATCGCACCACAATAATCGCCCGACCCCAATAACTTCAAAAAGCCGAGAGAACGCCATGAGTTTCGCCTGGGCCAAGCAGTATGAGCCGCAAACCCCTTTCACCAAGTGGCTCGACGAGAAATTGCCGCTTCCGCGGCTCGTTTACAGTGCGGTCGGGGCCGGCTATCCGGTGCCGCGCAACCTCAACTATATGTGGAACTTCGGCGTGCTCGCCGGGTTCTGCCTTGTGCTCCAGATCGTCACTGGCGTGGTTCTGGCGATGCACTATGCCGCCAACGCGCAGGTCGCCTTCGGCACGGTCGAGCATGTCATGCGCAACGTCAACTGGGGCTGGGCGTTGCGTTACGCCCATGCGAACGGGGCGAGCTTCTTCTTCATCGTGATCTACCTGCACATTTTCCGCGGGTTCTACTATTCGTCCTACAAGGCCCCGCGCGAGATGATCTGGCTGCTGGGCGTGGTGATCTTCCTGCTCATGATGGCGACCGCTTTCATGGGCTACGTGCTGCCGTGGGGCCAGATGAGCTTCTGGGGCGCGCAGGTCATCACCGGCCTGTTTGGCGCCATCCCGGTGGTGGGCGAGCCGATCCAGGTCTGGATCCTCGGCGGTTTTGCGCCTGACAACGCTGCGCTGAATCGCTTCTTCTCGCTGCACTTCCTGATGCCCTTCGTGATCCTGGGTGTTGTGATCCTGCACATCTGGGCGCTGCACATTCCGGGCTCGTCGAACCCGGCGGGCGTGGAAGTGAAGAGCGAAAGCGATACCGTGCCGTTCCATCCTTATTACACCTCGAAGGACGGCTTCGGTCTGGGCGTGTTCCTGATCGCCTTTGCCACGATGGTGTTCTTCCTGCCCAACGCGCTCGGTCACCCGGACAACTACATCGAGGCCAACCCGCTCTCGACCCCGGCGCTGATCGTTCCGGAATGGTATTTCTATCCGTTCTACGCGATCCTGCGTGCCTTTACCGGCGATCTCACCATCCCCTTCACCGGCATCGTGTTGATCCCGGCCAAGCTGCTGGGCGTGATCGCGATGTTCGGTTCGATCCTGGTGTGGTTCATCCTGCCCTGGCTGGACAAGAGCCCGGTGCGTTCGGGCCACTATCGTCCGCTGTTCAACAAGTTCTTCTGGTTCGGTCTGATCCCGACCATGGCGGCCTTGTTCTACCTCGGCGGCGCGCATGCTGAAGAACCCTACATCATGCTCAGCCAGATCTTCACGGCCTATTACTTCATGCACTTCCTGGTGATCCTGCCGATCATCAGCCAGATCGAAGTGCCCAAGCCGCTGCCCTTCTCGATCACCGAAGCGGTGCTCGGCAAGGATGCACCGGCCGAAGCGCCGCGTACCGGAACCGCCGCTGGTGGCGATACCGGCGCGCTGCCCGATGGTTCGCTGCAGCCGGCCGAGTAATCGGCAGGCCGCAGGTTTCACGTATTCTGACCCGATAACGAGAAAGAGTTCGGTCATGTCTATTCGTCTCGGAGGCATCATTGCAGGCCTCGGCATCACGCTGGTGCTGGTGCTGTGGTCGCTGGTACCCGGTGTTTACAACTTCGTCTTTGGCCCCCCGGCGGAAAAGCCGCCGTCCTATGCCTTCTACGAACACGGCCATGGCCCGGCAGGCGGTTTCTCGTTCGACGGCCCGATGGGCAAGTGGGACGTGGCGCAGTTGCAGCGCGGCTATCAGGTCTACAAGGAAGTCTGCTCGGCCTGTCACAGCCTCAAGTTCGTCGCCTTCCGCAACCTTCAGCAGCTCGGTTACACCGAAGCCGAGGTTGACGCCGAAGCGGCCAGCTGGACCGTCCCGGGTATCGATCCGAACACCGGCGAGGTGAACACCCGCCCGGGCGACCCGACCGATTACTTCCCGATGCCGTTCCCCAACGCCATCGCGGCCGCTGCTGCCAACAACAACGCGATCCCGCCCGATCTCTCGCTGATGACCAAGGCGCGCCATGATGGCTCGAACTATGTCTATTCGCTGCTGACCGGTTATGGCGAAGCCGATCCGGCCAAGGCGGCCAAGGTCGGTTTCGAGACGCCCGCGGGCCTCTATTTCAACAAGCACTTCCCCAACGTGAACATTGCGATGGCCCCGCCGCTCGCGATCGACGGGCAGGTCACCTATGCCGACGGCACCGCCTCGACCATCCCGCAGATGGCCGAAGACGTCGCCGCCTTCCTGACCTGGACCGCCGAGCCTTCGCTGGTGGCGCGCAAGCAGACCGGCTGGTTCGTGATCGGCTTCCTGCTGTTCGCAACCGCGCTGGCGTTCCTGAGCTACAAGCAGATCTGGGCGGGGATGAAGCCGAAGAAGAAGTAAGCTTCTTCTTCAGCCCCTGAACATTCGGTACCGGCGCCCCGTCATCCCTTGCGGATGGCGGGGCGCTTGTGCATTCAGGGCGGCGAAAGGGGCTTTTTTCCGACATGACACCGCCGCACCTCTCCCGCGAAGAATTGAAGGCGCTGGTGCGCACGGTGCCGGATTTCCCGCATACCGGCATCCAGTTCCGCGATATCACCACGCTGATCGGCCACCATCAGGGCATGGCGGCGAGCGTGCATCACCTCGCAGAGCTGGCGGATGCAGCCGGCGCGCAAAAGGTCGCCGGGATGGAGGCGCGCGGATTTATCTTCGGCGCGGCCGTCGCGGTGCAGCTCGGGGTTGGTTTCGTGCCGGTGCGCAAGCCGGGCAAGCTGCCGATCGCAACCATCGGCATCGACTATGCGCTCGAATACGGCACCGACCGGCTGGAGATGGACCCGACCGCGATTCTGCCGGGGCAGAAGGTCGTGATCGTCGATGATCTGATCGCCACCGGCGGCACCGCGTTGGCCTCGGCCGAACTGCTGCGCCGCGCCGGAGCGGAGATCAGTCACGCGCTGTTTGTGATCGATCTGCCCGATCTCGGCGGCGCGGCGCGCTTGCGCGAAGCCGGCATCGAAGTGCGCGCGCTGATGGAATTCGAAGGCGACTGACGCACAAGCGGTGCTATTGCAAAGCGACTTTCGGCAGAGGAGCCACCGGAACCACCTATGGCCATGGCCCTGACGCTCTATACGCTGGTGGCGCTGCCCTTCCTCGCCGCGCTGGTGATCGCGCTGGCGGCGGGTGCCTCGCGCGCAGTGCACGCAGGCGTGGCAGCAGCGGCGAGCGCGGGCGGGCTGGCGCTGCTGGCGGGCCTTGCAGGGCCGGTGATCGGCGGCGCGGTGCCGTCTGCCACAATCAGCTGGGTTCCGGCGCTCGGGCTTGATCTGACGCTGATGGTCGACGGCCTCGGGCTGATGTTTGCCGGCCTGATCCTCGGGATCGGTCTGCTCGTGGTGATATTCGCCCATTTCTACCTTTATGAGGGCGAGGCAACGGGGCGGTTCTTTGCCAGCCTGATGCTGTTTCAGGGCGCGATGCTGGGGATCGTGCTGGCGGGCAATGTGCTGCTGCTGCTGATCTTCTGGGAACTGACGAGCCTTTCGTCCTTCCTGCTGATTGGCTTCTGGCAGCACAAGGCCGAAGCCCGGCAGGGCGCGCGCATGGCGCTGGCGGTGACAGGCGGCGGGGGCCTTGCACTGATCGGCGGGCTGGTGCTGCTGGGGCAGGTGGCTGGATCGTTCGACCTGGCGGTGATCCTTGCGCGCGGCGCGGTGGTGCAGGCCTCGCCGCTCTATCCGGTGACCCTCGCGCTGATCCTCATCGGCTGCTTCACCAAATCGGCGCAGTTCCCGTTCCATTTCTGGCTACCCCACGCGATGGCCGCGCCGACCCCGGTGAGCGCCTATCTCCACTCGGCGACGATGGTGAAGGCCGGCGTGTTCCTGCTTGCGCGGCTGTGGCCGGTGCTGGCGGGGACCGAGGCTTACACGACAATCGTCACCAGTGTCGGCCTTACAACGATGGTGTTCGGCGCAGGTGTGGCGCTGTTCCGGCATGATCTCAAAAGCATCCTCGCCTATTCGACCATAAGCCAGCTCGGGCTGCTGGTGATGCTGCTGGGCTTCTCGCTCAAGCTCGCGGCGCTGGCGGCGGTGCTGCACATCTTGAACCACGCGGCCTTCAAGGCGGCGCTGTTCATGGCGGCGGGAATTGTCGATCACGAGACGGGCACGCGCGATATCCGCAGGCTGGGCGGGCTTGCCAAGGTGATGCCGGTGACGGCGGTTATCGCGACGCTGGCGGCCGCCTCGATGGCAGGGCTGCCGCCGCTGGGCGGGTTCATCTCCAAGGAGATGATGCTCGACGAGACGACGCATATGGCGTTGTTCGGCCTGCCGTGGCTGGTGCCGGTGCTGGCGACCATCGGCGCGGCGATCTCGGTCGGCTATTCGCTGCGGCTGGCGGTGCATCTGTTCTTCGGGCAGCCGCGCGACGCGCAAGCCTTTGCGCGCGCGCATGATCCGGGCATCGGCATGTGGGCGCCCTCCGCGCTTCTCGCCGCGCTGGCCGTGCTGCTCGGCCTTGTGCCGATGATGCTCGCCGCCCCGCTGGTGGGCGCGATGACGGCGGCGGTGACAGGCGCGCCCGCGCCCGAGTTAGACCTTGCGCTGTGGCACGGGGTCAATTTCGCGCTGATCCTGAGTTTGATCGCGGTCGCAGGCGGTGCGCTGCTGTTGTGGCGACACGCAGGCCTGCTTGCCGCTTGGGAGCGCGCAGCCCATCTTGATGCCAAGGCGATGTTCGATGCGGCACTGGGCTTCGCCGACAGGTGGGTGAGGAAAGCGATGGTTGCGCTGCACACGCCTTCGCTCCAGCGGATGCTGCTGGCGAGCTTCGCGGTGGTGGTGGTGCTGGTGATCGAGGGCGCGCTGAGGGGCGGCGGGGTGCTGACCGGCACGCGCCCCGGCATCCCGGCCTCGCCTGCGGGGATTATCGCCTGGGCGTTGCTGATCGCGGCGACGCTTGCGGTGGTCAAGGATGCGCGCCAGCGTTTGCGCGTGCTGATCTATCTCAGCGTGATCGGGCTTATGGTCAGCCTCGCCTTCGTGCGCTTTTCCGCGCCCGATCTGGCGCTGACGCAGATTGCGGTCGAGGTGGTGACCGTGCTGCTGCTGCTGCTCGCGCTCAATCTGCTGCCCAAGCGCCCGCCGCCGCTGTCGAGCGACCTTCGCAAATGGCGCGACGCGGCGCTGGCGATCACCGGCGGCGCTCTCGTTGGCGGGCTGGCCTGGGCGATGCTGACGCGTGATCCAGGCGCGAGCATTTCTGCCTTTCACCTCGCCAATGCCAAGCCGGGCGGGGGCGGCACCAATGTCGTCAATGTCATCCTCGTCGATTTCCGCGCTTTCGATACGCTGGGCGAGATCATCGTGCTGGGGATTGCGGGCCTCGGCATCTTCGCGCTGCTCGATAGTGCCGCGCGCGGCAGTGCGGGCGCGCGGCTGGCGCGCTGGCAGGAGGATATGCCGCATTCGTCCGAGCGCCATCCGATGATGCTTGTGGTGGCAAGCCGCATCGCGCTGCCGCTGACGCTGACGGTGGGGATATACCTGTTCCTGCGCGGCCACAACCAGCCGGGCGGCGGCTTCATCGCCGCGCTGGTGGTGGGGATCGCGTTCCTGCTGCAATATCTCGCCGCGGGTTTTGACTGGAGCGACCGGCGGCGGCGCTTCGGCGAGCACCAGATGATAGCATGGGGCGTGCTGCTGGCGATGGCGACCGGGCTGGGGGCGGCAGCGTTCGGCGCGCCGTTCCTGACCTCGTGGTTCGACTATTTCAGCTTGCCGCTGATTGGCAAGTTCGAGCTGGCGAGCGCGATGCTGTTCGATACCGGGGTGTTCCTCACGGTGTTGGGCGCGGTGATGCTGGCGCTGGCGCAATTGAGCCACATCGCCCAGCGCGCAGCCCGCGCCCATGCGCGCAGTCATGAGGGGGGCGAGGCATGACCTACGAATTCCTCGTGGCGAGCAGCATCGGCGTGCTGGTGGCAGGCGGCATCTACCTCGCCTTACGCGCGCGCACCTTCCAGGTGGTGCTCGGCCTCACGCTGATCTCCTACGCGGTCAACCTGTTCCTGTTCGCCTCGGGACGGCTGGTGCTGAACCGCCCGCCGATCTGGGACAAGTCGGTGGCGGACTACACCGATCCGCTGCCGCAGGCGCTGGTGCTGACCGCAATCGTGATCACCTTTGGAATGACCGCCTTTGTCGTGATCGTCGCCCTCAGGAGCTTCCTCGAGACCGGCAGCGATCATGTCGATGGCGATGCGGTGCCGACCGATGGCGCGGAAGAGACCGGCGAATGACCTTTGCCGATCACCTCCCGATCCTGCCGATTGCAATTCCGGCGCTGGCTGCTCCGCTCACGTTGCTGCTGATGCGGCGCCATCCGGGCTGGGCGGTTGGCGTGGGCTTTGCTTCCTGCGCGGCGATGCTTGTGTGCGCGTTGACGCTGCTTGTGCAGGCCAATGGCGGGGTTATCACGGCCTATGCTTTGGGCGATTGGCCTG
>JBKDUW010000061.1:0-3689 GCA_046339235.1 Erythrobacteraceae bacterium | reverse complement strand
CGACAGCGTGCTGGGCGAGCCAGCGCGCTGGGCTTGCGGGTTCCTTCGCAACTCCAACGGAGCCTACGGTCCCAACGACAGCGCTTTCGGCCATTCGGGCTGGGGCGGCTCGTTCGGTTTCGCCGATCCCGAGCGGGGCTGGGCCGTGGCCTACACCATGAACCGGATGGGCTCCGATCTCATCGGCGACCCGCGCAACCTCGCGCTTGTTGATGCCCTGTATAAGACGGCTGTCCGCGAGTAGAGCGCCACAGATTGTCGACAATCCGCTGTAAAGTCGCATTGCCTCACCTGAAATGCTCCCGAGTGTTGTGGTGTTGCCTCATTTAAAATGCTCCCGGCGATGGCTGGGAGGCGAAGATGAGGAAAGTCAGCATGGCGATGCGGAGAGAATTGGTTGAGGCGGTTGGCGAGCGGTATTGCGCGGCCGACCGCGCCGGCAAGAGCAGGATTTTGGACGAGTTTGTTGCGGTCACGGGTTTACACCGCAAGCATGCGATGCGGATTTTACGGCAAAAGCCGCCGCCGCGATCAACGGTGCGTCCGGAGCGCAGGATTTACACCGAGGCAGTGCAGACTGCTTTGATCATGTGTGGGAAGCGAGCGACCGCTTATACCGATTTTGATCGGGTCTATGGAAAACCATGGCCATCTTGATCTGGATCCGGCGATCAAGGCGAAGTTGTTGCAGATGATTGCGGCGACGATCGACCGGGCGTTGCGAACCGTTCGAGAAGCCAGCCCGAAGGCGCGGCGGCGCGGTGTGGCAGCAACCGCCTTGAGACGCAGCGTCCCGGTTCGGACCTTCACTGATTGGGAGGACCCGGCCCCCGGTCATATGGAGGCAGACCTTGTGTCGCATAGCGGTCCGGTGGCGAAGGGCAGCTGGGCGTGGACGCTGACTCTGACTGATGTTGCGACAGGCTGGACCGAATGTGCACCGCTCCTGGTTCGCGAACAGACGCTGCTGGTGGCGGTCCTCTCGGAGGTGCGCAAGTTGATGCCATTCCCCTTACTGGGGTTCGATTCTGACAACGACAGCGTGTTTATCAACGAGACGTTGCGCGATTACTGCGCCGCAACGGGGGTGGCCTTTACTCGGTGCCGACCCTACCGGAAGAATGATCAGGCTTGGGTCGAGCAGAAGAACGGCTCTGTGGTGCGTCGCCTTGTGGGCTACCGCCGGTTCGAAGGGCTGGAAACGGCAAGGGTGCTGGGAGAACTGTACGCCACATCCCGCTTGTTTGTGAACTTCTTCCAGCCTTCGTTCAAACTGGCCGAGAAGCAGCGGGACGGCGCCAAAGTGTACAAGCGTTACCACGCCCCGGCGACGCCTTATCAGCGCTTGCTGGACGAGCCTCGAACCAGCGAGCAAACACGTCAACAATTACAGGAGACAGCCGCCAAGCTGGACCCGGTTCGATTATTGCGAGACATCAGGGCAGCCCAGCAGAAACTGGTAGTCTTGGCTGATACGGTTGCCCCTGCGGCAACGGCGGAGGGGGCACAACCATCACTGGATGCGTTCTTATCAAGTCTGAAGACGTTGTGGCAGGATGGCGAGGCACGGCCCACGGCTACTGATAAGCCGCCACAAAAGCGCGGGCGTCGCCGACCAGACCCACTGGTCGAGGTTACAGATCAGTTGAAGACCTGGTTCATGGAAGAACCCTGGCGCTCTGGGCGCGAGTTGCTGGAAAAACTCCAGGCCGACGCGCCGGACGATTACCCGGAAAATTTGCTGCGGACGGTACAGCGCCGGCTCAAAGGCTGGCGTTCTGAACAGGCCCGCGCCCTGGTGTTCAGCAGCAACTCTGCGGTAGCCAGCGAGGGCACTGCAGGCGCGGCGACCAAAACAGATGTCGCCTGACGGGGTGCCACTCCGCCTCGCCTACGGCTCGGCTCCACGCCAACCCGTCAGCCCGGAATAGCCATCATGCTCGAGGTGGAGTAGGGAGCATTTTACGTGAGGCAACGACCGGCTGTTCGGGAACATTCTTGCGTGAGGCAACACGGACAGTACGTTTGAAGACATTGTCGTGCACTGGCAGGTCAGCAGCCGTACCGCTAAACGCGACATTGCCAGCCTGAAGGACAGAGGGCTGATACGATATCTGGGCCGCCATCGGCGCGGATTCTACGTGGCAAGCCGGCCAACTTAGACGTGCGCGACCGCCGGCGGGCTGACGGAATCGGTCCTCTTGAAAAAACACCACAGTGGTGTTATAAAGGATGATGACCGAGAAGCGAAAGCCGACCTATGACATTGAAGCGGTCAAAGCCGTTTTTTCAACGGTCGAGAAGCTCAATGTCACAGGTTCCGCTCTGAAAGGAGCGGCTTCGCTTGGTTTGGCCGAAACGAGATCGTTGCAACCATTCAGACGATCGAGCGACGCCATTTTTATAAGTCCATGACATCCTTTGCTGATCATCGGGTCTGGCAGGATGTCTACCACGTTCCCTCGGAACAGGGGGCTTTGTACGTCAAATTCACGGCCGATGCAGTGACTGAGTTTTTGCTTCTGTCGTTCAAGGAGAAGGGCAATGACTAACCCCACCTGCCCGGAAACGGGCCAACCGATGTTCCGTGACGTTCGGCCGATGACCATCACCTACAAGGGGCACGAATCCACCTTCGACATGCCCGGCTGGTATTGTGATGCAAGCGACGAGAGCATTCACACCGGTGACGACATGAAGGTTTCCGATCGGGCTCTGAACCGGCTCAAGGCCCAGGTGGAGGGCTTGCTCGATCCCGAGGCGGTGCGTCGGATCAGGAAGCGCCTGCATCTCACCCAGAAGGATGCTGGCCGTCTGATCGGTGGTGGGCCCAACGCCTTCCAGAAGTACGAGAGCGGCGACGTGGTTGTCAGCCATGCGGTGATGAGTGCCCTGCTACTGCTCGACAGGGATCCGTCCGGCCTCTCAGTTCTGAAGCAGAGGGTACATCGGAAGGAGGCCGCATAGGCCTCTTGCGATTGCCTTTCCTCAATTGCCGACCGCAAATTTTCGCAGGCTCACAGCCTGTTTAGATGCCCTTCGATGAGAGAGTTCGTCCGCAAGCTCTCTCCCACCGCCACTTCCCTGTCGCGAAACTGCAATCGGGCGACCGCAGGCGCGCAAAGCCCCCAGTAGTCGCGCCATTTTCCAGATGCCGTCCGAACCTTGGAGACTGGGGGACACGTCCAAAGCGGTCTCTGAACGCCTTTTGTCTCTGAACACCCGAACCTCGCCCTCGGCAGTTCGGGTTCACAATAGTCTGCGTTTACAGCGTTTTGGGCCGATAGATGGTCCGGAAGTTCGTGGGCGATATTCCACCCAATGTGCAGTTAGAGAAACCGAGGTGGAGGTATTGGCGCGCAATTCTTGGCGCGCATGGCCTGTCCGTCCGGACGGCAATCGCCAGCCTGGTCGACCGCTTTAGGCTTTTCGTGGATAGAACCTCTCGTGGGGGCCGGTTGCGGACAGCCTGGCAAAGGTCCGCTTTCTGGCTCGGGCATTAAGACCGCTTGCGTTTAGAGTTTCGGACGCCGAGGGGCGTCGGAAAGTCGACGGTGCCCGAACCCGCGGGCCGCATGCGCTGAGCTATGGGGTTTTCGCTTCTGGGTTGGTCCGGGCGTCTGCTGACGGTGCCGATAAGCGGACGGATCTGAGAGCAGCGCGTCTGATTTTGCATTGACAAAGCAGCC
>JBKDUW010000060.1:0-3357 GCA_046339235.1 Erythrobacteraceae bacterium | reverse complement strand
GCGTCGGCCTCGGCAAAGCGGGCGGCGAAAGCTTCCGGGTCAGCCTCGTTCGCCGCCACCAGTCGCATGATTTCGATGCGGACTTCGATATCCTTGGGGCTGCGCACTTCGACCGAAAGCCCGAAACGGTCGAGCAGCTGGGGGCGCAATTCGCCTTCTTCGGGGTTGCCGCTGCCGATCAGCACGAACTTGGCCGGGTGGCGCACCGAGAGGCCTTCGCGCTCGACCACATTCTCGCCCGAGGCCGCCACATCGAGCAGCAGATCGACCAAGTGATCTTCGAGCAGGTTGATCTCGTCGATATAGAGAAACCCGCGGTGGGCCTTGGCTAGCAGGCCGGGCTCGAACGCCTTCTCGCCCGAGCGCAGCGCGCGTTCGAGATCGAGGCTACCGATCACGCGGTCCTCAGTCGCGCCCAGCGGCATATCGACGAAGGGCACCGCGCGTTTCACCATCTTGCCGGTGCCGCAGACATCGGGATAGCGCGCCTGATCCTCTTGCGATGCGCCATAGGGGCAGCCGTCTGCCGCCATGATCGGCGGGAGCAGACTGGCAAGCGCGCGCGCGGCGGTGGACTTGCCGGTGCCGCGATCGCCGAACACCATCACCCCGCCAATGCTGGGGTCGACAGCGGCGATCAGCAGCGCGAGTTTCATCTCGTCCTGACCGACGATTGCGGAGAAAGGGAAGCGTGCCATAGGGGGAGTCTTGTGGACGTTCGGGCAGCTTTGGACAAGCCCACCTGACAAGCGGGCGTTACACTTTGTCGCTTATCGTTTGCCGAGACGGTTCAGCAGCAGCACCGGCAGCAGCCCGGCCGCAAGCAGGATCAGCGCGGGGATCGCGGCCTCCACCAGCCGCTCGTCGCTGGCTAGGCGATAGGTGCGGGTCGCCAGCGTTTCGAGGTTAAAGGGGCGCAGGATCAGCGTCGCGGGCAATTCGCGCAAGGTGTCGATGAACACCAGCGCGGCGGCGCCCGCGAGGTTCGGGGCGAGCAGCGGGGCATAGATCCGCGCCAGCACGCGCCCCGGCCCGGCGCCGAGCGAGCGCGCCGCCCAATCGAGCCTCGGCGGGATCCGCGCAAGGCCCCCGCTAACGCTGTTATAGGCGACCGTCAGGAACCGCACCGAGAGCGCATAGACCAGGATCGCACTTGTCCCTGTCAGCAGCAGCCCGCCGCTCCAGCCCAGACTAGCGCGGGCAAAGCGGGTGAGGCTCTGGTCGAGGATGCCGAGCGGGGCGAGCAGACCCACCGCGAGCAGCGCGCCGGGGAGCGCGTAGCCCAAGGTCGCGAGCCTAATCGCGCCCGCCGTCAGCCCCATACCTTGGCCGCCGCCCGAACGCGCGCGGGCAAAGGCGAGCAGCAGCGCGGTGACAAGGCACAGGCTCGCCGTGGCAAGGCCGAGCCACAGGCTGCCGCGCGCATAGGTCGCCAGATCGCCCGCGGCGGCCTGCGCCGTGTCGGTGAGCGCCATCATCGCCAGATAGCCCGCCGGCAGCACGAAGCCGAGCAGCATCGGCACCAGGCAGGCGAGCAGCGCCAGCGCCTTGCCCAATGGCGAGAGCGCCACCAGCGGCTCCTCGCCCGCGCGCATTGCCAGCCCGTCGAGGCTGTCGCTGCGGCCCTGCCGGGTGGCCGCCTCGATCGCGACCAGCGCGATGACGAACAGCAGCATCACCGCCGCCAGCTTGAGCGCGGCAGGCTTGTCCCCCATCGCCAGCCAGCTGCGGAAGATGCCGGTCGAGAAGGTGGGGATGGCGAAATATTCGGCGACGCCGAAGTCGGCGAGCACCTCCATCAGCACCAGCGCAAGGCCGCCCGCAATCGCGGGGCGCGCGGCGGGCAGGGCGACCGAGCGGAACGCGCGCGCGGGCCCCGCGCCAAGGCTGCGCGCGGCGCGGAACTGGGTCAGGCTCTGGGTGGCAAAGGCGGTGCGCGCGAGCAGATAGACGTAAGGATAAAGCACCAGCCCCAGCACCAGCGCGCCCCCGCCCAATGAGCGAATCTGCGGCAGGGCATAATCCTGCGGCCCCCAGCCGGTCGCTGCCCGCAAGGCGCTCTGCACCGGCCCGGCAAAATCGAGCAGATCGGCATAGATATAGGCAGCGATATAGGCGGGCACCGCGAGCGGCAGCACCAGCGCCCAGCTCAGCACACCGCGGCCGGGAAAGCGGGTGGCGGTGATCAGCCACGCGCAGCCGGTGCCGGTAACTGCGGCAAACCCGCCCGCCAGCAGCATCAACAGCAGCGTGTTGGCGATGTAGGTCGGCAGCACCGTGTGTGCCAGATCGGCCAGCGCCGCGCGCTCTCCTGCGAGCGCGGACCACAAGATTGCGGCAATCGGCAGGCCCGCCAGCGCGGCAATTGCGAGCGCGGCGAGGCTCCAGGGAGTTTGCCCGCCCGAGCCTGCGCCCGAGCCGGCGCCCGAGCCGGCGCCCGAGCCGGCGCTTGCCTCTCCCGCCGCAAATTGCCTAAGGCGTCTCACCGGCAATTCCCGCGCCGCGGTTGCAGGATCGAACATTGAGCCTCGAATTTCGTCATATTGCCCATGCATACGGTCAGGTCTGGGCGCTGGAGGACATCAGCTTCAGCGCGCCGACGGGAGAGATCACGTGCCTGCTTGGCGCGTCGGGCTGCGGGAAGTCAACACTGCTCGGGCTGGCGGCGGGCTTGCTCAGGGTGCAGCAGGGCGAGATCCTGCTCGGCGGCGATCTGCTGGCGGACGCGCATCGCAGCCCTCCGCCCGAAGCGCGCCCGGTGGGGCTGGTGTTTCAGGATGGCGCGCTGTTCCCGCATATGACGCTTGCTGCCAATGTCGCCTTCGGCTTGCCCAAGGCGCTACGGGGCGAGGCCGAAAGCTGGCTGGCGCAGGTGGGCCTTGCGGGCATGGGCGCGCGCTACCCGCACGAGCTTTCGGGCGGGCAGCAACAGCGCGCCGCGCTCGCCCGGGCGATGGCACCGCAGCCGCACGTGCTGCTGATGGACGAACCCTTCGCCAGCGTCGACATCGTGCTGCGCCGCAAGCTTCGCCGCGATTGCCGCATCCTGCTGCGCGAGGCGGGGGCGACCGTGGTGCTGGTCACCCATGATCCGGCCGAGGCGCTCGACATTGCCGACCGGATCGCGGTGATGGAGAGCGGGCGGATCATCCAGTTCGGTAGCCCTGAGGAATTGCACCATGCGCCGGCGACGGCCTCGGTTGGCGCGATCTTCAGCGGCGCGCAGGTGATTGCCGGCGGCCCGTCCGCTGAAGGGCTGGACACCCCCTTCGGCCTTTGGCCCTTTGCCAGCCTGATCGGCGAGCTGCCGCAAGGCGCGGCGATCGATCTGCTGGTGCAGGCCGACCGGCTGGTGCC
>JBKDUW010000059.1:0-15225 GCA_046339235.1 Erythrobacteraceae bacterium | reverse complement strand
GCGGGCAGAACTCGACTTCGAGCTCGCCCGACAGATATTGCCGCTCGAACTCCTTGTTCTCGCCGACATAGGAGCTGATCATCTTCTTCACCTGCCGGGTGCGCAGCAGCTTGCCGATGCCCTCGTTGTCGATCCCGGCATTGTTGCTGGCGAAGGTCAGCCCCGTCACGCTGCTGTCGCGAATCGCGTCTAGCAACCGCTCGGGAACGCCGCACAGACCGAAACCGCCGGCGGCGATCAGCAGGTCATTCTTCAACACGCCGTTGAGCGCGCTGGCGGCATCGGGATAGAGCTTGGTCATCGGGCCTGATTGCCTTGGTTACGGGTTGGCATTGCGGTTTTGCAGGGGCCTCTCCCCTGCGGGTTTTCCCGAGGGTGATTAGTGCGTTCAAGCGGCGCTGTCACGCCCGCTGGCGGACAGAGTTGAATGCCTATTCATGTTGCATTGCAAAACGCTTTTTTGGGCAAATTTTGCTCAAGAAACGAGCGAATGCCGCTTTGTAAGGCAGTTTTTTTGCAATCTTTGCCATAAATTGAACAATTTCCGATCAAATGTTGCTATTTTTACACCTTTTTACGCGCCTTACGCACTTGCACAAAGAGCGAATCTGCTGCAAACGCGAAGGGCCTTTCAGGCATACTCTCCCAAACTTTTCAGCCCGGCCTCAGCGCCGGGCTTTTTTCTGCCCGGCACAAACGGGTCGCGCGCCGAGCTTTTTCCCGGCTCGCCCAAGCGCGCGCTGCGGCGGTGCGCAGTCCTGCTTGATTGCAATCGCCCGTGGCCGTGCTTAGCTAGACCTGCGAGTTTCAAGATCACCAGGTAAACGCAGGACTTCCCATGGCCGAAGCAGAAACCGCCGCGCCCGCCCGCACCGTCCGGTTACAGGTCGCGCCCGCCCGGCAGGAGGAATCCGGTCAGGGCATCGCGCGGATGCCGCGCTCCGCCTTCCAGAAGCTCGGCATCACCGAGGGCGACGTGGTCGAGATCGTCGGCAAGCGCACCACCGCCGCGATCGCGATGGCGGCTTACCCCGAGGATGACGCACTCGACGTGGTGCGTCTCGATGGGCTCCAGCGCGGCAATGCCGAGTCCGGCTCGGGCGAGCATGTGGAGATTGCGCCGGGCCAGTCGCGCCCCGCCACCCGCGTGGTGTTCGCCCCCGCCCAGCGCGAGATGCGGCTCCAGGGGCCGACCCAGGCCTTGAAGCGCAATTTCTTCCGCCGTCCGCTGATGGCCGGCGATCTGGTCGCCACCACCGGCCAGCAACCGGTGCAGAACATGCCCTCCGACGTGCGCCAACTGCTGCGCGCACCGGCCTATGCGCTCACCCAGATCCGCCTCACCGTCGCCGCCACCACGCCCAAGGGCATCGTCCACATCGACGAGAACACCGAAGTCGAGCTGCGCGCCGAATTCGAGGAACCGCGCGATGGCCGCGCCGTGGTCAATTACGATGATGTCGGCGGGATGGAGGACACCATCCGGGCGCTGCGCGAAATGGTCGAGCTGCCGCTACGCTATCCCGAACTGTTCATCCGCCTCGGCGTCGAGCCGCCCAAGGGCGTCTTGCTCCACGGCCCGCCAGGCACGGGCAAGACCCGGCTCGCGCAGGCCGTGGCGAACGAGAGCGACGCAGAGTTCTTCACCATCAACGGTCCGGAAATCATGGGCTCGGGCTATGGCGAAAGCGAAAAGCGGCTGCGCGAAGTGTTCGAGGAAGCCAGCCGCGCTGCGCCCGCGATCATCTTTATCGACGAGATCGATTCGATCGCGCCCAAGCGAACGCAGGTGATGGGCGAGGCAGAGAAGCGGCTGGTTGCTCAGCTGCTGACGCTGATGGACGGGCTGGAGAAGCGCGCCAACCTTGTGGTCATCGCCGCCACCAACCGCCCCGATGCGATCGACGAGGCGCTGCGCCGTCCGGGCCGGTTTGACCGCGAGATCGTGATCGGCGTGCCCGACGAGCGCGGGCGGCGCGAAATCCTCAGCATCCACACCCGCGGGATGCCGCTGGAGGCCGAAGTCGATCTGAACGAACTCGCCCGCGTCACCCATGGCTTTGTCGGCGCGGATATTGCCGCCCTTACCCGTGAGGCCGCGATCGAGGCGGTGCGGCGGATCATGCCGCGGCTCGATCTCGACGAGCGCACGATCCCGCAAGACGTGCTCGAAGACCTGTGCGTCACCCGCGACGATTTCCTCGCTGCGCTCAAACGCGTCCAGCCCTCGGCGATGCGCGAGGTGATGGTCCAGGTGCCCAATATAGGCTGGGACGATATCGGCGGCGCCAGCGAGGCGATCGACAAGCTCAGGGAGGGCATCGAGCTCCCGCTCAAGAGCCCCGAAGCCTTCCGCCGGCTCGGCATCCGCCCGGCCAAGGGCTTCCTGCTCTACGGCCCGCCCGGCACCGGCAAGACCCTACTGGCGAAGGCGGTGGCGAAAGAGGCCGAGGCAAACTTCATCTCGATGAAGAGCTCGGATCTGCTGTCCAAATGGTATGGCGAGAGCGAGCAGCAGATCGCCAAACTCTTCGCCCGGGCGCGTGCGGTGGCGCCCTGCGTGCTGTTCATCGACGAGATCGACAGCCTTGTGCCGGCGCGCGGCTCAGGCCAGGGCGAACCGCAAGTCACGGGCCGCGTGGTCAACACGATCCTTGCCGAAATGGACGGGCTGGAGGAATTGCAGTCGGTGGTGGTGATCGGCGCGACCAACCGTCCGGCGCTGGTCGACCCGGCGTTGCTGCGCCCCGGCCGGTTCGACGAGCTGGTTTATGTCGGCACCCCCGACAAGGCAGGACGCGCGCATATTCTCGGCATCCACACCGCTAAGATGCCATTGGCGGACGACGTCGATCTGCCGGCGCTGGCCGGCAAGACCGAACGCTTCACGGGGGCGGATCTGGAGGATCTGGTGCGCCGCGCCGGGCTTGCCGCGCTGCGGCGGGTCGGGGGCGATGTCACGACGGTCGCGGCGCAGGACTTCGAGTCGGCGCTGAACGATTCACGCGCGACGGTGACGCCCGAAATGGAGGCCGAATATCTGAAGATGCGCGGCGAGCTGAAGAAGCGCGCCGCAGCGGTGCAGCCGATCGGTTTCATTTCGCCCGAAGCCCTCACCCCGACACGCGAGAAGAAGCACGATTAGGCGGGACGAATTTCCCGCCTAGTGCGCCGCATCCCATGACGCGCCAGTGCCAATATCAACGCCGAGCGGCACGCTCAGTTCGACCGCCGGCAGTGCGGCTTCGGCCATAACCTGCCGGATGATCGGGGTGGCAGCTTCCACGCGTTCCTCGGGCAGCTCGAACACCAGTTCGTCGTGCACCTGCAGCAGCATCCGCACATCGTGCAGCCCGGCATCCGCCAGCGAAGGCAACATCCGCACCATCGCGCGCTTGATGATGTCGGCGCTGGTGCCCTGGATCGGGGCGTTGATCGCGGCGCGCTCACTCCCCTGCCGTTCGGCCTGGTTCTTCGAATTGATCCGCGGGAACCAGGTCTTGCGGCCGAACAAGGTCTCGGAATAGCCCTTGGCCCGCACAGATTCGAGCGTTTCGAGGATGTAGCGCTGAATGCCCGGGAAGCGCTGGAAATAGGTGTCGATCATCGCCTGCGACTCTTCCGGCGGCACCTCCAGCCGGGTGGCGAGGCCCCAACGGCTGATGCCGTAGAGGATCGCGAAGTTGATCGTTTTGGCGCGCGCGCGGGTGTCGCGGGTGACTTCGCCGAACATCTCCTTGGCGGTGCGGGCGTGGATGTCCTCGCCATTGGCGAAGGCTTCCTTGAGCGTATCGACCCCGGCCATATGCGCCGCCAGCCGCAGTTCGATCTGCGAATAGTCGGCGGCGAGCAGCACGTAGCCGGGTTCGGGCACGAAGGCCTCGCGGATCTGGCGGCCGATCGCGGTGCGCACCGGTATATTCTGGAGGTTGGGATCGGTTGACGAGAGCCGTCCGGTCTGCGCGCCCACAAGGCTGTAGCTGGTGTGGACGCGGCCCGTCACCGGATTGATCGCGGCCTGCAGGGCATCGGTATAGGTCGATTTCAATTTCGCCAGTTGGCGCCATTCGAGCACCAGCCGCGCGATCGGCGCGCCTTCGGCTGCGAGCTTTTCGAGCACCGAGACGTCGGTCGAATACTGCCCGCTCTTACCCTTCTTGCCGCCCTTGTAGCCGAGCTTGTCGAACAGGATGTCGCCGAGCTGCTTGGGGCTGCCCACGGTGAATTCCTGTCCGGCCACCGCGTGGATTTCTCCCTCCAGCCGCGCGATTTCGATGGCGAATTCTTCCGACAGCTTCGCCAGCCGCGCGCGGTCCACTCGGATGCCTTCGCGCTCCATCGCGGCCACCACCGGGATCAGCGGACGGTCGACCCGCTCATAGATGCGCGTGCCGCCCTCGCTGGCGAGGCGCGGCTTGAGCGCGCGGTAGAGCCGCCAGGTGACGTCGGCATCCTCGGCGGCATAGGCGGTGGCGCGGTCAATCGGGACTTCGCTGAACAGGATCGCCTTCTTGCCAGTGCCGCAGACGTCCTTGAACACGATCGGGGTGTGGCCCAAGTGGCGCTGGGCGAGCTCGTCCATCCCGTGGCCGCCGCCCATGCCGTCCTCGCCGCGCCCGGCATCAAGATCGAAGCTGATCAGCATCGTGTCGTCGATCGGCGCGACGTTGATGCCGACCTTGGCCAGCACATTCATATCATACTTGCCGTTCTGGAACACCTTGAGGACCGCATCGTCTTCCAGCAGCGGCTTCAGCGCAGCGAGCGCCGCGTTCATGGCCACCTGCTCGGGCTTCTGCGCGAACATATCGTCCCCGCCGTGGGCAAGCGGGATGTAGCAGGCGTGATTCGGCCCCAATGCGAGGCTCACACCGACCAGATCGGCGCGGACGGAATCGAGCGAAGTGGTCTCGGTATCGACCGCTACCAGCCGCGCGGCGCGGGCGCGGGCGATCCAGTCTTCGAGCTGTGCCATGGTCTGCACCGCGGCGTAGGCGGTGTGATCGATGCGCGGCATTTCGGGCATTGGCTGACGGCTGCCATCCTCTGCGTACCCTGCCCCGGTGGCACCCGCAGTGGTCGACTTGGGCGGATTGAGATCGGTCTTGCGCGACGGACTGCCGCTACCTGCCTCGAGCCGCTTCAAGAGCGAGGTGAAGCCGTGCTTGGTGAGGAAAGCAGCGAGCGGCTCGGGCGGCACGGGGCCGAGCTTCATCTCGGCAATCGGCTGCGGCAGGTCGCAGTCCTCTTTCAGCGTCACCAGCACCTTGCTGAGTTCGGCATCGCCCCGCCCTTCAATCAGGCGGTCCTTCAGCTTGGAGGGCTTCATGTCGTGCGCGGAATCGAGTGCCGCGCTGAGCGAGCCGTGTTCTGCGATAAGCTTCGAGGCCGTCTTGGGGCCGATGCCATAGATGCCCGGCACATTGTCGATCGCATCGCCCATCAGCGCCAGCACATCGCCGACCAGTTCAGGGGCGACGCCGAACTTCTCCTCGACCTCGGCGAGATAGATGCGCTGGTTCTTCATCGTGTCGAGCATATCGACGCGCGCTGGACCATGAAGCGTGTCCACCTCGCCGACCAACTGCATCAGATCCTTGTCGGAACTGACGATGGTGACGTCCCAGCCCATGCGCTGCGCCTCGCGGGCATAGGTGGCGATCAGGTCATCCGCCTCCAGCCCGGGAACCTCGATGCAGGGCAGGCTGAAAGCGCGCGTGGCATCGCGGATCAGCGGGAATTGCGGCACCAGATCCTCGGGCGGTTCGGGACGATTGGCCTTGTAGTGCTCGTAAATGTGGTTGCGGAAGCTGACCCCGCTGGCATCGAGGATTACCGCGAGGTGCGTCGGCCCGTCAGCCTCGTCAAGATCGGCGGCGAGCTTCCACAGCATCGTGGTGTAGCCATAGACCGCGCCGACCGGGGTGCCTTCCGGGTCGGTCAGCGGCGGCAGCCGGTGATAGGCGCGAAAGATATAGGACGAGCCATCGACGAGATAGAGATGCTGCTTGCTGGGTGTTCGGGGATCGGCCATGCGGTCTGCTAGCATCCGCGAGCCAAGCGGGGTAGCCGGTTTAGCGGCGCGATCCCCGTCGCAGATGCAAGCTACTCCGGACCGCAGGGCGGCGAATTGTGGCGCAATAATGGCAAAAAAAGGGCGCAGCGCCCTTATTGGGTTGCATTGCCCCAATCCTGCCACTATTTAAGATGAGAGCCGGTGGTCAGATACCGGTCTCGACACGCTCCGGTTTGGAGCGCGTGACACACTGAACGAGGATTTCATACCATGCGTAAGATCATTCTTGCTGCCGCCATCGCCACCTCGGCTCTCGGCCTCGCTGCTTGCTCGGGCGAAACCGCCACCGAAACCGAAGAAGCTGCCGACGCCATGGTTGCTGACGCCGAAGCCAATGCTGACGCCGCTGTCGAAGGCGCCGAAGCTGCTGCCGACGCCGCCGTTGAAGGCGCTGAAGCGACCGCGGACGCTGCTGCTGACGCTGCCGCAACCGTCGCTGACGAAGCCGCGAAGGCTGCCGAGTAATCGGATTTGATCGCGCCGCCCCGTGCGGTGATGGTCAAACAAGAAGGGCGGTGCCGCAAGGCGCCGCCCTTTCTATTTGAAGCTGGCGGGCTTCAGCCGCCGGTGTTGTAGGGGGCAGCAGTCCAGTTCCGCACCGGATTGCGCTGCTGGGCGCGCACCGCAAAGCCATCATAGAGCGCGCGGGCAATCGCCGCGATCCGCTCCTCGCGTGCCAGCCGCGTGCCCTGGCCGGTAACATAGATCGCGACCGCGATGGTCCGTCCGTCGGGACATTCGATCAGACCGACATCGCTCGAGGTGTTGTTGAGCGATCCAGTCTTGTGGCTCACCCGCGCTTCGAGCGGGATGTGCGCCGGGATGCGGCGCTTGCCGGTGACAGTGCGGCTCATCGCGCCGAGCAGCACCCGGCGGCTTTCGTCCGACAGATATTGGCCGCGATAGAGCCCGGCCAGAAGCTGCGCCATAGCGCGCGGGGTGGCGGCATCGCGCTTGTCAATGTGGCGCGCGGGATCATGCTCGCCATCGTCGCGCACCAGCGTGGCGATGTCGCGGTTGATGCTGAATTCGGCGATGCCCTGGCGGCGCGTCCAGTCGTTGACCGCCCCCGGCCCGCCCACCGCCGCCAGCAAGGCATCGGTCGCCGGATTGCTCGAACGGGTGATCATGATCTCGATCAGATCGATCGCCGGCATGTATTGCCCGGGCCGCACCGGCGCCTTGGCGGAGGAAAAGCGCGCCGAACGCTCGGGCATCATCAGCGGAAATTCCGAGCTCAGCGAAAACCGCCCCTGCTCGACCATTTCAAGGAACGTCGCCGCCACCGCGACCTTGCTGGTCGAGGCCAAGGGGAACGGCTGGTCGCCCAGTACCATCACTTGCTCGCCGGTAGCCAGATCGATCGCAGCGACACCGATGCGGCCCTGCGAAGGATCGGCCAGTTCGGCGATGCGCTGTTCGAAGCTCGAGGCATAGAGCGCCTCGAAGCTCTGGGGTGCGCGCAGCTCGGTGCCCAGCGCCCGGTCAAAACTCGATTGCAGCTCGTCCGTCTGCGCCGCGGCCGGCATGGCTGCCGTTGCAAGAGCGGCAAAAAGGCCCGAGGCAATGGCGAAAAAACGGGTGCGTGCCATGGTCTAAAGCTACTCCCTCAAGGTTTCCCTCGGCTTAATACATAGCTTAGGCATGTGCGATTCGTCGGGGCAAGGGCTCATTTCGTCCGGTGCGACGAAAGGTGCGCCCGGCACGACCGACCCGCCGCATGCCGCTGCTCGGCCGGCATCGCAACTTCGTCGAAACCCATCTTGCACCGTGATGCGGCCCCTTGACTGCCGGGTGGATCGCGGCACTCTGTGCGGCAACCATTTGGTTTGAAGGGGCATCATGAACATCGCACTCAGCTTTCACGCGTCCGGCGCGCTTCTTTCCGCTTTGCTTCTGGGCACTTCAGGCCTCGCTTTGGCGCAGAATGTGCCGATCGTGCAGCCCGGCGCACCGGGGCAGGCGAGCAAGACGCTGACCGCCGAGCAAGCCACCAAACTCGCGCAAGCCAGCTACGCCGCGTCCGATGTTACCTTCATGCAGCACATGATCGTGCACCACCAGCAGGCACTCGACATGGCGGTGCTGGTGAAAGACCGCACCAACACCGAAGAACTGGTCACGATCGCGGGGCGGATCGAGTCGAGCCAGGCCGACGAGATCACCTTCATGAAGGGATGGCTGGCCGAACGCGGCGAGCCTGCCGAAGACCCGAAGATGAAGGGCCACGGTGCGCATATGCACCACATGATGAAGGGGATGGCTTCGCCCGAAGCGATGACAGCGCTGGCCGCGGCCAAGGGCACAGAATTCGACCGCCAGTTTCTAACCCTGATGATCGCGCATCACGAAGGCGCGGTGGACATGGTCGAAAAGCTGCTCGACGAGGAAGGCACCGCCGCTGATCCGGTGCTCTACCGCTTCGTCGGCGACATCGACAGCGAGCAGACCAGCGAGATCAAGCGGATGGACAAGCTGCTCGCCGGCCTTTCGAGCGATCCGCGCTCGGGACTTGCTGCCGGGTTCGACAATGCCGGTGAGGCGATCCTCAATCTCACCAAGGTCGCCAGCCTCGGTAAGCCCGCCGGGTTCTTCAATCCCGCCAACCCGGCCGATCTGCGCCCCCCCGTCCCGCCCCAGGAAGGGGAGGACAAAAAGGCCGAAGCCGCGCCGGAAGCTGCCGCCGCCCCTGAAGCGGCGCCTGTTGCAGCAACCGCCGAAACCGCCGCAGCCACCCCGCCGCGCGAGGAAGAAGACAGCCTCACCGAATTCGCCGAACGCTCGCCGCTGCTCGATTTCGCCAACACCGACATGGCGTTCTTTGGCGATGTGCTGGTGGCAGGCTCCTACCACGGCTTCAACCTTTACAAGCTCGGCGCCGACGGCGTGCCTGCACTGATGAGCTCGGTCGTGTGCCCGGGCGGTCAAGGCGATGTCTCGGTGGTCGGCAACATCCTTGTGATGAGCGTTGAGCAGACCCGCGGCCGCATCGATTGCGGGCTCGAGGGTGCACCGGGCAAGGTCAGCACCGATCGCTTCCGCGGCCTGCGCATTTGCGACATTTCCGCTCTCGCCCAGCCGCGGCAGGTCGGCGCAGTGCCGACCTGCCGCGGCAGCCACACGCACTCGATCGTCAGCGCCAACGACAAGCGCCTGATCGTCTACAACTCGGGCACCGCGGGCATCCGCGAGACCGAGGAACTGGCCGGCTGCGTCGGCGAAATTCCGGGCGACACCCGCACCGCGCTGTTCTCGATCGACGTGATCGAGATTCCGCTCGCCGATCCCTCCAAGGCGCGCATCGTCAAGAGCCCGCGCGTCTTCACCGACGAGACAACCGGCTCGATCGCGGGCCTGTGGACCGGCGGCGATCATGGCGACGGCACGCAGCGCACCGCGCCAACCGACCAGTGCCACGACATCACCGTCTTCCCTGCGCTCAAGATCGCAGCCGGCGCCTGCGCGGGTAACGGCATCCTGTTCGACATCGCCGATCCCTTGAACCCCAAGCGGATCGACGTGGTGACCGACACAACCTTTGCCTATTGGCACTCGGCCACCTTCAACAATGACGGCACCAAGGTTATCTTCACCGACGAATGGGGCGGCGGCGGGCGACCGCGCTGCAAGGCTTCCGACCCCAAAACCTGGGGCGCCAACGCGGTCTACGACATAGTCGACGGCAAGCTGGTGTTCCGGACCCACTACAAGATGCCCGCGCCGCAGAGCGACAAGGAAAACTGCGTCGCGCACAATGGCTCGATCATCCCCGTCCCGGGCCGCGACCTGTTCGCGCAGGCCTGGTATCAGGGCGGCCTCTCGGTGATGGATTTCACCGACAGCGCCAACCCCAAGGAGATCGCCTATTTTGATCGCGGCCCAATCGACAAGGAGCAGATGGTGCTGGGCGGCTACTGGTCGATCTATTGGTACAAGGGCCATATCTACGGCACCGAGATCACCCGTGGTATCGACGTCTTCGCATTGAAGCCGAGCGAGCATCTGACCGAAGCCGAAATCGCTGCGGCCAAGGCGGCGGTCTACGAAGGCGGCCGGTTCAACCCGCAGACCCAGACGCAGGTAACGTGGGACGCCGCAGCGATCGCAGCGGCGGAGGCCAGCCGCAAAGGCGGATGAGCAATCAGGTAACGGCGGCGCGCTGGTTGAATTCGGCGCGCTGCCACTCCCCACTCGCGAGCACCTCGGCGAGATGGCGCGCGGCCGCCGCGATGTCAGCAAACCGCAGATAGGCCGGCGCAAACCCCAATCGCAGCACATCGGGATCGCGGAAGTCACCGATCACCCCGCGTGCAATCAGCGCTTGGCTGATGGCGTAGGCTTGCGGATGCTGGAACGAAAGCTGGCTCCCACGCGCGCTGCTATCCGCCGGGCTGACCAGTTCGAGCGTGACGCCGAGGTCAGCCAGGCAGGCGAGGAAGAATTCCGAAAGCGCCTGCGACTTGCCGTAAAGCCGATCTACCCCGATTGCGGCGATCAACTCCACCCCGACTTCGAGCGCCGCCAGACCCAGCACCGGCGAGGTGCCGCATAGCAGTCGCTCGATCCCCGGCGCAGGGGCGTAGTCGTCCGAGAAAGCGAAAGGCGCGGCGTGGCCGAACCAGCCAGTCAGCGGCTGTACAAGTTGCGGATGGTGGCGCGCGGCAACAAAGGCGAAGGCCGGAGCCCCCGGCCCGCCGCACAGGTATTTGTAGCCACAGCCGACCGCAAAATCGGCCCCTGCGCTATTCAGGTCAACCGGCACGGCGCCGGTCGAATGCGACAGGTCCCACAGGACGAGCGCGCCCGCTTCATGCGCAGCGCGTATGAGCGTGGCCATGTCGTGCATTGCGCCGGTCTTGTAATGGACATGGGTCAGCAGCAGCAGCGCAACATCGCCATCGAGCGCCTGTGCCAGTTCCTCGCGCGGTGCCAGCCGCCGCTGTGCCAGCCCCTGCTGCTCCAGCCCGGCAATCATGTACAGATCGGTCGGGAAATTGCCCGGCTCCGAGAGGATCACTGTCCTGCCGGGGCGCATCGCCAAGGCGGCTGAGATCAGTTTAAACAGGTTCACGCTGGTCGAATCGCAAGCGATCACTTCGTCGGGCTCGGCCCCGATCAAGGGCGCGATCTTCGCTCCGATCCGCCCAGCCGCTTCAAACCAGCCCGCCCCGCCGAAATCCGGGCCGTTCCAGGATCGGATCAGCCCTTCGCCCCATTCCTGCTCGACCACTCGGCGCAATGCGTCAGGCGTTGCCGTGGGCAGCGCACCCAACGAATTGCCGTCAAGGTAAATCACCCCCTCGGGCAAGGTGAATCGATCACGAAAATGCGCCAGCGGATCGGCGGTATCAAAGTCGCGAGCGCGTTGTTCCGGTGTCATATCGCGGTCCGGACGCTCAGCAGCTCGGGGAAGAAGGCCTGTTTGAGCACCCCTTTGAGATAGGGCACGCCCGGGGTGCCACCGGTGCCGCGCTTGAAGCCAATAATGCGCTCGACCGTCTTCAGATGCCCAAAGCGCCAGCGCTGGAAATGGTATTCGAGATCGACCAGCTTTTCGGCCAACTCGTAGAGATCCCAGTGATCCTGCGGGTCGCGGTAAATCGTCGCCCAGGCTGCCTCGACGCTGGGGTTATGCACGTATTGCGACGCCTTATCGCGGTCTAATGCAGCGCTATCGATGGCAAAACCGCGCCGTGCGAGCAGGCGGATCGCCGCGTCGTAAATGCTCGCTCGCCCGCGCTCTGCCTCGAGCCGCCCGGCCCAATCGGCATTGTCCTGATGCAGCTTCACATGCTTGCCATCGCTCCCACCGAGCATGAATTCCATCATCCGGTACTGCGCAGACTGGAACCCGCTCGATGCGCCGAGATACGGGCGGATCGCCGAATAGTCGTGGGGAGTCATCGTGCTAAGCACGTCCCAGCTCTGGATCAACTGCTGCTGCGCCCGCGCCACCCGGGCGAGCATCTTGAAGGCGGGGCGCAGATTATCGGCTTCGATGCAGTCGCGGGCCGCCGTCAATTCGTGCAGGCACAGCTTGAGCCACAGCTCGCTCGCCTGATGGACGATGATGAACAGCAGTTCATCATGCGCCTCTGAGGACGGGTGCTGCGCCGCAAGGATGCGGTCGAGGTCGAGATAGCTCGAATAGGTGACTTTGTCGGCCATGGCGCGCACGCTCCTAGCGCGCCGCGGCCCTCAAGGAAACTATCCCTCGATCACCCGTGCTTCGGGGTGATGCTTGTCGATGTGCTTGAGGATGATCCTGAGGTTCTTGGTGTTGGAACGGAACGCGAGATCGGCCACATCGCCTACCAGCGGGATCGCGCCGATCGCCGTATCGAACAGCACATTTGCACCCATCCGCGCCTGCTGCCAGCGCGACATGCCGAGATTGCGCGCCTCCCAGATGATGTAGGCCCCCATAGCGGTGGCGATGATCTCGCCTAGGATCGGGACAAGGCCGACCAACACGTCGAGCCCGATCGGCAGATTAACGCCGGGGATGACAAGGCTGCGCTCCAGCAGCTTTTCCATCGCGGTCACACGGGCGCGCACCGAAGCGGCATCCTTGCCGGTCGGCAATTGCATATCGATGATGCGCGGCGGAACGGGGCGGCGGTTCATAGTCGTGTCCATGCCGCCTATGTGGTGGGCTGCGACAGCGCGAACAAGGGGTGCAGGCCCCACTGGTTGGCAAGGTAATTGCTGATCGAGCCGCGCACAAGCGACCAGCGCACCGGCGCGCCGAGGGGAATGTAGACTTCGCGTGCGACCAAGGCCGCATGCGCCTCGACCAACAGCTTCTCGCGCGCGGCCATATCGCGCTCGAACAGCGATCGGCGCACCAGCGCATCGGCTTGCGCAGAGCACAGGCCCGCATCGAGCGAACAGTGGAACTGGTTGAGAAACCAGCGCGGCGAGAAGTAGCGCGCAACAGTGTCGCGCAGTTCGATGTCGGCGCCCTTGCCTGGTGCGACGCGCTCGACGCTGACCCCGATCGATCCCCAGGCGCGGGCGAGCTCCCGGAGCAGCAAGTCGCTGCCGGGGCCGGGAGGAAGGCCCAAGCGCACCTTTGCCTTCTGGCCCGACCCGGCGCTCCACGCGCGGATGCGGGCTGCCGCCGTGGCGCGGCGCTGATCGAGGGACAGGTCCTGCCAGCGCTCAGGCGGAAAAGGCGGCTGCGAAAACTGCTCCGGCGGCACGATCCAGCTACTCGCCCGCCAGCCCCCGATGCCGAAGGGCTGGATCAGCGCAGCGCGGTCGATCGCCATCGACAGGGCCTCGCGCCGCGCCGAATCGGCCAGCAGACCGCGTTCCTCGCGGATCACCAGCCCCATCAGGCCGAGCGCCGGATCAACCTGGATCGTCCCGCGCGACAGCGGCCCCGCCTCGGCCAGCGGAAAATCGACAATGCTGCCCCCCAGCACGAGATCAACGTCCCCGCGAGAGAACGCCTCAACCGCCTTACGCGCCGACATCGCCTCTATGCGCAAAGGTCGTGCCAGTTCCTCCCAGTCCTCGCGCGCGGGAAGGCCGCGGGCCTCGGGCGGAAGCGCAGAGAGGCGCGCGGCCATCGCTCCGTCTTCGCGCGACATCACCATCGGCCCTGCGCCGCTCCCGCTTTTGACGAAGCCGAGTTCGGGCTGGGCCAGCAGCCGCAGAAAATCGGGCATCGGCCCGGTCAGTCGCACCTCGACCACGCGCCCGGTCATCGCGCGGATCTCCGAAATCTTGGCGAGATCAAGCCCGAGCGAGGTGCCGCGCAGGCGCGCAATCGAATCCTGCAGCAGGCGGCGGACATCGGTGGCGGTGATCTCATCCCCGACCGGCCAGGTGCCGTCGCGCAGACGGAAGATGTAGCTGAGTCCGTCGTCGGTCACGATCCAGCGTTCCGCCAGCGCCGGCACCACCTGCCCAGCCGGATCGAGCGTCACCAGACCCTCGAACGTCGCGGAGCGCAGGTGCTGCGCCGCAGGAGACAGGCGCACACCTTGCTGGAACAGGCTGTCAGGCGCACCGATGACCGCGACATTGATCGGGCCGCCGCCATTGGACGGGCCGCAGGAGCCGAGCATCACAAGGCACAAAAGGGCGAGCCAGAATCGCATCGCATCCTGACTAGCAGCTTGCAGCGCAGCGGTCAGCTTGCGAGCTTGGGTATTGCCCGGACAAGACCGGGCCGGAGCAAATCAGATCTTGCGACGCTTGGTCGGATCGGGCGGCGGCGGGGCACGATGGGTCCACGAGGCCTTCAGCACCATGGCCTCGGGAAGCTCATCGCCCTGCAGCGGGCGGCGGACCTTCTGGGAATCGACTTCTTCTTCGAAGGCAATGCCGAAACGATCATCCTGCACCCATGCAACACTGCCGGCCACGCTGCCGATATTGCGCAGGCTGACATTGACCCGGTGGCCGCGTTGCACCCTCAGGTTGCCTTCAGCCATCATGCCGCCATCGGAAAGATTGCGTACGCGCACCCGATGGAGCTCTTCGTCCTGCTCGATGCGGATGTCGGCCAGTAGGAACAGACTGTCGCGCGCTACGCTGCGTGTCTCAACCCCAGTCATCTCAGGACCGCCTCCATTGTCACACCTGCCAGAACCGGCACTTTGCGCAGATTAACGCAACGCGTGGATCGATACCATCAGGCGCTAGGCAAAAGCGGTTAACGCAGCGTAAATTCGGGCTTCCTAGACGCTGCAATGGAAGCGGACGTCCCAAGCAGGGACAGGATACCGCCGAGCCGTTGCGGTCAATCGTCGCGCGATATCTTTTCGCGGCGCTCGTGGGCTTCCTGCGCCTCGACCGTCATAGTCGCCACAGGTCGCGCAATCAGGCGGCGCAGACCGATCGGATCGCCCGTCTTCTCGCAATATCCGTATTCGCCCTCTTCGAGCCGGCGCAGCGCGGAATCGATCTTGGCCACCAGCTTGCGCTGCCGGTCACGCGTGCGCAGTTCGATGCCCCAATCGGTCTCGCTCGAGGCGCGGTCGGTCAGATCGGCTTCGCGGATCGGACCATCAGCCAGCGATTGCAGGGTCTGCCCTGCGGCAGAATGGATCGAGCGTTTCCATTCGATCAGCAGCATCCTGAAATAGGCCTGCTGCCGGTCATTCATGTATTCCTCGTCCTCGCTGGGAACATAG
>JBKDUW010000058.1:0-8398 GCA_046339235.1 Erythrobacteraceae bacterium | reverse complement strand
TTGCCGGCTTTCGCGGCACTGGCGCCGACATCACCGACGAATTCTTCCGCGAGGAGGAAACCGCGCGGCTGGCGCGCTATGATTCGCTCACCGGCCTCAGCAACCGCCACCGCATGGCGGACCTGATCGACAATGCGCTGACCTCGTTTCGCGCCGCCAAGCGGAATTGCGCGGTGATGATGCTCGATCTCGACCGCTTCAAGCACGTCAATGACACGCTCGGCCATGCGGCGGGGGACGAGCTGCTCAAGGAGGTCGCCGCGCGCCTCACGCGTGCGATCGACCGCGAATGCGAGATCGGCCGGCTGGGCGGCGATGAATTCCAGGTGATGCTGCCCGATATCGACGATCGCGGCGAACTTGGCGAGCTGGCGGCCAAGATCATCGCCATGCTGCGCCAGCCCTATTCGCTCGAGGAAGGGCGCTGCGTCATCGGCGCCTCGGTCGGTATCGCGATTGCTCCGCATGATGGCGTGAGCGGCGAGGAAATCGTGCGCGCGGCCGACCTTGCGCTTTATGCCGCCAAGAATGACGGGCGCGGGCAATACCGCTTCTTCTCCGGCGAGCTTGAAAATGAAACCATCTTCCGTCGCCGGCTTGAACAGCATCTCGGCGATGCGCTGCGCGAGGAGCAGCTGTTCCTGCGCTACGAACCGATCGTCGATGCCGCCGCGCAGGCGGTGCAGGCGGTCGAGGTGCATGTGTGCTGGAACCATGCCGACCGCGGGATTATCGATGAGGAGGAGTTCGCCCAGATCGTCGAAGGCTCCAGCCTGATCGGCGATGTTGGCATCTGGGCCATCCGCGAAGCCTGCCGCCGCGCCGTGCTGTGGCCCGATAGCGTGCGCATCGCGGTCAATGTGCCGGTGGCGCTGTTTCTGGCGGAAACATTCGTCGAGCAGGTCAGCGAGGCGCTGGACGAAGCGGGCCTCGCATCGGGACGGCTCGAACTGGAAATCAGCGAGGCGGTGTTCTTCGGCGATACCAATGTGGTCGACCGCACGCTCGCCAGCCTGTTCAAGCTTGGCGTGCGCATGACGCTCGACGAATTCGGCTCGGGCTATTCCTCGCTCGTCTATCTGCGCCGCGCGCCGTTCGATTCGATCAAGATCGACCAGAAGCTGGTGGCCGAGGCCGAACGCCATGATAGCCGCGAGCTGGGGCTGGTGCGGGCGATCGTCGCGCTGGCCGGGGCGTTGCAGATGGATACCATCGCCAACGGCATCGAAAGCGCGCGCCTGCTGGAACTGCTGCGCGATTGCGGGGTGCGCTGTCTGCAGGGTCCGATCTTCAGCGAGCCGGTCGATCAGGATGTGCTCGAGCAAGAAATGGTCGATGGCACATGGAAGATCGAGCCGGGTTCGAACCGCACCCGGCGCGCGCGGCGCCGCACGGTGTTCCGCAAGATCCAGGTGATCCACGATGACTATGCCTACGAAGTGACCCTGCGCAACCTGTCGCGCACAGGGGCGCTGATCCAGGGTCTGGCGGATGTGCCCAAGGGCACGCAGTTCGTGGTCGATCTCGGCGGCGGACAGCTGGCTGTGGCGACGGTGATGCGCTCGAACGGGGATACGCAGGGGCTGGAATTCGAGCAGTCGCTGGTCGATGACGGCTCGGGCGGACTGTGCACCCGCAACCGCGTCTCGCCCTATGCGCTGGCATCCGCCGGCGCCCCGCTAGCTGCGCTCGCGCCAGGAAGCTATCAGGGAATGGTCGGCGGGCTGATCGATCAGAGCGGCGCGCCCAAATTCGACTACGTCCCCGGCGCACGCCTCGACTAAGGGGTTTTGCAGCGGCGCGGCTGTTGCGTTTTTCTCGAATGACTTTGCCGCAGTGCAACGCTAAGTCGCGGCGGTAATGACTGACCTTTCAAAGATCCGCAACTTTAGCATCATCGCCCATATCGATCATGGCAAGTCCACGCTCGCTGACCGGTTGATCCAGTTCACCGGTGGGCTCACCGAGCGCGAGATGTCGGCGCAAGTCCTTGATAATATGGACATCGAGAAAGAGCGCGGCATCACCATCAAGGCGCAGACCGTGCGCCTCAACTACACCGCCAAGGACGGCGAGACCTATCAGCTCAACCTGATGGACACCCCCGGCCACGTCGACTTCGCCTATGAAGTCAGCCGCAGCCTCGCCGCCTGCGAGGGCGCGCTGCTCGTTGTCGACGCCGCGCAAGGCGTCGAAGCCCAGACGCTCGCCAATGTCTACCAGTCGATCGAGCATGATCACGAGATCGTCCCCGTCATCAACAAGATCGACCTGCCCGCCGCCGAGCCCGAGAAAGTCCGTCACGAGATCGAGGAAATCATCGGCCTCGACGCCTCCAACGCCGTGCTCGCCTCGGCCAAATCGGGCATCGGCATCGCCGAAGTACTCGAGGCCGTCGTCACCCGCATCCCGCCGCCCAAGGGCAAGATCGACGCAGCCCTCACCGCCAGCCTCGTGGACTCGTGGTACGACCCCTATCTCGGCGTCGTCATCCTCGTGCGCGTGATCGACGGCAAGCTCACCAAGGGCCTCAATATCCGCTTCATGCAGGGCGGCACCCAGCACCTCGTCGACCGCGTCGGCTGCTTCACCCCCAAGCGCACCGACCTCGCTGAACTCGGCCCGGGCGAAATCGGCTTCATCACCGCGCAGATCAAGGAGGTCGAGCAGGCCCGCGTCGGCGACACCATCACCACGGTCAAGAACGGCGCAACCGAGGCTCTGCCGGGCTACAAGGAAGTCCAGCCGGTGGTGTTCTGCGGGCTGTTCCCGGTCGACGCGGCGGACTTCGAGAAACTGCGCGAGAGCATCGGCAAGCTGCGCCTCAACGACGCCAGCTTCTCCTACGAGATGGAAAGCTCGGCCGCACTGGGCTTCGGCTTCCGCTGCGGGTTCCTCGGCCTCTTGCACTTGGAGATCATCCAGGAACGCCTCTCCCGCGAATACGACCTCGACCTCATCACCACCGCGCCTTCGGTGGTCTACCGCATCCACCTCGGCCATTCGAAGACCGAGGACGCGAAGGTCATCGACATCCACAACCCCGCCGATTGGCCCGACACCAACCGCATCGAGGTGATCGAGGAGCCGTGGATCAAGGCGGTGATCTACACCCCCGACGAGTATCTGGGCTCGATCCTCAAGCTGTGTCAGGACCGCCGCGGCATCCAGACCGAGCTCACCTATGTGGGCGGCCGCGCGCAGGTGACCTATGAATTGCCGCTCAATGAAGTGGTGTTCGATTTCTACGACCGCCTGAAGTCGATCAGCCGCGGCTATGCCAGCTTCGATTACGAGCAGATCGGAACGCGCGAGGGCGACCTTGTGAAGATGAACATCCTCGTCAATGCCGAGCCGGTCGACGCGCTCTCGCTGATCGTCCACCGCGGCGTCGCCGAGGAACGCGGCCGCGGGATGTGCGAGCGCCTCAAGGACCTGATCCCGCGCCACCTGTTCAAGATCCCGATCCAGGCCGCGATCGGCGGCAAGGTGATCGCCCGCGAAACCATCGCCGCAATGCGCAAGGACGTGACGGCGAAGTGCTACGGCGGGGACATTTCGCGCAAGAAGAAGCTGCTGGACAAGCAGAAGAAGGGGAAGGCGCGGATGCGGGAGTATGGCAATGTGTCGATCCCGCAGGAGGCGTTTATCGCTGCGCTGCGGATGGGGGAGGAGTGAAGCCCCGCGACTAGCGCAGGCGTTTGCGCAGCAAACGACAAGCTAGAAGCGAGAGGCTGTAACTCCGGCCGGCGGGTGCGCGAAGCGCAGCCCGTTCGACGTCACGGCCGCAGCTTTGCCGCGGCCTTTTTTCGTACTTCCCGTTCGCCCTGAGCTGGTGTCGCGATGCGACAGCTTCGCTTCCGAACGGTAGTTCTTCACTGTCTCCGGCCGTTCTAAGAAAGTGCAGTCCTTCGACGAGCTCAGGACGAACGGTTCTGGGTGAGGAGTAATTCTCTTCCCTCCCGCTTGCGGGAGGGGGCGGGGGTGGGCCTGTCCCAAGGCTCGCTGCGCTCGTTCCCACCCTTACCGCTGTGGCTGCGCCACGCCTGCGGCTCCCCGCAGGCGGGGGGGGATCAGTAATGCCTTGACTTGATTGTCTTCAAGCAAGATCAATTGCTCATGGGTTACGGTGTTTTCATGCATAAGGATGGGTCGATCTACGACGACATTCCGGAGGTGCATTACCAATTCCCAAAGATCTACCTGTCGCGCGCGAAGCAAATGGTGGGTGACTGGGTCGTCTATCGCGAGCCAGTCAAAATCACGAACTCAAAGGGCTTTTTTGCAGTAGCCAAGGTCGAGCGGATCATTCCAGATCCTGATCGTCCCGAGCATTATCGGGCATTAATCGAAGGAGGCAGTTATCTGCCGTTTGAGCCTACTGTTCCGCATATCGTGGACGGGCAGGCCGTCGAGCGGGATTTGGCCAATGCGCAAGCGGCAGTCCGCCCACTTTCTCATGCTGACTTTGCCCGCATAGTCGCGCTTGGCTTGCCTCCTGAGGACGTCCTACCCCGTGTCGGCGATCCCGAGCCACTCAATGCGGTACGCGATGAGCAGACTCCGTTCGAAATTGAACGCCCGCTTGTGCAATCGCTCATCAACCGCCCTTTCCGCGACCGAGCTTTCCGCCGTGCTGTGCTTCACGCTTATGATGGCCGCTGCGCCGTGACAGGCTGGAGGCTGGCCAACGGAGGGGGGCGCCTAGAAGCTGAGGCCGCACATATCCGTCCCGTTGAGCATGGCGGGCCGGACTCGATCCGCAATGGACTGGCACTGTCAGGCACAGCGCATTGGATGTTCGACAGGGGCTTGATAGGCGTAGCAAATAATCACGAAATCATCATTCACCGCAAGGTCAATGACCGAGGTGGTGTTGAAGGGATCATCAACCCGACCGGCAAGCTCATTGCACCCGCGCGAGAAGCTGATTGCCCGCATCCGCAATTCTTGTCTTGGCACCGCGAGTTCCACGCCTTCGCGGCATAGGGGCCAACCAAGCTCGCCCCTCCACCATCCGACGGATGGTTCCCCTCCCCTGAAGGGGAGAATCGTGAGCCGCTCTCACACCCCCGTCAGCAAGAAATCCAGCGCGCCCAAAACCACTTCGCCTTCGCTCTCCAGCGAACCGACCCTGCGCCCTATCTCTCGCAACTCCAACGCTGAGAGAAATTGCGTCATCAGCACATGGCGCTCCCCGATAAGGTCAAACACGGGATTGAGATTGCGAGCAGGCTTGGGCGCTTCGCTCTCTGCAATCAGTGGCACCACCACACGCGTCTTCAGCCCGTCCAGTAGGTCGGCCTGACAATCGACCACCAGCGCACCGCCGCGCTTCATCTCGTAAACATCAAAGCGCGCCATCAGAACAGGCGGCGATCCGCGAGCGGCAGGCCGTTGGACTCCACCCAGTCATTGGCCGCCGCAACCGCCTCGCCGTTCTCGGCGAGCCAGCGTGCCGCCTCAGCCTCACGGATCGCATCGCGCAGGCCGCGCTCTGCTGCCTCCGAGACGGTAATGCCAAGCCGTTTGGCATCGGCGAGGTAATCCGGACGGATCGTCATGGTTGTGCGCTTTCGCGGGGCGTGGGGCGTTTTAAGCCGAGTGGGCGTAAGGCTGTTCATCCGACCAATGTATATGCATACACTATATGCATCAAGCCTTCCCGAAATCATCATCCATCACCGTCCACTCCGTCCTCGGCGCCCGCGGCTCGGGGGTGGTGCTGAAGGGGCCGCGGGTGAGGTTGCGGCGCAGGTCCGGGTGGGCTTTTATGGTGTCGAGATCGCGGTCGCGTAGCGCCGTAAAGGCGTCCCATGCGGCGCGGGTCTCTGCGCTCAGCATTGCCCATTTGGCGGCATGCTCGCGCTCGAGCCGCAGGCGGATTTCCTCGATCTTGCGGTCGATGCTGGCGCGGATCTCGGCGGGCGGGACGTTACGCTGCTCGGTCTCCCATTCGGCGCGCCATTGCTTCTTCACGCGCTCGAGCTCCATCTGGCCGACCGCGTTCAATCCGCCCATGCCCGAGACGCGCTTGCCATCCGCGAACCGCTCGGGCGTGCGGTTGCGCAGGATGAACATCAGGAGCCGGTCGTTGTAGCGGCGGCGGGTGCCGATGAGCCTGCCATAGGAGTAGAGCGGTTCCTCGACACCGTTGAGCGCGCGGTGCATCACCACGTCCTCGACCAGGGCGACGCCGAGCCCAAGCGCGGCCTGCCATGCCTTGCGAAAACTCTCGGCCCCGGGCTGGCGGCGCAGGTTGTAGGCGCCGGCCTGGCTCATATCGACCGCCTTGCACGCGGCCTCGACCGAGCCGGTGTCGGCCAGCGCCTCGATGAAGGCGATCTGGCGCTCGGGCGTCCAGCCGTCGTGGCGGACATATTGGCGCGGGACGGGTGTGAAGGGTGGCAGCTCTCCTGCGGGGACAGGGAGGCGGGCGGTGCGGGGGTCTTTCTTTCGCGTCATTGGAGTGAGGGAACCACAAAACCGGCGAGTAGGAAAATGTCGGGGGATCGCGGGGGCAGGGCCTCACCCTTCACTTGGCGTTCAGCGCGGCCCCCGCTATACGGGCCTCCATGTCGACCAAGCTCTCCACCCGTATCGCGCAGGCTGCGCTTGCTGCCGCCACTCTTGCGACCCTGTCGGCCTGTGCCGGCAACACCAAGGGCAAGGACGTGGCCTACGTAGCGCGCGATGTCGAATCGCTCTACGCCGAGGCGCAGCGGCGGCTTGACCGCGGCAACACGCTGGTAGCCGCCGCGCTGTTCGACGAGGTCGAGCGCCAGCACCCCTATTCGCCATGGGCCCGCCGCGCGCAGCTGATGAGCGCCTTCAGCTATTACATCGCGCGCGATTACAACAAGGCCATCCAGAACGCGCAGCGGTTCCTGTCGATCCACCCGGGCAACAAGGATGCGCCTTACGCCTATTATCTGATCGCGCTCTCCTATTACGAGCAGATCAGCGATGTGAACCGCGACCAGAAGATCACCGAGCAGGCGCAGACCGCGCTGCGCGAGGTCAACCGCCGGTTCCCGCAGACCGAATATGCCGCCGATGCGCGGTTGAAGCTCGATCTGGTGGCGGATCACCTGGCCGGCAAGGAAATGGAGATCGGCCGCCATTACCAGCGCATGGGCCTGTGGCTCGCCGCCGATATGCGGTTCCGCAACGTGATCGAGAAGTTCGACACCACCAGCCACACGCCTGAGGCGCTCTACCGCCTCACCGAAAGCAGCCTCGCGCTGGGCGTGCCCGACGAAGCGGTGAAGTACGCCGCGGTGCTCGGCGCCAACTACCCCGGCAACAAGTGGTACGACAAGGCGTTCAAGCTGGTGAACAAGAACGCGGCGGGCGTGAACCCGATCTGACGTTGGCGCCGCTGCGCCGGGCATCCCCGCTACTGCAGGAACAGCAGTGCGACCGAGATCCGCACCCCCCAATCCGGGCCGCCCGCCGGCTTTTCGACGCACCAGCGCACCCCGCCGCCGATGCTGAGCGGCTGCTTGCCTTTGATCAGCTTGCTGATACCCAGATTGACCGGGATCGTCGCCTGGTCGTTAATCCAGTCATGGTTGATATCGGCACCGGCGCTGTAGGTCACCAGATCGGGGGTCACATAGGACAGGAACGGCTGGGCCAAGCCGAGGCTGAGATCGCCGCGCGCATCGCTTCCGGCAACTGACCAGATCTGGCTGACCAGCAGCCCGTAGGTCACCGGCCCGGCCTGCTTGAGCAGACGCCGGTCGGCCCGGCCCCCCATTTCTTGGCCGTCAATTCGTTCCGCGTGCCGGTGGGCAGCAGAAACGCTGGTCCGGCCCCCCAGATGATCCCGTTCGCGCCGACCTGCTTGGGGGAGAAGAATAAGCTCTGAACCGTGACGCCCAGACCGAATTCGCTCTACCCCGGGCCGGTCACGTCCGACTGGTAGATCACCGGCAGGATCGTGCGGCTGATCACGTTCCACTTGTCGTTGACGGTAATCGGCACCACCGGCTGGATGTTGCTGGTGATGCGAAAGCCGTCTCCGGGCCGATGCCGAAGTCGATATTGGTCTGGATCGGCACCTGGATCAGCGAGGCGACCGGGTTCTGTGCAATGGCTGGGCAAGGCCGTCCGCGCTCGCCGCGGCTTGCTCCGCCGGGGCCGGAGCGGGTGGGCCGACGGTCTCCTGCGCCGCCAGCGGCATGGCGAGGGCGAGTGGGTGCTGCACGAAGCGGGCTGGCTATCGCGCTTGCCCGCCGATTTCCGCATGGCCTGGTTGGCGCGGGCCAAGCCCCTCACCGTGCTACGCGACGAAATCATCTATCGCAAAGGCGACGAGGGCCGCTGCCTCTACGGTGTGGTTTCAGGCGCGATCCCGATCACCATCGGGCCGCCGCTGCTCACGCCCCGGCTG
>JBKDUW010000057.1:0-15726 GCA_046339235.1 Erythrobacteraceae bacterium | reverse complement strand
CCAGCGTCACCTGCACGACGTCACCGATCGCGTAATCGCCCTCAAACCACACCGATTGCAGCCACGGCGACTTGCCGAGCCATTGGCCGGGGTGGCGACCGGTGCGCTCGACCAGCACGGCGCAGGCCTTGCCGACGCTCGAAGGGATCATTTCGGGCGACATGGACGCGCCCCCGATCATGATCCGCACGCGCAAGAAAACCATCGTCCCGCGCTCGGCGACGCAGATCGAATATATGCGCGCATTGGCGAAGGAGGATATCATCTTCGCCCTCGGCCCGGCGGGCACAGGCAAGACCTATATCGCGGTGGCGCAGGCGGTCAGCCAGCTGATCGCCGGAAGCGTGCAGCGCCTGATCCTCTCGCGCCCGGCGGTCGAGGCAGGCGAGAAGCTCGGCTTCCTCCCCGGCGACATGAAGGAGAAGGTCGATCCCTATCTGCGCCCGCTCTATGATGCGCTGAACGACTGCATGCCGCCCGAGCAGGTCGAGCGGCGGCTGGCCAATGGCGAGATCGAGATCGCGCCGATCGCCTTCATGCGCGGGCGCACGCTGGCGGACAGCTTCATCATCCTCGACGAGGCGCAGAACACCACCAAGGAACAGATGAAGATGTTCCTCACCCGCTTCGGCCAGAACAGCCGGATGGTGGTGTGCGGCGACCCGCGGCAGGTCGACATCCCCGGCGGCCCGCGCATGAGCGGGCTGAACGACGCGGTCGAAAAGCTCGAGGGCATCGACGGCTTCGGCACGATCCGGTTCACCACCGCCGACGTGGTGCGCCACCCGATCGTGGGGCGAATCGTCGAGGCCTATGAGGGGAATGGTGAGCACGAGGGGGCTTAAGGGCGTCCGATTGGGAGCTGGTGGAGGCGAAAGCGGCCTTTCCGAATTTCACCCACATCCTGCCGTTCGCCCGGTCTCCCGTGCTGCCTGCAAGCGGTCGTTTCCTACCGCGCGCTTTGGCGCTATCGCCACCTCCATGAAAACGCCCGCGAACCGTCCCGCTGTGCTTCCCGCTCAAGGCGTCCTGCGGCGGGGGCGGTTTTTGGTTCCTGCACAGTGTCTCATGTGTCTCCAACAGGCGCGTCATGCAGCTTGATATCGACATCGAAGACTGGCCCGAAGGTGACTGGGAGGCGCTCGCGACCCGCGCCGCCGGGGCCGCAGGCGAGGGCGAACCGCTGCTGGCCAATCCGCGCCTCGTCGCCAGCCTGCTGTTCACCTCGGACGAGGAGGTCCACACCCTCAACCGCGAATGGCGGGAGCGCGACAAGCCGACCAATGTGCTTAGCTTCCCGATGCTGGAGCGCGAGGAGCTTGAAGCCCTCGGGGCGGATGGCCCGCCCGTCATGCTCGGCGATATCGCGCTCGCCTACGCGACCTGCGCGCGCGAGGCCGGAGAGAAGGGCGTGAGCCTTGAAGCCCATGCCACCCACCTGATCGTCCACGGACTGCTCCATCTGGCGGGTCATGATCACGTCGATTCCGACGCGCAGGCCGAGCAAATGGAGGTGCGGGAGACAGCAATACTTGCAAAACTGGGCATCGCTGACCCATATGGCGATTGAAACCACCTAGGAGCCGTTTCTAAGGCCATGGCCGATTCTCCATCTTCTGCATCCCTGTCGGGAGAGGCGGACAGTAGCGGCGGGCTGTGGCCTGCCTTGCGCAAGATGCTCGGGCTCGAAGGGGCGCGGTCTTTGCGCGAACAGCTCGAAGAAGTGATCGACGAGCACGAGGGCGAGAACGGCTTGGCTGCGTCCGAGGACAGCAGCGGCGCGCGCGGCGATCTGTCGCGGGCCGAGCGGCAGATGCTGCGCAACCTGCTCCACTTCTCCGAACACGATGCCGACGATGTCGCGGTGCCGCGCGGCGAGATCATCGCGGTCGATGCGGCGATCAGCTGGGAGCAGATGGTCGCGGCCTTCTCCGAACATGGGCATTCGCGCATGCCGGTCTACCGCGAGACGCTCGATGATGTGATCGGGATGATCCACATCAAGGATATCTTCCCCTTCCTCGCCAATGGCACCCCGCCGCCGGCGGACTGGACCACGCTGATGCGCCAGCCGCTCTATGTGCCACAGGCGCGCGGGGCGCTCGATGTGCTCGCCGACATGCGCGCCAAGCGGGTTCACCTGGCGATTGTGGTCGATGAATTCTCCGGCACCGACGGGCTGATCACGATCGAGGATCTGGTCGAGGAAATCGTCGGCGACATCGAGGACGAGCACGATGACGCGCCGCAAGCGCTGATCGTGCCGATTGGCGAGGGGATGTGGGATTGCGATGCCCGCGCCGAACTCGACGAGGTCGCAGAGATGGTCGATCCGCGGCTCGCCGAAGTCGAAGAGTCGGTCGATACGCTGGGGGGCCTCGCCTTTGTGCTGGCAGAGGCGGTGCCGCCGGTGGGCACGGTGCTCGAACACTCGACCGGCTGGCGGATCGAGGTGACCGCGGGGGATGAAACCCACGTCACCCGCCTGCGCCTTCACCCGCCGCTGGCCGGGGCGGACGTGCAGTAGGCGCAACTTATCCGGGCAGCGCACAAATTTTCTTCGATTTTTTGCATCCCAAACGCGCTTCGTGCGTATCTCTTGCGTTAAGGAGATGAAAACGATGCCTGCACGCCGATTGCCCCCCCTGCGCGCGCTTGAAGCGTTCATGCGCACCGTGCGTCTGGGCTCGGCCCGGGCGGCGGCGGAGGAGATCGGTCTCAGCCCCTCGGCGCTGTCGCGGCGGATCAGCAATCTCGAAGAATTCGTCGGCAAGAAGCTGTTCACCCGCGCGCGCCAGTCGAAGCAGCTGACCGATGAGGGCCAGGCGTTCTACGAGGCGGTGAACCCGCACATGGAGGCGCTGGCCCGCGCGGTGGAGAGCCAGTCGGACAATATCGCGCTGCTGCGCCTGCGGCTTGGCGTGTTGCCGATGTTCGGCAGCCAGCGCCTATTCCCGCGGCTGGGCGAGCTGCGCAAGCGGCATCCGCTGCTGCACATCGACATCGACACCGCCCCGCATCTCGAAGACCGGGTGGGCGATACGCTCGACGCCGCGATCATCCTGTCGCGCGGTCCGGCGAGCGGGCTTCACGCGGTGCGGCTCGATCACAATCTCGTCCACGCGATCTGCAGCAAGGAGGTCGCGCGCAGCATCGGCCCCGACATTACCCCCGAAGCGATGGCCAAGCAGACCTTCCTGATCCACAACGAACTGCCCGAAAGTTTCGTGGCGTGGAAGAAGGCCAACGGGCTCGACAGCATGGATCCCGCCGCGATCGACCACTATGATTCGGGCGCGCTGATGCTGGAGGCCGCCGCGCAGGGGCTCGGCATCGCGATCATGCATGATGATCACCTGCGCCGCGCCAACGACAACCGGCTGATCAACCTGCCCGGCGCGCCAGTGGAGAGCCCCTATAGCTCCTGGTTCGTGTGCAAGCCGGTGTCCCTCGAAAGCCGCCCGGTGCGGATCTTCCACGATTGGCTGGTGCGCGCGGGGCTCTGACTTTCGGTTTCGCTGGCGCGAACACAGACCGTCCGCCCCGCCTCCCCACCCGCCACCAAAGTTACCATCTGGCAATGGTAGCCGGGTGGGGAAGCTGGGCTCTAGGTTACCGGCTGATCTTCGCCCTTCGGCTCGTAGCGCACCGGAGCGACCGTGTGCGCAAAGGGACGCAAGGGGCGGCCAAGGACCTCCACCAGCGCTTCTTCGATCCGGCGGCGCGCTTCGATACTGATCGCCTTGCGCCCGCGGAAATCCTCAGGGGAAAAGGGTTCGAGGTAATAGAGTCGCAGCCGGAACGTGCCCTTGCGTGACAGCACCCGCTTGGCGTTGTTGAGCCCGCCTTCAACCCCGATCCAGCCGATCCATTCGGCCACCGCGCCGTAATCGAGCACCACCGGCTGCACCAGCACGCCGGACGGCGGGGGTTCGAGCACCGACAGCATCGAGGTCTTGAACGGCAGCAGCGATTGTCCGTCGGTAGTGGTGCCTTCGGGGAAGACCGTTACCGACCAGTTATCGACTAGCGCTTCCTTCAGGGTATTTATCTGCTCGGCCACGCCCATGCGGTGCTCGCGCTTGACGAAGACCGTGCGGTTGAGGTTGGCGAGCCAGCCCACCACCGGCGAGGCTTCGAGTTCCGCCTTGGCAACGAAGGCCGTGCCGCTGGCGCCTGCCAACGCAAGAATATCGACCCACGAGATGTGGTTGGCGACATAGAACACATCGCGCCGCAAGTGCGTGCCGATCACTTCGACCTTCGCACCTGACACCCGCGCGGCATAGCGCAGGAACAGCATCGGGAAGGGCGAGCCATACGCTACGACGCGGTAGAGATAGTGGAGCGGCACGAACACGATGATCAGCGTGATCAGCGCCAGCGCGCGGGCGGCGATCCGCACCCAGCCCATCAGCGAAACCTGTGTGATCTCGCCCCGCGCCGCGGCCTGGCGCAGCGTCCACGCGGCCTGATCTGCGGGCGGGAGCGCGCCCCCGCCATGGGTCTCAGTCATCGCGCGACAGTCGCACGCCATAGAGTTCCATGCGGTGATCGACGAGGCGATAGCCCAGCCGCTCGGCAATCTGGCGCTGCAGCGCCTCGACTTCGGGGTCGACGAATTCGACTACCTTGCCGGTTTCGACATCGATCAGGTGATCGTGATGCGCCTCGGGCACGGGTTCGTAACGCGAGCGGCCATCGCCGAAATCGTGGCGATCGAGAATGCCGGCCTCTTCGAAGAGGCGCACGGTGCGATAGACGGTCGCGATCGAGATCTTGGAATCGACCGCCGAGGCGCGCGCGTGGAGCAGTTCGACATCGGGATGATCGTCGCTCTCCGAAAGCACCTTGGCGATCACGCGGCGCTGTTCGGTGATGCGCAGGCCCTTTTCGGCGCATAATTGCTCAAGATCGATCTTCTGGCTCAATGACAGCTCCATCGCCAAGCGGCGCATATCCGAAGGGAAAGCGGCCGGTGCATAGCAAAGCAGCCCCACCCTTATAGGGACGGGGCTGCTTGCTCAAGCTAGCATCCCGCCCTCTCAACAGGGCGGCGTAGCGGCAAATCAGGCCGGTTTCTTGACGCGGCCCTTGCGCACCGTGGTGCCGGGCTTGCGGCCAAGGCCGATCTTCTTGGCCAGATCGCGGCGCTTTTCAGCATAGTTGGGGGCGACCATCGGGTAATCGGCAGCCAGGCCCCAACGCGCGCGGTATTCTTCCGGCGACATGTTGAAATTGGTGCGAAGATAGCGCTTGAGCATCTTCAGCTTCTTGCCGTCTTCAAGACACACGATGTAATCGGGCTTGATCGAGTTGCGGATCGCGACAGCCGGCTGCGGCTTGGATTCTTCCACCACGAGCGTTTCGCCAAGGTTCGCCAGCGCCTGATAGACGTTCGTAATCAGACCCGGCAGATCAGTGATCGCAACATCATTATTGCTGACGTGGGCTGCAACAATATCACTCGTAAGCGTGATAAGCGTTTCTTTCATTTCGATTTCCATATCTTACACGAGTCCTTCAGAGTTGGCTCGGATATTTCCGATGAATCGCACATGACGGACGAGCGCATGATTTGCAACACTTAGCGAATACTTATATGCATCCCGGCATGCCAGATTAACGATCAAATCGAGCGTCCGAAAGTAATCGCATCAATGTGCTCGCCATTGGCTATGCGGTAATAGTTGGGACGTTCGCCAATCGGTTCGAAACCGAGCCGGTGATAAAGGCTGAGCGCGGGATTTCCGCGTCGCATTTCCAGATAGATACGGGTGATCCCGCGCGCCCGCGCGGCGGCGAACAGCTGGCCGATCAGGATCTCGCCGATCCCGCGGCGGCGGCAGTCTGGCACGACCGCGATCAGTAGCAGCTCCTCCTCGTCGAGCACATGGCGGCTCAGGACGAAGCCTGCGGGTGCGCGCGGGCTGGCGGCGCCTGCGGCAATCGGCGCGCCGTCGCTATCGACCACCAGCGCATGGGTGCTGGACAAGGTCAGCGCATCAGCAACCTGGCGGCGGTTCCACGCCTCGCCGTAAGCCGGATCAAAACCCGCCTCCATCACCGCCATGATCCGGTCGAGATGGTGGGGGCAGGCGCTCATGCGGGCAGGCGTCCGGGCATCGGCGTCGCGTCCGGCCCACGACCATAGATAGGCGCAAGATCGCTGGTGAGCAGCGCCGGATTGAGCAGCGGCACGGCGGATGCATCGGGCAGGATGTCGAGCGTTACCATCCCGGCGCCATCATCGGCCAGCAGTTCGCGCGCGCGGTTTCCGGCGGCGAGCGAATGGTGGATGTCGCCGTGGGCCACCGCAGGGGTCTGCGAGAGCGCCTTGGTCTCGGGCAGGCCGTCGGGGCCGAAATCCTGCACGAACCATTCGCCGTGACCGCCGTTCATGCACACGGTCAGCGACTTGCCGGGATGCTGCGCAAGGGCCTGCGCGGCCACCAGCGCCAGTGTCGGATAGCCGAGCACTTCGGCCCCCCAGGCAAAACCGAGCGCGCGGGCGGTGGCCAGTCCGATCCGCACGCCGGTGAAGCTGCCGGGGCCGAGGCTGAACAGGATGCGGGCGGCGCGGCCCTTGTCCGGCAGCGCGCCGATCATCGGCACCAGCGCCTCGGCATGGCCGCGCCCGAGCACATGGTGATCGTGCGCCAGCAGCGTCTCGCCCTCGAACAGGGCGACAGAGCACGCCTCGGAGGCGGTTTCGATCGCAAGCATTCGCATTGTGAGGCGCGATGCCTCAGCCCGCGCGCCCGCGCAAGCGCGAGATGCGCCTCAGGCGATGCGGTTGAAGTGGGCGAATTCCGGGCGCGTGGAGCGCCCGAAGATGCTGGCGGGATCGCCATAGCCGACCGAGCAGATGAAATTGGCGCGGTGGCGCGGTTCGTCAGCGAAGAAGGCGGCGTTGACCGCCGCCGGATCAAACCCCGACATCGGTCCGCAATCGAGCCCCAGTGCGCGCGCGGCGAGCATGAGATAGGCGCCTTGCAGCGACGAGTTCCTGAAGGCACCCTCTTCGCGCGCCGTCTCGTTGCCCTCGAACCAGCTCTTGGCGTCGGTGTGCGGGAACAACCAGGGCAGTTCCTCGTGGAAATCGATGTCGTAGCCGATCACCGCGGTGACGGGCGCGGCGAGCACCTTGGCCTTGTTGCCTTCCATCACGCAGGCGGCGAGCTTGGCCTTGGCCTCGGGCGACTTTACCCACACGATCCGCACCGGCTGCATATTGGCAGAGGTGGGCGCCATCTTCATCAGCTCCCAGATCGCGTGGAGCTGTTCGTCCGAAACCGGCTTGTCCAGCCAGCCGTTGTAACTGCGCGCTTCGGTGAACAGCTGGGCGAGCGCCGCCTCGGACAGCACAGAATCGTGAAACTGCACCGTCATGCCGCGCGCACCTCGGTGACTTCGGGGACGTAGTGCTTGAGCAGGCCTTCGATGCCGTGCTTGAGCGTCGCGGTGCTCGACGGGCAGCCCGAGCACGAGCCTTGCAGGGTGAGATAGACCACCCCGTCGCGGAAACCGCGATAGGCGATGTCGCCGCCGTCACCTGCCACCGCCGGGCGCACGCGGGTTTCGAGCAACTCGTTGATGGCGGCGATGATCTCGGCATCTTCGGGGCGTTCTTCCACCACCGCTTCGTCCTCGGGCGCAGGCACGGCGATCCCGCCCGCGGTGGCGGGCGTGAACAGCGGGGCTTCGGAGACGAAGTGATCGAGCAGGATCGCGATCACCTGCGGCTTCAAGGCGCTCCAGTCGGCCCCCGGCGCAGCGGTGACGCTGACGAAATCGGCGCCGAAGAACACGTTCACCACCTCGCCGATGTCGAAGATCGCCTGCGCCAGCGGGCTCGCGTCGGCGGCTTCGGGGGTGGCGAATTCGCGCGAGCCTGCGGCCATGACGGTCTGACCCGGCAGGAACTTGAGCGCGGACGGGTTGGGCGTGGTTTCGGTTTCGATGAACATGGCCCTGATTTAGGTCGCCAAGGCCGCAACCACAAGCGGGCAATGGCTTGGCGAAACCATTCACTATCTCTTCAGGAATCCGCGCCCTATAAGCTGGTCCATGACGTCGCTCTCCCGCGCGGTTCGCGCTTTCGCCCTTGTGCTTGCTCCCTTCGCGCTGGTTCAGCCGCTGCTCGCCCAGCAGGCACCCGCCGCGCCTGCGCAGACCACGCCCGCTACCCCGGCGATTCTGGCGCCAAAGGCGTTGCAGACCGATGGCGCGGTGCCGTGGCTCTATCGCGGCTCGGACATCCCGGTCGATGACCAGTGGCTGTTCGGCGAGATGAAGAATGGGCTGCGCTATGCCGTGCGCCGCAATGGCGTGCCGCCGCGGCAGATCTCGATTCGGGTGCGGGTCGATGCCGGTTCGCTGCACGAGGAAGACCGCGAACAGGGCTTTGCCCACCTGCTCGAGCACTTGCTGTTCCGCGAGAGCAAATACTTGGGGCAGGGCGAGGCGATTGCCGCGTGGCAGCGCCTTGGCGCGACCTTCGGCAGCGATGCCAACGCCGAAACCTCCCCGACCCACACGGTCTACAAGCTCGACATTCCCGATATCAGCGATGCCAAGCTCTATGAAAGCTTCAAGCTGCTGTCGGGCATGGTGCGCGAACCAGTGCTCAATGATGCCAATGTCGGCGCGGAACGCCCGATCGTGCTCGCCGAAAAGCGCGAGCGCGGCGGGGCCGGGCAGCGCATGGCCGATCTTACCCGCGCGACCTTCTTTGCCGGACAGCGGCTCTCGGCACGCAGTCCGATCGGCACCGACGAAACCTTGAAAGCCGCCAATGGCAAGGGCGTGAAGGCCTTCTACGATCGCTGGTATAGGCCCGAGAACACCACTATCATCGTCGCCGGCGACGCTGATCCGTTCGTGCTGGCAGGGCTGGTCGAGCAATGGTTCGGCGATTGGAAAGGCTCCGGCAAGCCCGGTGTCGCGCCGGCATTCGGCGATCCGGTCGCGCCCGCAGGCGCCGCGCCGAGCGTGGGAATCCCCGCGCCGATCGGCGAACTCGCGGTCGGGGTCGAACCCGATCTTCCACGCAGTCTGACCTATGCGGTGATGCGCCCGTGGCGGCCGGTTACCGATACCATCGTCTATAATGAAGGCCTGCTGCTCGATGCCATCGCGCAGGCCATCATCAACCGCCGCCTGGAAGCGCGTGCGCGCAGCGGCGGCAGCTTCCTTTATGCGCAGGTGCAGCAGGATGACATCTCGCGGTCGGTCGATGCCACTTTCGTCACCTTCGCGCCGCTGACCAATAACTGGCAGGCCGCGCTCGACGATGTGCGCAGCGTGATTGCGGACGCGCTGGTCAATCCGCCGACGCAGGAGGAGATCGACCGCGAGGCCGCCGAATTCGACGTGGTGTTCGCCAACGAGGTCGAGCAGGAAAGCGTCCAGTCGGGCTCGAACCTTGCCAATAATCTCGTTAACGCGGTCGATATCCGCGAGACTGTGGCCGCGCCCGATGTCGTGCTGAGCGTGTTCCGCGGGCTGAAGCCGCGATTGACCCCGGCCGAGGTCCTGGCGCGCACGAAGGGCCTGTTCGAAGGCACTGTGACGCGCTCGGTCTATGTCACGCCCGAAGCGGGCGAGGCCGATGCCGCCGCGCTCAAGCTGGCGCTCGCCAGCGAGGCCAAGGTCGATGGCAGCGCGCGGCTGGCCGCGGCGAGCATCTCCTTTGCCGATCTGCCGCCGGTGGGCGCGCCCGGCGCGATCACCAGCCAGAAACCTCTGGGCGTGCTCGAGATCGAGCAGGTCGATTTCGCCAACGGCGTCAAGGCGCTGGTCTGGGCCAATGATGCCGAACCCGGCCGGGTGACGGTTCGCGTGCGCTTCGGCGCAGGCTACCGCGCCTTCGACAAGGACAGCGCGGTTTATGCGCCGATGGGCGAAGCCGCGCTGGTCGGCTCGGGCCTTGGCGAGCTCGGCCAGAACGAGATCGACCGGCTCGCGACGGGGCGCAAACTGGGCTTCGACTTCGCGATCGATGATGCGGTGTTCACGCTGACCGCGCAGACCCGTTCGGACGACGTGGCCGACCAGCTCTACCTGTTCGCCGCCAAGATCGGGATGCCGCGCTGGGATGCCGATCCGGTGATCCGCGCCAAGGCAGCCTCGGAGCTCGCCTACAACACCTATTCGACCAGCCCCGGAGGCGTGCTTAACCGCGATCTCGAATATCTCGTCACAGGCAAGGATCCGCGCTTTGCCACGCCCGATCCGGCGGCGCTGCAGGGCGTCACGCCCGAAGGCTTCCGCAAGGTGTGGGAGCCGCTCTTGAAGCAAGGCCCGATCGAGGTGCTGGTGTTCGGCGAATTCGATCAGCCCAAGATAATCGAGCAATTGCGCCTCACCTTCGGCGCCTTGTCCCCGCGTGAAGCGATTCTCGCAGACGTCGCCGCGCGGGTGCCGTCCTTTGCGCCGAGCGCCGACAAGCCGTCGATCATCACCCACCGCGGCGATCCCAATCAGGCCGCCGCCGTGGTTGCCTGGCCAAGCGGCGGGGGCGTGGCCTCCTTGCGCGAAAGCCGCCAGATCGAAATCCTCACCCAGCTGTTCAACAACCGCCTGCTCGAAGCCCTGCGCGAACGCGCCGGCGCCAGCTATTCGCCGCAGGTGTTCTCCAAGTGGCCCGAGGATCTTGCGACCGGCGGGCGCATCACCGCGCTCGCGCAGCTCGAGCCCGAATTCGTGCCGGTGTTCTTTGCCGAGGCCGACCGGATCGCCAAGGATCTCGCCGCCAACCCGCCGAGCGCCGACGAGCTCGCCCGCGTCACCGAGCCGCTCGCCCAGCTGATCCGCCGCGCCTCGACCGGCAACCAGTTCTGGCTCTACAACCTCGAAGGCGCGAGCTCCGATCCGCAGCGGGTGGCCCTGCTGCGCACGCTGCTGGCGGATTACTCGCAGACCAGCCCGCAGGTGATGCAGTTCCTCGCCGATCGCTATTTTGCCAAGGGCGTGCCCTTCAAGCTTGCTATCCTCCCCGAAGGCCAGTCGCTCGCCGAAGCGCCCGCTGGGGGCGTCGCCGGTGCAAAGGCGGCGCGCGAGGCGGCGGGCCGCTGATCGGCGCGCCCGCTTACAGAGCGCGGGAAATAAAGTTGTCGCGCGGGGCTTTGTCGCTTTACAATTGAAACGTGCCTCGGGTAGCGCGCGACCCCCGCGCCGCTCGTTTGCGCGCCGATAGGAAAGAGTAGTGAACGTGCCCAAGACTTGGACCCCGGATAGCTGGAAGTCGCACGAAGTGCGGCACCTTCCGCATTACGAGGACGCCGCCGAACTGGCCGAAGCGGAGACGACCCTGTCGTCCTATCCTCCGCTGGTGTTCGCGGGCGAGGCGCGGGCATTGAAGGCCGATCTGGCGCAGGTCGCGGGCGGTCACGGCTTTCTGCTGCAGGGCGGGGACTGCGCCGAAAGCTTTGCCGAGTTCCACCCCAACAACATCCGCGACACCTTCCGCGCGATCCTGCAGATGGCGGTCGTTATGACCTTCGCCAGCAAGCGTCCGGTGGTGAAGGTCGGGCGGATGGCGGGCCAGTTCGCCAAGCCGCGCTCCTCGCCGACCGAGACGATCGATGGCGTTACCCTGCCGAGCTACCTCGGCGACAATATCAACGGGATCGAGTTCGACGCCGTCAGCCGCCGCAATGATCCGGCCCGCATGGTGCGCGCCTATTCGCAGGCCGCCGCGACATTGAACCTGCTGCGCGCCTTCGCCGGCGGCGGCTATGCCAACCTGCGGCAAGTCCACCAGTGGACGCTCGACTTCATGGGCCGCACGCCGTGGACCGAAAAGTTCAGCGAGATGGCCGACCGGATCGGCGAGGCGCTCGATTTCATGGAGGCTTGCGGGGTCGATCCCGCCACCGTGCCGCAGCTGAAGGGCACCAGCTTCTACACCAGCCACGAGGCGCTGCTGCTGCCTTACGAGCAGGCGATGAGCCGGCAGGATTCGCTCACCGGCGATTGGTATGCGACCTCTGCGCACATGCTGTGGATCGGGGATCGCACGCGTTTCCCCGGCTCAGCGCATATCGAATTTGCGCGCGGGATCGGCAATCCGCTCGGCATGAAGTGCGGGCCTTCGCTCGAACCGGACGCGCTCATCCGCCTGCTTGACGAATTGAACCCCGCCCGCGAGGCCGGACGCATGACGCTGATTAGCCGCTTCGGCCACGACAAGGTCGAGGATGGCCTGCCGCGTCTCGTGCGTGCGGTCGAGCGCGAAGGGCACCCGGTGGTGTGGAGCTGCGATCCGATGCACGGCAATGTGGTCAAGTCCGACACCGGCTTCAAGACGCGCCCGTTCGACCGCATCCTGCGCGAGGTGAAGGGCTTCTTCGCCGTCCACCGCGCCGAAGGCACGCACCCCGGCGGCATCCATATCGAGATGACCGGGCAGGACGTGACCGAATGCGTGGGCGGGGCGGTGGCGATCACCGAAGAACGTCTGGGCGACCGCTATCACACGCATTGCGACCCGCGCCTCAATGCCGAACAATCGCTCGAACTGGCGTTCCTTGTGGCCGAAATGCTCAACGAGGCCGCCGGCACGCGCGAGGCCGAGGTCAGCGCCAACGCTGCCTGATCGCGGCGCTGCCGTTCTTTCGATAGCTTTCCTCGCGCCTTGCGTCATTTCCGCGTAACCGCTGGCGGTCATCCAGCGAATGGCTTCCGGTCGGCGGGAACAGGAGATGCGTGTGCCTCGCAGTGAACGGAACAATGCCAGCCTTGCGGCAGGGGCCACATCGCTCGCCGCGCAGTTTCGCGCCACCCGCGCGCTTTCCGAGGCGCTGGTGGCGCCGCTCAGCGATGCCGATGCAAGCTTGCAATCGATGGAGGACGCCAGCCCCGCCAAGTGGCACCTAGCGCACCCCACGTGGTTCTGGGAGACCTTCCTGCTGCGCGACAAGGTGGCGGGCTACCAGCTGTTCAATCCCGACTGGCCGTTCCTGTTCAATTCCTATTACGAGGCCGAGGGCGCGCGCATCAGCCGGGCTGCGCGGGGGCTTTTGTCGCGCCCGACATTGGCCGCGGTGCGCGAATGGCGCGCGGCGGTCGATGACGCCTTGTCGCCGCTGCTCGACGATCCGGCGCTGGCGGGGCTCATCGCCCTTGGCATCGCGCACGAGCAGCAGCACATCGAATTGCTGCTGACCGACATCAAGCACGCCCTGTTCCAGAACCCGCTCGGGCCTGCGATGTGGGACGGGGACGCGCCCGCCGCCGCCGCCGCTGCACCGCTCGGCTGGCACCAACATCCCGGCGGGATCGCGCTGGTCGGGCACCAGGGCGAGGGTTTCGCCTTCGACAATGAAGGCCCGCGCCACCGCGTGCTACTGGAACCCTTCGCGCTGGCTGACCGGCTGGTGACCAATGGCGAGTGGGAGCAATTCATCGCCGATGGCGGCTATAGCGATCCGCGCCTGTGGCTGGCGGACGGCTGGGGCTGGGTGCAGCGCGAGGGTATCACCGCGCCGCTTTACTGGCGCGAGGCGGAAGCGGGTGGGCAGCATTTCACCCATCAGGGCTGGCAGGCGCGCGACAGCCACGCGCCGGTGACCCACATTTCCCATTTCGAGGCCGATGCCTATGCCTCATGGGCGAGCGCGCGGCTGCCGACCGAGTTTGAATGGGAAGCCATCGCCGCCGCGCATGATCCCGCCGCCGGTAACCAGCTCGATGGCGCCGCGCCGCCCTTGCCGCAGGGTGGTGCAGGGATGTTCGGCGATTGCTGGCAATTCACCCGTTCGGCCTATCTGCCTTACCCCGGCTTTCGCGTCGCGGACGGCGCGGTGGGCGAGTATAATGGCAAGTTCATGAGCGGGCAGGTCGTGCTCCGCGGCGCAAGCTGCGCCACCGTCAATGGCCATTCGCGCGCCTCCTATAGAAACTTCTTCTATCCCCACCAGCGCTGGCAATTCACCGGCCTAAGGCTGGCCAGGGACATGGCCGGATGAGCAGCCCCAAGGGTCTCGAACTGGTCGAGCGCGATGCGGACGGCGTCGATCTCGCCTTCCGTGCCGATGTGCTGGCGGGCCTTGCCGAGCCGCAGAAGGCGGTGCCGGCGCGCTGGTTCTACGACGATGCCGGATCGCAGCTGTTCGAGGACATCACGCGGCTGCCCGAATATTACCCGACCCGCGCCGAGACCGAGATCCTGCGCGCGCGGTCCGGCGAATTTGCCGAGCTGATCGGGCCGGGGCGCGCGGTGGTCGAGTTCGGCTCGGGATCCTCGGTCAAAACCCCGCTGCTGCTCGCCGCGATTGCGCCATCGGCCTATGTGCCGCTCGACATTTCGGGCGACTTCCTGCGCGCTGCCGCCAGCGATCTCGCGGGCAAGTTTCCCGGTCTGCCGGTCTATCCGGTCGAGGCCGATTTCATGCGCCGGGTCGAGCTGCCGGGCGAGGTGGAGGGGCTACCCAAGCTCGGCTTCTTCCCGGGTTCGACCATCGGCAACATGGTCGCGCGCACCGCGACCGACCTCTTGCGCTCGATGCGCGAGACGTTGGGCGTCGGCGCGCAGCTGCTGATCGGCATGGACCTCGTCAAGGACGAAGACGTGCTGATCGCCGCCTATGATGATGCGGCGGGTGTGACGGCACGGTTCAACCGCAACCTGCTCTCCCGCATCAACCGCGAGCTCGACGGCGACATTCCGGCGGACCTGTTCAGCCATGAAGCGCGCTGGAATGACACCTATGCGCGGATCGAGATGCATCTGGTGGCGCAGCAAGACGTCAGTTTCACCGTCAGCGGGCGGTCCTTCAGCCTGCGGGCGGGCGAGAGCATCCACACCGAGAACAGCCCCAAGTTCACGCGCCGCACCGCCAATATGCTGCTGGCGGCAGGCGGATGGGAACCGCGCGCGCGCTGGACCGATAGCGAGACGCGCTTCTCGCTGCTGCTGGCCGAGGCTTGCCCGCCGCGCTCGGCGCCCTGAAACGTGCTGGCCGCGAAACCTCTCGGGGGTTCGGGCGTTAGCGCGGGATGGACGGACACCACAGCGATTTCCTCGTGATCGGGGCCGGGATGGCCGGGCTCGCCTGTGCCGCCGCCTTGGTGCGCAAAGGTGCGCGCGTGACCGTGCTCGACAAGGGCCGCGGCCCCGGCGGGCGGATGGCGGCGCGGCGGGTCGAGATCGGCGGCGAGGCCGTCAGCTTCGATCACGGCGCGCAATATTTCACCGCGCGCGATCCCGCCTTCCGCGAGGTTGTCGCGGGATGGGAGCAGGCCGGGGTGGCCGCGCGCTGGCCGGCGGCAGGCGAGGAGGCATGGGTCGGTGTGCCGGGGATGAACGCGCCGATCCGCGCCATGGCGCAAGCGCTAGACGTGCGCTGGGGCCTGCGGGCGGAGCAGATCACGCGTGAGGGCGTGCTGTGGCAGGTCGATACCGGCACCGCGCTCTTCACCGCTGCCCGCGTGCTCGTCTCGGTCCCGGCCGAGCAGGCGGCGGGGCTGCTTGCCGATGCCGCCCCCGCCTTTGCGCGGCTCGCCGGCGCTGTCCAATCCGCGCCGTGCTGGGCGGTGATGGCTGCTTTCGCCGAGCCTCTGCCGATCACGCTCGATTGCTTCCGCAGCGAAACCGGGCCGATCGCCTGGGCCGCGCGCAACTCCGCCAAGCCGGGGCGCGCCGGCGGCGAGGCCGTCAGCTTCGATCACGGCGCGCAATATTTCACCGCGCGCGATCCCGCCTTCCGCGAGGTTGTCGCG
>JBKDUW010000056.1:0-7296 GCA_046339235.1 Erythrobacteraceae bacterium | reverse complement strand
TCCTGCGGGCGCGGGGTTTCGACGTCTACGGACCCTCGAAAGAGGCGGCGAAGCTGGAAGCTTCGAAGGCCTTCTCGAAAGCGCGGATGATGAAGTATGGCGTGCCGACAGCGGCGTATGGCGAGTTCACGCAGGCCGCGCCGGCTAAGGCGTTCCTGAACAAGATGAAGGCGCCCTATGTGCTGAAAGCGGATGGTCTCGCGGCGGGCAAGGGCGTGGTCATCGCGGAGACACTTGCGGAGGCGGAAGCGGAGATCGACGAGATGCTGTCCGGCAAGTTCGGGGACGCTTCGGCGACATTGGTGATCGAGGAGTTCATGCACGGCGAGGAAGCGAGCTTCTTCGCACTCACCGACGGCACCGCGATCATCCCCTTTGGCAGCGCGCAGGATCACAAGCGCGTGGGCGACGGCGACACCGGCCCCAACACCGGCGGCATGGGCGCCTATTCCCCCGCCCCCGTGCTCACCCCCGCATTGCAGGCGCGGGTCATGGCCGAGATCATCGAGCCCACGGTGCGCACAATGCGCGAGGAGGGGCATCCCTATCAGGGCGTGCTGTTCGCCGGCCTGATGCTGACCGCGGACGGCCCCAAGCTGATCGAATACAACGCGCGCTTCGGCGATCCCGAATGCCAGGTGCTAATGATGCGCCTCCAAAGCGACCTCGTCCCCGTCATGCTCGCCTGCGCCCAGGGGGCGCTCGCCGGGGTCGAAGTGGCTTTCCGCGACCAGACCGCGCTGACCGTGGTGGTGGCGGCCAAGGGCTATCCCGGCACACCCGAAAAGGGCGGCGCGATCGATTTGGGTGAGGCTGAAGCAGCGGGTGTGAAGGTGTTCCACGCCGGCACCGCGCTCAAGGACGGCGCTCTGGTGGCGAACGGCGGCCGGGTGCTCAATGTGACTGCGATGGCCTCCAGCGTCACCGAGGCGCAGCAGCGCGCCTATCAGGCGGTCGACGCGGTGAGCTTCCCGAGCGGCTTTTGCCGCCGCGACATCGGCTGGCGCGAAGTGGCGCGGGAGCAAGCGGGCCAAAATTGATCACGATCAATGACGCGGCCCTCAAAAGCGCGCATACAGTCAGTATGACCCATCGCCTCACCCTGTTCGCCGCGCCCCTGATCGCCCTCGCCCTCGCCCTCGCTGCTTGCCAGACGGCCGCTCCAGCCGACGGCCCCCCGATGGTCGGCAAATCCACCTCGCCCTCGTACGACACCCGCGCGCCCGCCTTCGTCGAGGCGGCGTGCGGAGGGTGCCATGCGGTCGAGCCGCCGTTCCTCTCGCCCAACCCGCGCTCGCCCAGCTTTGCCGCGATCGCCAACCGCAACGGCTTGTCGGAAAAGTCCTTGGCAGACTGGCTGGAGGACGCGCACAACTACCCTGAGATGATGGATTTCACCCTCACCCGCCCGCAGATCGACCAGATCGCCGCCTATATGGTGACGCTGCGCAAGGCCGGATACGTGCCGGACGAATAGGTTCGCAGCAGCATCCCTCGCCTTTTGTGGGATGGCTGGAAACGTGTTAACGTCCAGCCACTCGTATTCGGGAAGGGGGATCTCGATGCCGTATCGTTACGCGCCGTATTTCGTGGGTTTCGTGCTGCTGGTCATCATGACCGGCTTCTGGGCGAGCGAATTCAGCGTCGCCGGGCCGATTCCGCTGGCCTTCCATGTCCATGCAATCTCTTCGATGACCTGGCTGGCGCTGCTGATCGTGCAGCACGTCACCATCCAGCGGCGCGCCAATGGCTTCCATCGGCAGATGGGCCGCGCCAGCTTCGCCCTGTTTCCGTTCCTGATCCTCGGCTTCATGATGATCATCAACGTCACTGCCGGACGCTATGTTGCGGCCGAACCGGGTGACGGGATCCTGTTTCTGGGTCCGGCCTTCGGAATCGGCATGGGCATTGCCATCGCCGCCTATATCACCCTGTTCTATCTGGCGCTGAAGAATAGGCGGAACCTGAAGCTCCACGCGGGCTATATGCTGGCGACCCCGTTGATCCTGTTCGAATCGCCCTTCAGCCGGGTGATGGGTGAATATCTGCCGTGGATGAACATCATCGGCAGCGAAGGGCCACGCTATGTGCTCGACACGATTGTGATCAGCGACGGGCTGGCGATCATCTTCGCGCTGGGGCTTTACGCGATGGACCGCAAGCACGGCACGCCGTGGCTGATCGCGGCGGGCTTCATGGCGTTGCAGGCGGCAGCGATGTGGTTCGCACCCGACATGGCGCTGATCGGGCGCGTCTTCGGGGCTTATGCCGCCGTGCCGCCAGCGATCACGCTGGCGCTCGGCGTGGCGGCGGGAGCGGCGACGGTGTGGCTGGGCTGGGAGGCGGGTAAGCCGAAGCGCAGAGACGCGGCTCAGCCCGCCTGAGAGGCCTTACAACCTTTCTTCCATCAGCCCTAGCATATCCGCCTCGGGGCGCGGGCCGTAGTGCGAGATCACTTCGGACGCGCAGATCGCGCCGCGCTTGAGGCAGCGGGTCAGCGGCTCGCCCTTGACGTAGCCCGACAGGAACCCGGCCGCGAACTGGTCGCCTGCGCCGGTGGTGTCGACCACCTTGGTGACCGGCACTGCGGCGACTTCGGCGCGCTCCCCGTGCGCAATCGCGACCGCGCCCTTCTCCGAGCGCGTCGCGACCAGCACCGGCACCTTGCCCGCGACCGCCGCGAGGCCGGCTTCGAAGTCATCCTCGCCGGTGAGCGTCGCCAGTTCACCTTCGTTGACGAACAGGATGTCGATCACGCCGTCTTCGATCATGCTGCGGAAATCTTCGCCATGGCGCTCGATCACGAAGCTTTCGGACGCGGTGAAGGCGATCTTGCGCCCGGCATTGCGGGCGACCTCGATCGCGCGGCGCATCGCGCGGCGGGGCTCTTCGGGATCCCACAGATAGCCTTCGAGATAGAGGATCGCCGCTGAAGCGATCAGTGCCTCGTCGAGCGCGGCGGCAGGGAGGAACTGGCCTGCACCGAGGAAGGTGTTCATCGTGCGCTCGCCATCGGGGGTGACGAAGATCAGCACGCGGCCCGTCGCCGGCTCGCCATCCCGCGCAGGCGTGTCGAAATCGATGCCGGTGGCGCGCATGTCATGGCGGAACACCTTGCCGAGCTGGTCGTCGGCGACCTGCCCGATGAAGGCGCATTGCAGGCCGAGCGTGGCGAGCCCTGCCAGCGTGTTGGCCGCCGAACCGCCCGACAGCTCGCGCGCGGGCGGCATGGCCTCGTAGAGTTCCTCGGCCCGCGCCTCGTCGATCAGGGTCATCCCGCCGCGATTGAGCTCGAGCTCGTCGATCAGCTCTTCCTCGCAAGAGGCAATCACATCGACCACGGCATTGCCGATGGCGATCACGTCATAACGGGGCGGGTTGGTGGCGGTCACAGGCGGTTCCTTGGCTAGCGTTCGCCGCGCCGCCTAGCCGCCTTCGGCCCCCGCGCCAAGCATCTGTGTTGGACGCAGCATCCTTGCGTTGACTTCGCGGGCCCTGCCCCGCATCGACCGCGGGTGATAGCCGAAGTTCTCGCCGCCTTTGCCAAGGCCTTTGGCCAGCTTGCCGACCGCCGCGTGATTGCGGTCTTGGCCAAGAGCGTGGGCGTGACCCTGGTGCTGTTCGCCGCCGCCGGGGCAGGGCTGTATCTCGCACTCTCGCGCCTGATCGAAAGCTATGGCTACGACGGCGAATGGGCGGGGCTGGCTGCGGCGGTGCTGGTGCCGGTGGCGATGTGGCTGTTGTTCCGGGTCGTCGCGCTGGCGGTGCTCCAATTCTTCGCCGACGAAATCGTCGCGGCGGTCGAGGCGCGGCACTATCCGGCGCTGGCTGCCGAGGCGCAGGCGCTGCCGTTCCGCCGCGACCTCGCCAATTCGCTGCGCGGACTGGCGCGAGCGCTGGGCTATAATCTGCTGGCGCTGCCGCTGGCGGCGGTGCTTGCCTTTACCGCGATCGGCCCGGCGCTGGTTTTTCTCGCGGTGAATGCGGTGTTGCTCGGGCGCGAGCTTACCGACATGGCATGGTTGCGGCACCAGAAGGATCGGGCCAAGGGCGATGATCGCGCCAATCCGCTCGATGCGGGCGAACGGTTTGTGCTTGGCGCAGGTGTTGCCGGGCTGATGCTGGTGCCGGTGGCGGGGCTGATCGGCCCGGTAATCGGCGCGGCGGCCGGGACGCATCTGGTGCTGCGGCGGCTGGAGCGGTAAGGGGACGCGCGATGCAACATGCCATGATCACCCGCACCCTTCTCGGCGCCCTGCTGGCTGCAGCGCTGGCCGGTTGCGCGGGCGCCAGCAGCAAGCCCGCTTCCGCCAAGCCGCGAAGCACGATCGTGCGGGTGCCCGCGGTGATGGCCCCGCAAGGGCTCGAGGGCGTGATCGGGCAGGACGCCGGCACGCTCACCCAGCGCTTCGGTGCGCCGCGCATCGATCTGGCCGAAGGCGATGCACGCAAGCTGCAATTTGCCGGCAAAAGCTGCGTGCTCGACATCTTCCTCTACCCCGTCACCGCCGGGCAAACACCAACCGCCGCGCATGTCGAAGCGCGGCTGCGGCAGGGCGGGGCCGAGGCCGATCGCGGCACCTGTATCCGCGAGGTCGAGTCGCGATAAGGGAGAATTCCTGTTGCGGCGATTTCCGAGCCGCGTGGTGCAGGCACCACGCTTGAAATCGCTCCGGTAACCCGGTCTTAAGCCTGTCCGTGCCACGTCCTCCGGCGAAACCAGAGGATTTGATCGGGTCATGACCACGCATTTCATCGAGATCGCCCAGCGCGCTGCTGCCGACGGGCAGGTTACCGTCGACGAGCTGCTAGCGCTTCGCCGTCAGGGCTGGGGCGATGGCATCATCACCCGCGGCGAGGCCGAAGCGATCTTTGCCGTCAACAATTCGCTCAAGGAGCGCAGCAACGAATGGTGCGACTTCTTCGTCGAGGCGATCGGCGAATTCGTCTTGAACGCCGCGCCCCCGCGCCTGCAATGCAATGACGAGGAAGCCCAGTGGCTGATCGACCAGATCGACCATGACGGCGTGACCGAAAGCGTGGTCGAACTCGAAACCATGGTGTGCATCATCGAGCGCGCCGAAAACACCCCTGACCGGCTCAAGAACTACGTGCTCGCGCAGGTCGAGCGCGAAGTGCTGACGGGCACCGGCCCGACCCGCTGCGGCGGCGAGCTTTCGGCCACCCACATCAGCGCCGCCGAATGCCGCATCATCCGCCGGGTGATCTGGGCGAGCGGTGGCCACGGTCCTGCTGCCGTCACGCGCTACGACGCCGAAATGCTGTTCCGCCTGAAGGACGAAACCCTCGCCGAGGAAAACGCGGCCGAGTGGGACGATCTGTTCATTGATTCGATCGCCAATTATCTCAAGGGCTTCGTGTTGCAGAACGCGCAGGTCAGCAACGAACGCAAGCTCGAACTGGAAGCCTTCATCGCCGACAATCAAGCGAATGTCGGCCGCTTCATGGGCCAGGTCGCGAAGGAAGCGCCGCAAGTGATGAACCACCTCGGCAAGGTGTTCGGCAAGAAGAAGACCCGGCCGGATTACCAAGCGCTGGCGGACGCGGGCGAATTGGTCACCGATTACGAGAACGTCTGGCTCGAAGGCATGATCGACGCCGATGGCGAGGTCGATGATCTGGAAAGCCGGCTGATCGCTCGGCTCGCATCGGAAATGTAAGGGCCTAGCTAGGGCCTTACACCATAAAGCTCTCGCCGCAGCCGCAGGCGCCCTTGGCGTTGGGGTTTTCGAACACGAAGCCGGCGGTGAAATCGTCCTCGCGCCAGTCCATCACAGAGCCGACAAGATAGAGCACGCTCGCCCCGTCGATGTAGAACACCCCGCCAGGGGTGACGATTTTCTCGTCGAACTTGGCTTCGGTGGTGACGTAGTCGACCGAATAGGCAAGACCCGAACAGCCGCGGCGCGGGGTCGACAGCTTCACGCCAATCGCATCGGCAGGCGCCTTGCCCATCAGCTCGGCCACGCGCGCCTCGGCGCTGGGGGTGAGCGTGACGGCGGCCTTGGGCGCAGCACGTGTGGTGGTGGTGGTCTCGGTCATGTCAGCCTCTTCTGCCAGAACAGCGCTTGCCCGGCGGCGGGATCGAGCTGGTAATCACCATAGCCATTGGCGGCATAGAGCGCCTTGGCCGGATGATTGCCGCTCAGCACTTCCAATGTGATCTTGATGGCCCCGCGCTTCAAGGCCTCGGCCTCGACCGCCGCGAGCAGCGCCTTGCCGATGCCGGCACCGCGATGGCCCGGTGCCACCGCGAAATCGTGGATGTTGACCAGCGGCGCGGCGGCGAAGGTCGAATAGCCCATAAAGCAGTTGGCGAGGCCGACGGCAGCATCGTCCGACCGCGCAATCATCGAAAAAGCGTGGGGGTTCGCCGCCAGATCGCCCGCCAGCCGCGCCTTCACGCGCTCGTCGAGCGCCGCGCCGCCGCCCATCGGATCACGCGCATAGGCATCGAGCAACGCGACCACGTCCGCCGCGTCATGCGGATCGGCGTAGTCGGCAAGGCCGATAGCAAGTGTGGCCGCGTCGATCACAGCATTCCCAGCTCGAGCCGCGCTTCATCGCTCATCTTGTGCGGGCCCCAGGCGGGCTCCCACACCAGCACCACCTCGGCATCGCGGATCCCCGGGACCGACATGACGCGCATCTCGACTTCGCCCGGCATGGTCTCGGCCACGGGGCAATGCGGGGTGGTGAGCGTCATGGTGACGGTGGCATCGGCATTGTCGTCCACCTCGACCCCGTAGATCAGGCCGAGATCGTAGATATTGACCGGGATTTCCGGATCGAAAATCTCGCGCAGGGCGGCAATCACATCGGCCTGCAGATCGCTGCCCGGCCCGCCCGCAGCGCTCTCGGGCGGCTTGGCGGCGAGAAACCCGTCGAGATAGTCGCGGGTGCGCGGGGTTTCAGTATCAACTGCATCCTCAACGCGCGCGCGGGGCGGCTTGCTGGTGGTCATGTCAGAAGGGTCGGTCGAGCTATCCATCGCTCTCATCCTTTTCCAAAAATGCGGCGGGTGCGGGCGATCCCGGCCAGCAGCGCGTCGATATCTGCCTCGGAGGAATAGAGCCCGAAGCTGGCGCGTGCGGTGGCGGGAACGCCGAGAGTGTCCATCAGCGGCTGGGCGCAGTGGTGGCCCGCGCGGATCGCGACGTTGCTCTCGTCGAGGATCGTGCCGAGATCATGCGGGTGAATGTCATCAATCGCGAAGCTGACGATCCCGGCGCTGTCGGCGGGGCCGAACAGCGTCACATCATTCATCGCGCCAAG
>JBKDUW010000055.1:0-5283 GCA_046339235.1 Erythrobacteraceae bacterium | reverse complement strand
ATGGTCAGCGGTCGGAAGCGCCGCTCACGAAGCCTTACTTGGCTGGAGAATTACCGAGTATGCTCCGTAGGGATCTTCACCGACCTCGCTACTGAACCATGAGACATCGGATCACCTCCTTTCAAGCTTGTGAGCAGACCCGCCGTTTCACCGGGGGCCGAGAGCCGCACGCTTTGCTGGCCTCGGATACACTTGTGAATCATGTGATTCGCTAGGACAAGTCTTGTATTTTTCTTTTCCCACGTCATAATCATATCTCGCTGCAAAACAATTCTGGCTCGGACGTCTGAGGGAAATCTCGGGCGTTTTTCTTTTCGGGGTTGCTTGTGGACAGGCTGCGGACAAGCCTGTGGATATTGACGTATAGAATCGGGAATTTCTTGAGTGCGTGCCCGCCTCCGCGGGCGCGTCCTCGGCGCTGTTCCTTTGCTTCGCTATGGGCGCCTGCGGGGCGGCCGCGTGGCCTTGCGGACCCTGCGGGTCCGAGGTCACAGATCAACCGACCCTAACTTCTGCAATCCTCGATCACCCGGCTGACCTCGGCGTGGCTTGGCAGGTACAGCGTCGGCTCGCCTTCGACCTCGACCGCGAAACGCCCTTTGCTGAGCGCCATCGCGTCGAGCAGCGGATCATTGGCCGCAACCGCCACCGCGACGAGCGCGGGGGTGCCCTGCTGCGCTGCAAGTAAGCGCTGCGCGGTTTCGGTGCGGACCGTCATCGCCAGATCGCGCTTAGCGGCCCTGCCGGTGCGGGTGAACAGGATTTCGGGGCCGTTCGGCTGCGTCACGCAGGTGAGGCTGAAATAGAATGAGTCCGCCGGATCGGAAAACAGCGCGCGCTTGCCCAAGCCTGTGCCGAAGTCCTGATAGCGCCACTCGCCCGGCGTCAGCGCGGCATCCATCCAGCTATTGCTCATGAGTGCCTGCACCACCGGCGGCGCGGGCCTCGGTGCGGGCCGGGCGGTCGGGGCGGGGGCCGAGACAGGCGGTTTGGCCGAAGGCACGCAGGCCGACAGTACCAGCGCCGTGACGAGGAGAGGCAGAGCAGCTTTCATGGGCGCACTTTGCGCGCTAGGGCGTGGACTTGTCCATGCCTGAAACGCCCTCACGCCCCGCCAAAGCCTCCAAGCGCCGTGTCGACCAGCTGCTGGTCGAGCGCGGGCTCGCCGAAAGCCGCGCGCGCGCACAGGCTCTGGTGATGGCAGGGCTGGTGTTTGCCGGCGATACCAAGATTGACAAGCCCGGCCACCAGATCGCCGAGGATGCGCCGCTCGATGTGCGCGGCCGCGATCACCCCTGGGTCAGCCGCGGCGGGATCAAGCTGGCCCATGCGATCGAGCATTTCGGGCTCGATCCGGCGGGCGCGACGGCAATGGATATCGGCTCCTCCACCGGCGGCTTTACCGACGTCCTGCTGCAAAAGGGCGCGGATCACGTCTTCGCGGTCGACAGCGGCACCAACCAGCTCGCCTGGCGGTTGCGTGAAGACCCGCGTGTGACGGTGCTCGAACAGACCTCTGCGCGCATCCTCACCCCGCAGCAGATTGACCGTCCGTGCAACTGGGTGGCGTGCGATGCCAGCTTCATCAGCCTGGCCAAGGTGCTCGAACGCCCGCTCGAACTGGCGGCGCGCGCCTGCCAGCTGGTGGCGCTGATCAAGCCGCAATTCGAGGTCGGGCGCGAGGAAGTGGGCAAGGGCGGGGTGGTGCGCGATCCCGACTTGCACGCGCGGGTGTGCGACGAGGTTCGCCAATGGCTCGAAGGGCTTGGCTGGGATATTCAGGGCATTGTGGAAAGCCCGATCACCGGGCCGCAGGGCAATGTCGAATTCTTGATTGCAGCCCGGCGCAGCTGACATCGCCCGGCAGGCAAAGAAAAGACCGGCAGAAACCCGAAGGTCACTGCCGGTCTGTTTCTGTCCGTTCCCTGACCCTCAGGTCAGGGCCGGGACGCCGTTAGGCTTACTCGGCAGCCGGGGTCGCAGCAGCTTCAGCAGCCGGGGTGGCTTCAGCAGCCGGGGTCGCAGCAGCGTCAGCGGCCGGAGTTTCGGTAGCCATGGCGTCAGCGGCCGGGGTTTCAACAGCGACGGCTTCTTCAGCAACGGCGGTGGTGTCGGCTTCGGTGGCTGCTTCTTCAGCAGCCGGCGAGCAAGCGACGACGCCGAGAGCGAGAACGGCGGCGAGAGCGAAGGTCTTCTTCATGGTTTTGTTTTCCCGTGTAGGGCCGCTTGGCGACCTGCAAAGAGTGGAAGCGCGTGGTTTGGTTGTTCCTTCCTGCCGCCACCACGCTTCCGAATCACGGCAGGAATGTGGCAGCGTCTAGCAGAGCAATGTTGCAATCCCCAAGCGTTTCGTGAAGTTTCCCCCAGCAGACCGGGGGCATCGCCATTGCTGCGCCTGCGGCGCTGACGCACGCTGCTTCATTGCAGGGCACAAATGGCGCGCGGGTTTGGCGCTGGTGCCGGGCTCTGTTATCGCTGCACCGCAATCGGCAGGCGCGGGAGAATCACCGGCGCCAAGGCCGCGGGAGGAATTGATGAACGTCCTTGCATCCAAAGCGCAATTGCGTGCGAGTTTCCTGCGCTGGGCCCTGTTCATGGTGCCGCTTGTGCTGCTGGTGGGCTTTACCGCGGGCCAATTGGGTGGGCCCAACACGCCGTGGTTTGCGGGCCTCGCCAAGCCAGCGATCTACCCGCCGCCTGTGGTGTTCGGGATCGTCTGGAGCATCCTGTTCGTGCTGATCGGCCTCGCGCTGGCGCTGGTGGCAAGCGCCTGGGGCGCGGCCGGTCGCGGGCTCGCGCTGGGCGTGTTTGCGGTGCAGTTCCTCGTCACCCAAAGCTGGACCGCGGTGTTCTTCGGGATGCAGGACATGACCAGCGCGCTCTACATTATCGGCGTGGCCGCGGTGCTGCTGATAGTCGCCATCGCGCTGTTCTGGCGGGTGCGGCGGGTGGCCGCGCTGCTGCTGATGCCCTACCTTGCCTGGGTGTGCTTTGCCGGCGTGCTCAATTTCGCCTTCATCCAGGCGAACCCCGACGGCGGCCTGCGCGGTGCGACCGGCGCAGCAACGCGGGTGCAGCTCTAGCAAATCAAAGCTGGCGCGGGGCGGGATTCGGTCGCGCAGCGGCCGCAAGGCCGACCGGCCGCCCGCAGCGACGCTGCCTGAAAGGCAGCATGAGCGAGGATTTTGCATCGCGGTCGCGATGCGGAACACAAGCACCTGCGAGGATAGGCTTGCACTTCAGGGCAAGCCTCCCCAAAAAGAAAAAATGCAAAGCCAGAACCCGATTATCGCCGACCTCGTCAAAATCGCCAACAGCGCCGCCGGGACCATGGCGGGGATGACCCGCGAAGCTCGTGAAGGCGCGCGCGAGCGGCTGCGCGAGGCCATGGGCGGGATCGATTTCGTCTCGCGCGAGGAGTTTGAGACGGTCAAGGCGATGGCGCAGAGGGCCCGCGAACAGGCCGACGCGCTCGAAGCGCGGCTGGCGGCGCTGGAAGCCAAATCCACCAAGAAATAGAGCTTCTTCCGTCGCCCCTGCGAAGGCAGGTGCCCAGATAAGCTGGCGGACCGGCCGCGACGCCTCTATCACAGGCGCGATGGGTGGCGGGGTCTAGATCATGATGAATGCGCCGCGCGACACGCTTTATATCGGGGTGACCGCCGATCTTGCGGCGCGGGTATTTGCCCACCGTGAGGGGAGCGGCTCGGAGTTTTGCCGCAAGCATGGCCTGACCAGGCTGGTTTACACTGAACGCCACGAGACCATCACCGACGCTATCTCCCGCAAAAAGGCGATGAAGCGGTGGAAACGCCATTGGAAGCTCAAACTGATCCGCAAGGACAATCCCGATTGGCTCGATCTGTTCGAGATGATCAATGGCTGAGCATTGCAGCTGGCCCTTGATGGACCCCTGCCTGCGCAGGGGTGACGAGATGGGAACGCCATGAACCTGCGCGCTCCTGCGATCCTGCTGGCGACCCGGGCGCAGGGCGAGACCGGCGCGATTGCGCGGCTGATGACGGCCGAGCACGGGCTGGTTGCGGCCTATGTCGCGGGCGGGCGCGGGCGGCAGATGCGCGCGGTGATGGTGCCGGGCAACCGTGTCGCGATGGATCTGGCGGTGCGTTCGGCGGACCAGCTGCCCTTCGCCCGGCTCGAACTCGAGCATTCGCGCGCCGCCCTGATGACCGAGCCGCTGCCGGCGGCCGCGATCCAGTGGGTCTGCGGGCTCACCGCTGTCGCGCTCCCCGAACGTTATGCTGCGCCCGGACTCTATGCAGCGCTTAATGCGCTGCTCGAGGCGATCGCGGTTGCACCCTCGGCGCGCGGCTGGGTGGGCGGGCTGGTGGCCTACGAGACGATGCTGCTGTCGGAACTGGGCTACGGCCCTGCGCGCCCCGATCCGGCGACCGATTTCGAAGGTCTGCTGGCCGCGCAGGCCCGGTTGGAGCCGCTGCTGGCGAACTCGCTGCTTGCAGGCCGAAAGAGCGATGTTATGGCCGCGCGAAAGCTGCTGACCGAGCGGCTCAAGCGCATCACCTGAAAGAACGTGTCATGAAGATTGCAGTCCTGCCCGGCGACGGGATCGGCCCCGAAGTCACGGCCGAGGCCGTGGCGGTGCTCGAAGCCCTGTCACTGCCCGGACTGACGCTGTTCGAGGGCGATGTCGGCGGGAGCGCCTACAAGCGCCACGGCCATCCGCTGCCTGAGGAAACGCTTGACATGGCGCGCACTGCCGATGCGATCCTGTTCGGCGCGGTGGGCGATCCGGAATGCGATGATCTCGAGCGGCACCTGCGCCCCGAACAGGCGATTCTCGGTCTCAGAAAGCATCTCGGCCTGTTCGCCAACCTGCGCCCGGCGCGGGTGTTTGCGGGGCTCGAGCACCTCTCGCCGCTGCGCGCCGATATTGCCGCCGGGCTCGACATGCTGATCGTGCGCGAGCTCACCGGCGATGTCTATTTCGGCGCCAAGGGCCGCCGCGTAACGCCTTCGGGCGAGCACGAGGGCTGGGACGCGATGAGCTATGCCGAGGCCGAGGTCCGCCGCATCGCCCATGTCGCCTTCCGCGCCGCCGAGGCCGGCGGGCACCCGGTCACCAGTGTCGACAAGGCCAATGTGCTCGAAACCAGCCAGCTATGGCGCGATGTGGTGATCGAGGTCGCAGGCGAGTATCCCGATGTGCCGCTCGAGATCATCGCATTCCGGATCGCCCACCGCGCCGAACAGGATCGCATCGGCAGTGCGCGCCATGTCAAGCGTTTCCTCAGGCAGCGGATG
>JBKDUW010000054.1:0-3778 GCA_046339235.1 Erythrobacteraceae bacterium | reverse complement strand
ATTCCCCGTCTGAATAAAGGCGTTAGGATTGGGCTGCCCATTGAAATTCCAGTCCGCAGCCGCTGGGGATGACACCAGCACTGCCAGAGCCGCACATAAAATCAAACTCTTCTTCATAATTGCCCCCAAAAGCCACCAGGCTATTTACGCTCACGCCAATGCGGTAGCTGTGTTTACCGACATTTCCCAGATGGCCCCCAAGAGAAAGCCGATTGGGCGCAAGCGTGCGCTGCGGGACGACATTTTGCAACGGATTTTCGCGTGCTGACTGTTGTTGCCCCTTAATTCCCGGACAGGTCCTCACTGGTTGAACGTTCGATGTATTCGCGCGGGGCAAGGTAGCCAAGTGCGCGATGCGGGTGGACGGTATTGTAGTGGTGGAACCAGGCCGGCAGCTGGCTGATGACCGCTCCGGCATCGGGCTTTTCGGAGACGCGGACGTAATCGCGCTTCATGGTGCGCACGAACGCCTCGGCCATGCCGTTTGATTGCGGGCTTTCAATGGGGGTTGTGCGGGGTTTGAGGTTGATCTCGCGGGCGAAGCGACGCGTCTCCCTGGCGGTGTAGCAGCTGCCGTTATCAGTCAGCCATTCGATGGTTGTAGGCAGCTGGTTCACGCGGCCGAAGCGGTGCTCGACAGTAGCGGTCATGAGGTCACGCACGTCCTCGGCGGATATGCCAGCAGTGGTGGCAACAAAGCCCATCGCCTCGCGATCGCAGCAGTCGAGCGAGAAGGCGACGCGCACCTTCTCGCCGTTGTCGCAGCCGATCTCGAACCCGTCGGAGCACCAGCGGGTGTTGCGGGTATTGACCGCGACGCGCCCGTCGTGGCGACGCTCGTCCGCCTTGCCGCTATGGCGCTGCAGCAGCAGGCCATGGACCTTCATCACCCGGTAGACGCGCTTGGCGTTGGGCGCCAAGGGGCCACCATTGCGCGCTTGCCGCCGCAGGAGCGCATGGATCCGGCGGTAGCCATAGGTCGGCAGTTCGGCGATCAGAGCGTGGATACGCGCGACGAGCTCCTCCTCGGGCAGCGGAGGTCTGCCGCGGCGTTTTGCAGGGGCCTTTCGTCTCGCTGACGAGAGGTGTTGGCGGGAGACGCCGAGCGCACTTGCGACCGCGCTCACAGGTCGCCCTCCGGCAACGAGAGCGTGCGCAATGCCGTTTATGGGATGGCCCGCCCCTTTTCCCCGGCATCGGTTATGATGTCGGTGCTTGAGAAGGAAAGGAGCGGACCGATGACTATTGTGATCCTTGGCGTTGATTTGGGCAAGAATGCCTGCAGTGTGGTGGGCGTGGATGCGGCGGGAGCCGTCGTCTTGCGTAGGTCGATGCGCCGTCAGACTCTGATTGACTACGTAGCCAAGCTTCCGACGTGCGTGGTGGCTATGGAGGCGTGCTGCGGCGCGCACTACTTGGGTCGCCTATTTGCCGCACAGGGGCACGAGATCAGGCTGATGTCACCCGAGTATGTCCGGCCGTATGTCAAAGCGCAGAAGAACGATGATCGGGATGCCGAAGGGATCGCCGAGGCAGCCTCGCGGCCAACGATGCGCTTCGTTGAACTCAAGAGCGAGGCACAGCTCGATATCCAGACCCTGCATCGGGTCAGATCCCGCCTGGTGAACGAGCGGAAGAATCTGATCAACCAGATGCGGGCTATTCTGCTGGAGCGTGGAACGACCTTCCCGGTCGGGCGCCGCAAGTTCGAGCAGGGGATTGATGCCATGCTGGCCGATGAGGATACGACTGAACCGCCCCGGGTTTCCTGGAGGCATTTTCAATTGAGTCACGCAACCATATCGAGGGTCCCTTTGGCTGCATAGTAATTTGCCTCGGCCTCGGCGGGTGGGATGTAGCCGATGGGGCCGAAGAGGCGCTGGTTGTTGTACCAGTCGACCCAGCGCAAGGTCGCCATTTCCACTGCCGAGGCACTTGGCCATGACCGCTGCCGCCAGATGACCTCGGTTTTGTAAAGGCCGTTGATGGTCTCGGCCAAGGCGTTGTCGTAACTGTCGCCGACGCTGCCAACCGAGGGAACGAGGTTGGCCTCGGCCAAGCGCTGGGTATAGTTCATGGCAAGGTATTGAACGCCCCTGTCGCTGTGGTGGATCAGGCCATCTTCCGGCCCCGGCCTGCGGGCATGGATCGCCTGCTCCAGAGCATCCAGAACAAAGCTGGCGGTGGCCGAAGTGCTGACCTTCCAGCCCACGATCCGGCGGGCATAGGCGTCGATAACGAAGGCCACGTAAACGAACCCGGCCCAGGTGTGCACGTAGGTAAAGTCGACCACCCACAGTGCGTTCGGTCGTTCAACCCGGAACTCACGATTGACCTTGTCCAGCGGGCACGGGGCTTTCGGATTGCTGACCGTGGTGACAGTCGTCTTGCCACGCCGGACACCTTCAAGCCCCATGGCCGCCATCAGCCTTTCCACGGTACACCTGGCGACGGCAACGCCATCGCGCAGCAACTGATGCCATACCTTGCGCGCGCCGTAGAGGCCGGAACTGGCCTCGTGCACACGCTTGATCTGCGCCTTGATCTCGTCATCCCGGCGGGCACGCGCGGAGCGCCTGCCGGGATCGGCCTGGCGACGGGCATGTTCATGATAGGAGGACGGGGCGACTGCCAGTTCCCGGCAAATCGGCTCGATACCCAGATCCTCGCGGTGCGCGTCGATGAACGACATCACCATTTGCCTTTGCGCCAAAGGTCTCTGGCTCGCTCCGCCTGCGCAAAATACGCCGATGCCTTGCGCAGGATCTCGTTGGCCCGCCGCAGTTCCTTGACCTCGCGCTCCAACAGCTTGATCCGGGCTTTGTCGTCGGCGGCCTGCGCCGCTGGTGCCGTTCGTCGGCTCGCCTCCTCACGGCACCAGCGGCGCAGCGTCTCGGCCGTACAGCCAATCTTGCTGGCGATCGAGGTCATCGCCTCCCATTCCGAGCCGTAATCGGCGCGATGCTCGCCAACCATACGCACCGCCCGTTCACGGACTTCAGGCGAAAACTTGTTCCGGGTCTTGCTCATAACGAAAGCTCCTTCTCACAAATAGGAGCCTCCAGGAAACCCGGGGCGGTTCACCGCATCCCGCGCAAAGAGTGGGAAGCGCAACTCACATCCTATGGATGTTATAGAGCTGCGGGCATGACGCCGCTGCAAACCGCAGAATGGTGGCGCTGGCCATGGCGAAGCTATCCTTTCCCTGTCCCAACTGATCCAGATGGATCGATCGACGCTTGGGCGCTTCAACGACTATTGGCCGACATGGCTACACTGGCGCCAGCCGATTGGGAATTTCCAAGCCAGTAAGAGCGCAAAGAAAATCAGCGCTCCAACCTTGGACACATGTCCTGCGAACGACGTGTGGGCAAAACTTCCGATTCCTCGAGCTGGCAAAAAAACTGTGTTAGCGTTTTATCGCGAGATTTTGACCGGTGTGCGCTTTGCGGTTCCCAGACTTTTGACCGCCCCCCGGCTCGCCGGAAATCATGTCGCGCATATGTTGCACGGACTAGCGGGAATTGACCGGAAAGCGCCGAAAATGGCCGGAAAACTGCGCAACAAGATGCAACACGGCATTTCGGCACCCAGCAATGCCAGATTTGAAAAACAATCAATGTTTCAAAGGGTTTATTGGTAGCGGAGGAGGTATCTTTCTTTAGGTCATAACATACTGCTGAACCGTCATTTTTATCGCCCGCCCTATGAATCTACCCCCATTGGTACCCCCAAGTTGGGACCTTTGCGACGAGCCGCCCGAGCTATGCGGCAAGAC
>JBKDUW010000053.1:0-7120 GCA_046339235.1 Erythrobacteraceae bacterium | reverse complement strand
TCTCGGCATCCCGCACGTGCCGGGCGCCGGCGAGCTGGCGATTTTCTGTGCCGCGATCATGGGCGCGGGGCTCGCCTTCCTGTGGTTCAACGCGCCGCCAGCGGCCGTGTTTATGGGCGATACCGGCTCGCTGGCTCTCGGTGGTGCGCTGGGCGCGATTGCGGTTGCCTCACACCATGAAGTTGTGCTGGCCATCGTCGGCGGGCTGTTCGTGCTCGAGGCGGTCAGCGTGATCGTGCAGGTGTTCTGGTTCAAGCGCACCGGCAAGCGGGTTTTCCGCATGGCGCCGATCCACCACCATTTCGAACAATTGGGCTGGAGCGAGAGCAAGGTCGTGATCCGCTTCTGGATCATCGCGATTGTGCTGGCGCTGATCGGTCTTTCCACGCTGAAGCTGAGGTAGGCCGCGCGCGTGATCTCCTCCCCCGCCTTTGCCGGTAAGCGTTACGCGGTGCTCGGCCTCGCCCGTTCGGGTGCGGCGGCGGCCGAGGCGCTGATCGCGAGCGGGGCCGAAGTGATCGGGTGGGACCGGCAGGATATTGCCCGCGAACCCTTCGAGGGGCGGTGCCGCTTGATCGACCCGCTCGAGCTCGATCTCACCGGGTTTGCCGGCGTGGTGGTCTCGCCCGGCGTGCCGCTCATTAGCCATCCGATCGGCCCGCACACCTGGCAATATGGCCTGCCGGTGATCGGCGATATCGAGCTGTTCGCTAAGGCCCGCGCCTATCTGCCGCCGCACAAGGTGGTCGGCATCACCGGCACCAACGGCAAATCGACCACCACCGCGCTCACGCACCACATCCTGTCGCAAACCGGAATGCCTTGCGTGATGGGCGGCAATATCGGCGATCCGATCCTGGCGCAGGAGCCCTTGCCTGAAGGCGGGGTCTATGTGCTGGAGCTGTCGAGTTTCCAGATCGATCTCACCTTCACGCTCGATTGCGACATCGCCGCGCTCACCAATATCACCGCCGATCATCTCGATCGCTATGCCGATTTCGCCGCCTATGCCGCCTCGAAAGAGCGGTTGTTCGCGATGCAAACGGGCGGCTCCACCGCGCTGGTGTGCGACGAGGATGCGCCGAGCCACGCGATTGCCGAGCGGCTGGCGGCTGCGGGCAAGCCGCTGGTGCGGGTGGCAACCGCCGATCTTGAGGCCGCTGACCTTGCCGACGGGCGCTCGGCCGCGCTCGCCGGGCCGCACAATGCCCAGAACGCGGCGCTCGCAGTGGCGATCTGCCGCCAGCTTGGCCTGACCGACGCGCAGATTGCCGCCGGGCTCGCCACCTATCCCGGCCTGCCGCACCGCATGGAGCGCGTGTGCGAGACGGGCGGGGTGACCTATATCAACGACAGCAAGGCAACCAACACCGCCTCTGCCGCGCCGGCGCTGGCCGCTTTTCCGCCCGATCCGGCCGTGCATGGCGGGAGCGCGCGGATCCACTGGATCGTCGGCGGCCTGCCCAAGGAAGAGGGGCTGGGTGCCTGCGCTGACCACATCGGCAATGTCGCGGCGGCCTATACTATCGGCGAGGCCGGACCGATGTTTGCCGAAGCCCTCGAAGGCCAGGTGAAGGTCGAACGCTGCGAGCTGATCAGCGAAGCCGTCCGCCGCGCCGCCGATGCTGCGCTTCCGGGCGATGTGGTGCTGCTCTCGCCTGCCTGCGCAAGCTATGACCAGTTCCGCGATTACGAAAAGCGCGGCACGCACTTTCGCCAGATGGTCGGCGCGATCACCGGCTGCGATACCGGCGACGCCGGACGGAGCATCCTGCCATGAGCTCGGCCTGGACCCCTGCGCGCCCCGCGACCGCCAACGGCTCAGCTCCGGGCACCAGCACCTATCTCCCGCCGGCCTCGGTGCAGCGCCGCTGGCGCGACAATCTGCGTATCTGGTGGCGCGAGATCGACAAGGTGCTGCTCGGGCTGATCGTGCTGCTCATGGGGCTCGGCGTGCTGGCTGTCGCGGCGGCCTCGCCCGCCAGCGCCGACCAGCTTTCGACCAGCAAGGTCACGCTCGACGAGTTCATGTTCCTGAAGCGTCATATCGTGTTCCAGTTTCTGGGGCTGGCGCTGATGATCGGCCTGTCGTTCCTGTCGCGCGAGCAGGCGCGGCGCTTGGGCATTCTGGTCGGCGCGATCATGCTGGCGCTGCTGTTCGTGGTGCCGGTGATCGGCGAGGAAAAGAACGGCGCGCGGCGCTGGATCAATGTCGGCATGAGCTTGCAGCCGTCCGAATTCCTCAAGCCCGGCTTTGCGATCATCTGCGCCTGGGTGCTGAGCTGGAAGCTGCGCGATCCCGGCCTGCCGGTGATTGCCTTTGTGACCGGATTGATGGGGCTGGTCGCGGCATTGCTGATGCTCCAGCCCAACCTTGGCGATGCGATCCTGTTCGGCGGGATCTGGCTGGTGATGGTGCTGCTCGCAGGCGTGGCATGGCAGCGCATTGCTGTGCTGATCGGGGCAGGGGCGGCCGCGCTCAGCCTCGCATATATTTTCTACGACAACGCCCGCCACCGGATCGACAGCTTTCTGGGCGGCGGCACTGCCTTCGATCAGGTCGATCTGGCGCAGCGTACGCTGCTGGCAGGCGGTTGGACCGGCAGCGGGCTGTGGCTCGGCGTGCGCAAGATGAACCTGCCCGAGGCGCATACCGACTATATCTTCTCGGTGATCGGCGAGGAATTCGGCCTGCTCGCCTGCGCGCTGATCGTGGGGCTTTATGCCGCGGCGGTGATCCGCGCGCTGCTGCGGATGACAGGCGAGGACAATGTGTTCGCGCTGCTGGCGGGGGTGGGCCTCATCACCCAGGTCGGCGGACAGGCGTTCATCAACATCCTTGTGAACCTCAAGCTGTTCCCCTCGAAGGGGATGACATTGCCGCTGATCTCCTACGGCGGCTCATCGACACTGGCGGTGTGCTTCACGCTTGGGCTATTGCTGGCGATCACCCGGCGCAATCCGTTCCTCGCCCGCGAGGCCGGCGGTTTGCGCGATCTGATCGAACGCAAGGAGCCCGGCGCATGACCAGCGACACCCCCAAGACCGGGCGGACCGGCGCGTCTCGCCATTATGTGCTCGCCGCAGGCGGAACCGGCGGCCACCTGATCCCTGCCTTCGCGCTGGCAACCGAATTGCGCGGCCGCGGGCATCATGTCGCGCTGATTACCGACGAGCGCGGTGCGAATATCCCCGGCAAGCCCGATTTCCTTACCGCCCACGTGCTGCCCGCCGGGCGCTTCGGCAAGAACCCGCTGGGCTGGCCCGCCGGCATCAGCGCGGTGCTCGAAGGGCGGCGCATGGCGCTGCGCCTGTTCGAGGCGTTCGAGCCTAGCGCAATTGTCGGCTTTGGCGGCTATCCCGCGCTGCCTGCGCTGCTCGCGGCGACCTCGGCCAAGCTGCCAAGCATTATCCACGAACAGAACGCAGTGCTGGGCCGTGTCAACCGGCTGCTTGCAGGCCGTGTCGATGCCATCGCGACCTCCTGTGACAAGGTTGACCGGCTGAAGCCCAAGCACGCCGCCAAGGTGCATTGTACTGGCAATCCGGTGCGGGCCGAGGTGCTGGCCTTACGCGAACAGGATTTCCCCGCCTTTACCGAAGAAGGCCTGCTGCGCGTACTGGTGACCGGCGGAAGCCAAGGCGCGCGGGTGCTCTCGGACGTCGTGCCCGATGGCCTTGCCATGCTCCCCCCGGCGCTGCGCCAGCGCTTGCAGGTGACCCAGCAGTGCCGTCCCGAAGATCTCGAGGCGGTGCGCGCGCGCTATGCCAATCACGATATTCCCGCCGAACTCGGCACCTATTTCGAGGATATGCACGAGCGGCTCGCCGATGCGCATCTGTTTATCGGCCGCGCAGGCGCCTCGACCATTGCCGAGCTGACCGCTGTGGGCCGCCCGGCGATTCTGGTGCCGCTGCCGATTGCGACCGATGATCACCAGGCGGTCAATACCCGCGAGATGGTCAAGGCCGGCGGCGCGCGGATGATCCGGCAGGAAGCATTTTCGGCCAAGGAACTCGCCAAGCAGATCCAGGCGATGGCAATGAATCCCGCAAGCCTTGCCAACGCCGCGCATTGCGCCTTCAATTGCGGGCGGCCCGATGCGGCCAGGGATCTGGCCGATCTGGTCGAGAGCATGAGCGGGATCGATCTGATGGACGTGATCCGCGTGGGCGAGGCTACCCCGCGCGCCGCGCAGGCCGCCACCCGTCCGCAGACCGCCACACGCAAGGCTGCCTGCCACTCAGAAACGCATCGGGCTGATGCATGAAGGGCGTTGGCACCGACATCGGCATCATCCATTTCGTCGGCATCGGCGGGATCGGCATGTCGGGCATTGCCGAGGTGATGCACAATCTCGGCTATCAGGTGCAGGGCAGCGACATTGCTGAAGGCGCGAGCGTCGAGCGGCTGCGCGCGCGCGGGATGAAGGTGCATATCGGCCACGTCCGCGAGAATGTCGAAGGCGTGGCAGTGGTCGTCACCTCCACTGCGGTGCGCCGCACCAACCCCGAAGTCGCCGCCGCGCTGGAAGCCCGTGTTCCTGTGGTGCGCCGCGCCGAGATGCTCGCCGAGCTGATGCGATTGAAGTCCACCGTCGCGGTGGCGGGCACCCACGGCAAGACCACCACGACCAGCATGATCGCAACGCTGCTCGATGCGGGCGGGATCGATCCGACCGTCATCAATGGCGGGATCATCGAGCAATATGGCTCCAACGCGCGGCTGGGCGATTCCGACTGGATGGTGGTCGAAGCGGACGAGAGCGACGGCTCTTTCCTGCGGCTCGATGGCACCATCGCGGTCGTCACCAATATCGATCCCGAACATTTGGATCACTATGGCGATTTCGACGGGGTGAAGCGCGCGTTTGTGGAGTTCATCCATAACGTTCCGTTCTACGGTGCGGCGGTGCTGTGCGTCGATCACCCCGAAGTGCAGGCAGTCATCGGGCAGGTGCGTGATCGCAAGGTCGTGACCTATGGCTTCTCGCTCCAGGCCGATATCTGCGGCGTGAACGTGTGCAGCCTCGAAGGCGGAAACACCTTCGATGTGATCGTGCGCCAGCGTGGACTTCAGGATCGCCGGATCGAGGGCGTGCACCTGCCGATGCCGGGCCGCCACAATGTCCAGAATGCGCTCGCGGCGATTGCCGTCGCGATCGAGATGGGCTGCAGCGACGAGGTGATCCGCACCGGCTTTGCCCGTTTCGGCGGGGTGCGGCGGCGGTTCACCAAGGTCGGCTCTGTGGCGGTCGATGGCGGCAATGTGACCGTGATCGACGATTACGCCCACCACCCGGTCGAAATCCGCGCGGTGCTGTCAGCCGCGCGCGAGGCGGTGGCAGGTAGCGGTGGCCGTGTGATCGCGGTCGCCCAGCCGCACCGCTATTCGCGCCTCAATGATCTGATGAACGACTTCCAGTCGTGCTTCGATCTTGCCGATATCGCCTATGTCGCGCCGGTCTACCCCGCTGGCGAGGAGCCGCTGCCGGGGGTTGATCATACGGCGCTGGTGGCGGGCATGAAGGCGCGCGGGCACCGCGCGGCGCGCGAGATTGCTGGAGCCGACGCACTGGCCGATGTGCTGGCAGGCGAGATCGCGCACGGCGACATGGTGGTGTGCCTTGGCGCAGGCGATATCACCCGCTGGGCGGCGGGTCTCGCTGCCGCGATTGCGGCCAAGCGCGGGGGGGCCATGTAATGGTCCAGCCCGGCGACGGCGAAGATTTCTGGCAGGGTCCGGCCCCGACCTGCGCGGTCGAGGGTGCGGTGTCCGCGCCGGTGCCGCTCGAAGGCATCCGCGGCAAGCTAACCTGCAAGGCCCCGCTCGCGCCCTATACCTGGTTCAAGACCGGCGGGCCGGCCGACTGGCTGTTCGAACCGGCCGATCTTGAGGACTTGAAAGCCTTCCTCGAACGGCTCGGCGGGGAAATCCCGGTGATGGCGCTCGGCCTCGGCTCGAACATGATCGTGCGCGACGGGGGCGTGCCGGGCGTGGTGGTGCGGCTCGGCAAGGCCTTCGCAGGCGTCGAACACACCGGCGAGACCGAGCTCGTCTGCGGCGGCGGGGCAAGCGGCATTCTGGTCGCATCGACCGCCCGCGATCTGGGCATCGCCGGGCTCGAGTTCCTGCGCGGCATCCCCGGCACTGTCGGCGGCTTCGTGCGCATGAACGGCGGCGCTTACGGGCGCGAGGTGGCCGATGTCCTGCTCCACTGCTCGGTTATCCTGCATGATGGCAGCTTCATCACCTTGAGCGCGGCCGAAATGGAATATTCCTACCGCCACTCTGCGCTGCCCGAAGGCGCAATTGTGGTCTCGGCGCATTTCCGTGGCCACCCGGGCGATCCGGCGGCAATCGGCGCGGAGATGGACCGCATCGCCGCCGCGCGCGAGGCGAGCCAGCCGCTGCGCACCAAGACCGGCGGATCGACCTTCAAGAACCCCGAAGGCCACAAGGCGTGGCAGCTGGTCGATGAAGCCGGTTGCCGCGGGCTGACATTGGGCGGCGCGCAGGTCTCTGACAAGCACACCAATTTCCTGATCAACACCGGCGATGCGACCAGCGCCGATATCGAGGGGCTGGGCGAGTTGGTGCGCGACAAGGTCTATGCCCATTCCGGCGTCAGCCTCGAATGGGAAATCCAGCGAGTAGGACGTCCGTGACTCTTCCCAAGCTCCATGTCGCAGTCCTGATGGGCGGCTGGGCCAAAGAGCGCCCGGTCTCGCTGTCGAGCGGGAGCGGCGTGGCCGATGCGCTCGAGAGCAAGGGCCACCGCGTGACCCGGATCGACATGGGCCGCGACGTTGCGCTGCGCCTCGCCGATGCCAAGCCCGATGTCGTGTTCAACGCGCTCCACGGTGTTCCCGGCGAGGATGGCACGGTGCAGGGGATGCTCGATCTGATGGGGCTGGCCTATACGCACTCTGGCCTCGCCACCTCGGTGATCGCGATCGACAAGCAGCTTACCAAGCAGGCGCTGGTGCCGCACGGGATCCCGATGCCGGGCGGGCGGATCGTGACCCGCGAGGAACTCTACGCGCGCGATCCGCTGCCGCGCCCCTATGTCTTGAAGCCGGTCAACGAAGGTTCGTCAGTGGGCGTCGCGATTGTCAC
>JBKDUW010000052.1:0-7242 GCA_046339235.1 Erythrobacteraceae bacterium | reverse complement strand
CGGATTGCCCGATTAAATAGTTTCTTGATGACTGCACGCCCTCCGGCGTGCAGTCCTCGGCGCGCCGGTGTTGCCCTATCGCTTCGCTACTTGAGGGCGCTGTTCCCTTCGCTTCGCTACGGGCGCCTGCGGGCGGGCGGTCGCCCTTGCGGCCCGTCCGATGGCGGGCCGTAGCCTTCGAACTTCAGCTTTCTCTACTGATATAGTTGTGAAAACTATAGTATTGAATCACAACACGAAATACCTTCGTCCCTAACAAACGTCATAGTACGCTGACTCCCGAGCGGAGCCGGAGGGTTTTGCTTGTGACAGGCGCTCCGGCTACCGCTCCCACGATGATGGAGAGAGGAGCCCCTGATATGAACTATGCCTCCCAAAGCCGCCGTCCCAATCCCGCTGCCCTCGCCGGCGCGCTCGGCATCCCCGCTGCCGTCGGTGCACTGCTGGTGGTGGGTCTGGCGGTGACGGTCGCCATCCGCCCGCCGCCGCCGCTGGCGGGGTTCACGGTGACACCGACGCCGATCCCTCCGCACCCGCCCACCGATCCGGTGGAGCAGAAAACCTCCAGCAAGCCGCAGGCGACCACCACCATCCCGAACCGCCCCGAGGTCATCCCGTTCGATCTCGGCAGCACGCCGATAGGCACGCTCCCCGGCGTGGACGAATTGACCGGACCGGTGGTGGGGCCCGTCGACTTCGGCATCCCCGGGCCGCCGCCGAGCGCTTCGCCCTTCGATCCGGTCGGCGCGCGCCCGAAGAACAATCCGGGCCGCTGGGTGGTCGACAATGACTACCGGCCGAGCTGGCTGAGGCAGGGCCTCTTGGGCAATGCCAGCTTCACGCTCGTGATCAACGCGACGGGCAGGGTTTCCAGCTGCACGATCACCCGCTCGACCGGGCACAGCGCGCTCGATGCGGCGACCTGCGAACTGGTGACCAAACGCGCCCGCTTCGATGCCGCCCGCGACGGGACGGGCAAACCGGTGGCGGGCAATTTCAGCGGCAGCATTACCTGGAATATACCTGACTGATAGAGCGACGGCGCGCCCCCGGGCGCGCCGTTCCTCGCTTATGCGACCTTCTTATCGGCCTATCGCTTCGCTACATGAGGCCGGAAGGTCGCGTCGCTGCGGGCGCCCGGTCGGGCTTGCGGCGCCTGCGGCGCCGATGATTCCGCATCCGCTATGAGAGTAGGCACTTAGCCTTCTCCGGCCGCCTTGATCTGCTCGATCGGGGCCTCGCCCCCTGGACTCGGCACCGTCCAGATCAGCACGTTGAGCACCGCGATCACCGCCAGCAGCACCATCAGTGAGGGCTGCTTGATCTGCCCGGTGCGCCGCCACAGCACCACCGCGCCTGCCACCAGCGCCAGCGCGGCAAGCATCACGATCGAAAGTACAATATCAGTCATGGCGGCTGGTTGTCCTTGTTCGGGCCCAGTGCGTCATGCTAGTTGCACAAGCGCACGCTAGCGCTATTTTGCTAGCGATATTGGTCCATATTGGGGAGGCTATGATGGGTATTTTCAGCTCGATCAAGAATGCAATCTGGGGTTCGAACGAAGACGAGAAGAAGGCCGCCGCGGCCAAGGCTGCCGCCGCCGCGCCGAAGCCCGCCGCTGCACCTGCTGCGCCGACGGTCCCTGTCGCGGCAGTCAGCGAAGCGGAAATGGCCGCCCGGATCGCAGCCATGCCCAATGCCGACAAGTTCAACTGGAAGACCTCGATCGTCGATCTCATGAAGATGGTAGGGCTTGATCCGAGCTTTACCAATCGCAAGGAACTCGCCGACGAGCTCGGCCTGACCGATTACAAAGGCACGGCCGAGCAGAACATCGCGTTGCATCATGCGGTGATGAACCTGCTCGCGCTCGAAGGCGGCAAGGTCGCCGGCATCCTCAAGGACTGAGCGTCCCGCCCAGCGATTGACTCATGCCATGCGGGCGGTAAGCCTTGCGCGGATGAGAGAGAACCACGCTGATTTCACCCGTCGGCAGGCCCTCACCGGGCTTGCCGGCGTGTCCGCTCTTGCCTTGCTGCCCGCCTGCACCCGCTCCGGCGCGGCGCCGGCGAGCACGCCCATTGCGCGGCTCGATCCCGATGCCGCGCTTGACCGGATCGCCTACCGGATGCTCGCGCACGAGCCGGGCCGGGCGACCGGACTCGGGGTCGATACGGGCGACTATGCCGATTGGCGCACGACCTTCGGCACCGCGGGCGAGGATGGCCGCAGCGCCTATACCAGCACGCTCAAGGAACTGCTCGCCGAAGCCCGCGCCTATCCGCGCCAGGGCCTCACCAGCGATCAGCAGATCGGCTTCGAGATTGTTGAAAGCGCCTTTTCCAAGGCGCTCGAAGGCATGGTGATGCCTTATGGCGATGTCGCGGTCGGCAGTTGGCGCAACGCGCCCTATGTGGTGATCCAGAACGTCGGCGGTTACATCGATCTGCCGCGCTTCTTCGGCTCGACCCAGCCGCTTAACACGCCCGAGGACATCGGCCCCTACATGGACCGCCTCGCCGAAGTGCCTGCGATCCTCGACGGCGAACTCGAGCGTGTCCGCGCCGCCCGCGGCATGGGCGTGGTCCCGCCGGCCTTCCTGATCGACAAGGCGATCCGGCAGATGCAAGCGGCCAGCGCCAGCGCCAGCCAGAGCTATGCCGGGCCGCTCGACAGCGCCAAGATCGACGGCGCCAAACGCACCGCCGCGCAGGCCGAACGAATCGTCGCCAGCGCAATCCTGCCAGCGCTTGAGCGTCAGCTGGACGAATTGAAGACCCAGCGCAGCATCGCCAAGGACAATGCCGGCATGTGGGCGCAGCCGATGGGCGAGGAATATTACAGCTGGGCAGTGGGCGCCTCGACCACCACGCGCCTCACCCCTGATGAAATCCACCGCCAGGGCCTCGCCGAGCTCGACGAGATCCACGGCCGGATGGACCCGATCCTGCGCGAGATCGGCTATACCCAAGGCAGCGTTGGCGACCGGATGCAGGCGCTCAGCCAGGATCCGCGCTACCAGTTTGCCGAGGGCGATCCGGGCCGCGCGGAAATCTTCGCCTTTATCAACGACCGCGTCGCATGGATCAAATCGCAGATGCCGCGTGCCTTTAATAAGCTGGTCGATCCCCCGCTGGAAGTCCGGCGCCTGCCGCTGGTCGAGGAACCGGGCGCACCGGGCGCCTATGGCGGCGCGGGCAGCAAGGATGGCAGCATTCCGGGACGGTTCTGGATCAACCTGCGCACCACCGATCTGCACCGCAAATATGATCTGGCTGATCTTGCCTTCCATGAAAGCATCCCCGGCCATGTGTGGGAGGGCGAATTCTCGAACCGCCTGCCGCTGATCCGCTCGATCCTCGCCTTCAACGCTTTCTCCGAAGGCTGGGCGCTCTATGCCGAACAGCTCGCTGACGAGCTGGGCGCTTACGACGAATTCAAGGTCGGGCGGCTGGGATACCTGCAAAGCCTCGCCTTCCGCGCCTGTCGCCTGGTGGTCGATACCGGGCTACATTCCAAGCGCTGGACGCGCGAGCAGGGGCGCCAGTTCTTCGTGACACGTAACGGCTCGAAGGCCGAGGAAGTCGCCTCGGAAGTCGATCGCTATTGCAGCTGGCCGGGGCAGGCCTGCGGCTACAAGATCGGCCACAGCGAAATCGTGCGCCAGCGCGCGAGGGCGCAGGCCGAGCTGGGTTCGCGCTACGACTTCAAGGCGTTCAACACCGCAGTGATCCTCGGCGGCAATGCCCCGCTCAATGTCGTGGGCAACACCGTCAGCCGCTACATCGCCGGCGCCAAGGGGTAACGCATTGTAGCAAATTGCAAACCTGCGGGCCTGCCCCCATGTTGCAACCTGCACGGCGCAGGAGGGCAGCATGGAAACACTGGGACAAGACCTTGAAACCATGCGCCGCGTACCGCTTGCGCCCGCGCATGTCGATGGGATCTGCGCGATCGGGGGCGAGGTGTTCTACCCAGCCGGCAGCATCGTCATGGATATCGGCGTGCCGATGGACCGCTTCATCTACGTCCTCGAAGGCGATATGGAGGTGTTCGATCCCCATACCAACGAACGAATGCTGAAATCCTCAGTCGGCCCGACGCAGTTTCTCGGCGAAATCGGCTTTCTCAATGGCGCCACCAATATCATGCGGATGCGTGCCTCGGTCGATACACGGGTGATCGAGGCCCCGCGCCAGGCGATGCTCGAACTGATGAGCGAGGTGCCGGAGCTTTCCGATCACCATATCACCGTATTCGCCGCAAGGCGGCGGCGGCAGTTCGAGGCCAACAATGATACCATCAAGGTGATCGGCGCGGACCGTGATCCCAATGTGCAAGCGGTCGAACGCTTCCTGTCGCGCAACCGCATCCCGTTCCAGAGCTATGACATGGACGCGACCGATCGCGATGTGCAGCCTAATCGGCCACGAACCCGGCGTGATTCTTGGCGCCGACACCCGGCTCGCCGATCCGACCCCGCGCAAGGTCGCGCAATATCTCGGGATGGATCTCGATATCTGTACGCGGCGCACCCATGATCTGCTGATCGTTGGCGGGCGGCCGGCTGGCGTGGCAGCGGCGGTCTATGCCAGGTCCGAGGAAATCGAGGCGCTGGTGATCGAGGCTACCGCGGTCGGCGGACAGGCGGCGATGTATCTCAGCCGCGCGGCGGCACATGTGCATCTTGTGGTGCGCGGCAGCAGCTTGGCTGCATCAATGGCGAGCTATCTGTCGCAGCGGCTGGAGGCCGATCCGCGGATCACCATCCACTACCACTCCGAAGTCACCGCGCTCCACGGCGAGACCTGGCTGGAGGCGATCACACTCAAGACCAAGGACGCCGAGCAGCGCATCGCCACCCGCGCGCTCTTCATCATGATCGGCGCCGCGCCCAATACCGGCTGGCTCTCGGGCCTCGCGGCGACCGACGAGAAGGGCTTTGTGCTCACCGGCGCGGCCGTAGCTCAGGCGGATGACTACGCCACCACCGCGCCCGGCGTCTTCGCCGTCGGCGACGTGCGCTCAGGTTCGGTCAAGATGGTTGCCAGCGCGGTGGGCGAAGGCTCGGTGGTGGTGAGCCGGATCTGACAATATCTCGAGGTTAGCCCCCGGAGGCCGGATAAGGCGCAGGACCGCGCCGCGGCCCCGCATGATGCCTAGCGTTTGGCCATTCCGGAAACGATCGCGCCGAGGATCCCGCCCAGAGGGTTGGTCACCGCGCCCGCTGCCGCCGGAGCCGCGCCGCCGATCGCCCCGGCGGCCTGTTTGGCGAGTTATCCCGCCACCGCCATCGGCAGGATCGGAAGCATCTGCTTGAGCAGGCCCTGATCGATCCCGGTCAGCGCCGACACCTCGCCCGCGATCGACTGGTTGACATCGTCGCCGCCGAAGATGCTGCCGAGGATGTTGTTGCCTGCTGCGGTGGGGGTCGGGTGATTGCCCAGCACTGCGTCAAGCATCTGCGCGCCGCCGCCTGAGCCAAGGATCGCGCCGGCGAGACTGCCAAGCCCGCCGAGCGGATCGGGGGTCTCGGTGCCGCCGGTGGCGGTGCGTCCCATGCCAGCGACGATCGCGGGCTGCAGCGCGCCCGCCGCGGTCATGGCGGTGTTCTCGTTAACGCCCAGTTCCTTGGCCATCGACGTGATCGCACCGGTTTGCTGCAGCATTTGTGCCAGGCTCATTGGCTATCCCCCCGTGTTCGCAAAAGCGGCGGCGCTGCTCGCGCGCGCCGCCATCGCTGATCGTTACTGCGGACCGAACAGCTTGCTCGCCATGCCCATGATGTCGTCGATCGGGTTGCCGTCCTTGTCCATGTCGATCATCGACGAGAAATGCGCCAGCGAACCCTCGCCGCCGATCGCGGCTACGATCTGGTCGAGCGAAGTGGTGCTAAGGCCAGTCTTTTCCGCAGCGAGGCCGACAGTATCGCCTTCCAGCACATGGGTCGTCCCCAGCGCCGCGATCGCCTGCTGGACCATAGCCGGATCGAGCCCGACCTGCTTGGCGAGATTGACCACGTCATCCGGTGCGCCGGTGATGTTCTTCAGAATACCGTCCAGAATGCTCATCATACTGCTCCTTCGCTAATGGAGCCCTATACTCCAATAGTCATATTACGCCGCAATGGCAGGGAAGGCCAGTGGATCAGGCGGCAACGGACGCCGGAGCCGCCTGACGCACACCTTCATCGACATGGGGTTCGAACTGGGCGAAGTTGCCGATGAACAGCTGCACCAGCTTGGCAGCCGTTGCGTCGTATTCGGCGCCGTCGGCCCAGGTGCTGCGCGGATCGAGGATCGTCTGATCGAGGCCCGCTTCGGCGAGCGCGGGCACGAATACCGGCACATCGAAGCCGAAGTTGGGATCCTTGCGGAAATCGACCGCATCCATCTTGCCATCGAGCACCGCGTTGAGCAGCGCGCGGGTCGCCTTGATCGGCATCCGCGAGCCGGTGCCATACTTGCCGCCGGTCCAGCCGGTGTTGACCAGCCAGCACGCCACACCGCCTTGGGCTCCGCCCTTGGCGATGCGCTCCTTGAGAAGGTTGCCGTAGACGCTCGGGTGGCGCGGCATGAAGGCTGCGCCGAAGCAGGTCGAGAAGGTGGCTTCCGGCTCGGTCACGCCGATCTCGGTGCCGGCGACCTTGGCGGTGTAGCCGCTGAGGAAGTAATACATCGCCTGATCCGCGGTCAGCCGCGCGATCGGAGGCAGCACGCCGAAGGCATCGGCGGTCAGCATGATCACGTTCGACGGCGCGGGGCCGAGGTTCTTCTCGGAGGTGTTGGGGATGAACTCGATCGGATAGGCGCCGCGGGTGTTTTCGGTCTTGCTGCCGTCGGTGAAATCAAGCTCGCGGGTGGCCTCGTCCATCGTCACGTTCTCGAGGATCGTGCCAAACATCTGGGTGGTGGCGTAGATTTCGGGCTCACCTTCGGCCGAGAGGTTGATCATTTTGGCGTAGCAACCGCCTTCAAAGTTGAAGACCGCGGTGTCCGACCAGCCATGCTCATCGTCACCGATCAGCGTGCGGCTCGCATCGGCCGAAAGCGTGGTCTTGCCGGTGCCCGACAGGCCGAAGAAGATCGCGCTCTTGCCGTCGGCGCCGATATTGGCCGAGCAGTGCATCGGCATCACGCCCTGCGCGGGCAGGAGGTAGTTGAGGAGGCCGAACACGCCCTTCTTCATCTCGCCCGAATACTCGGTGTTGCCGATCAGGATCAGCTTTTCGGTGAAGCTCAC
>JBKDUW010000051.1:0-3433 GCA_046339235.1 Erythrobacteraceae bacterium | reverse complement strand
ACGCGGAAGGCCTTGGCGGCCGCGGCAATCTGTTCGGGCGTGCCGGTGAGGCCGATGATATCGGGCGAGAAGGCGGCAGCAAATTCGCCCACCACTTTTTGCGTGTCACGCTCGGGATCGATGGTGATGAAGAGCGGCTGGATCTTGGCCGCCTTGGCGGGATCGCTGCCTTTGAGCACCTTCAACCCCTGCGCCACGCGCTGCATATCGGTCGGGCAGATGTCGGGGCAGAAGGCATAGCCGAAATAGACCACGCGGTACTTGCCCGCAAAATCACCCCAGCGCACCACGCGCCCGTCGCTGGCAGTAAGCGCGAAATCCCCGCCGATATCCGCGCCCGCGAGCGGCGGCTCGGCGGCGGGCAGAGCGGCGCTGCACCCCGCCAGCGCGAGCGCAGCGGCGGCGATCAGCGCGGGGATAAGGAGCGAAAGCTTGTTGATACGGTTCATGCTCTGCTAACTGAATGTCTGCGACTGGGCGGGCTTGCCTTGCGCCAAGGCGCACGCCAGATGTTTGGCAGGGAATGCGAAAGGATCAAACCGTGGTTGTCGAGGTTTTGCGCAAGTTAGGGGCTCGCTGGCGGATTGCCAGCGCAATCCTGGCGGTGCTCGCGCTTGCCTTTACCGTGCCGGTGGCGGCGCAGTTCCAGTCGGAGGGCTACAAGTTCCTCGAAGCGGTCAAGAAGCGCGAAGGCGACGAGGCGACCGACATGCTCAACAAGCCGGGCACCCAGGTCGTCAACACCCGCGACATCACCACCGGTGATACCGGCCTGCATCTGGTGGTGCAGCGCCGAGATGTGCTGTGGATCCGCTTCCTGCTTCAGCGCGGAGCCGATCCCAACATCCGCAACAAGAAGGGCATCACCCCGCTGCAGCTCGCCACCTCGCTGAGCTTTACCGACGGGGTCGAGGCACTGATCAAGGGCGGGGCTAACGTCAATGTTGGCGACCAGACTGGCGAGACCCCGCTGATCGCCGCGGTCCACCAGCGCAATACCGAAATGGCCCGCCTGCTGCTGGCGCAGGGCGCGGATCCGGAGCACACCGACAATTCGGGCCGCTCGGCGCGTCAATATATGGAACTTATGAGCGGCAACACGCTTATGAAGCAGGTCTTTGACGACGCCGATGCCAAGCGCGCCGGTAAAGAGACCAAGCGCAATTACGGGCCAGCTCTCTGATATGAACACCGCTTCTGCCGCCGATTTTGCCGACCTGACGCTCGACGAGCTGCGCGTCGCGCTCGCGCCCGACATCGCGGCCTCGGCGATCTTCGATGGCTGGAACGAGACCGCGCTCATCGCCGCGGCCGAGATGGCCGGCTGCGATACGGATGTGGCGCGGTTGGCCTTTGCCGATTCCGGCCGGGGCGGCTTGCCGATGGCGATGATCGAGGCGTGGATTGCCAGCGTTGACCAGGCGATGGAGGCCGAATGGCCGGCCGAACGCCTCGCCACTCTGAAAATCCGCGAGCGTATCCGCACGCTGGTCGCCTTCCGTCTGGATGCCGTGGCCGATATCGACGAGGCGGTGCGCCGCGCGCTCGCCGTGATGGCCCAGCCGCAGAACGCAGCCCGCGCCTTGAAGCTGGGATGGCGCTCGGCCGATATCATGTGGCGGCTCGCGGGCGATACCGCGACCGATTACAATCACTATACCAAGCGCGCGATCCTTGCGGGCATCTACTCGGCCACGCTCGCGGTGTTCGTCAATGACGAGAGTGAGGGCAAGGCCGATACCCACGCCTTCCTCGAACGCCGCATCGACGGGGTAATGAAGTTTGAAAAGGTAAAGACGCAGTTTCTGGGCAAGGACCGCGAATTGCCGAGCCTGACGCGCTTTCTCGGACGGCTGCGCTATCCGGCGCGGTAAGCGGGGGATTAGCTTTCGGGACTTGTCGTCTCGCCCGCTTTGATGTCCTATGATGCTCGTCAGAATCGCGCGATAACGCGCGCAAATATCTGACGGGAAGGACGTTTCGATGGCGGGTTCGCTCAACAAGGTCATGCTGATCGGCAATCTCGGGGCTGATCCCGAAATCCGCAGCTTCCAGAACGGCGGCAAGGTCGCCAACCTGCGGATTGCCACGTCCGAAACGTGGAAAGACCGCCAGACCGGCGAGCGCAAGGAAAAGACCGAGTGGCATACGGTCGCGATCTTTTCCGAAGGGCTCGTCAGCGTGGTCGAGCGATACCTCAAGAAGGGCAGCAAGGTCTTCGTCGAAGGCAAGCTGCAAACCCGCAAGTGGCAGGACCAGAACGGGCAGGATCGCTACAGCACCGAAATCGTGATCCAGGGCCTCGGCGGCACGCTGACCATGCTTGATGGCGCCACTGGCGGCGGCGGTGCGCGTTCGGGCGGCGGCGCTGCCGGCGGCAGCTGGGATCAGGGCGGCGGTGCGCCGGGCGGCGGTGCGAGCGGCGGTTTTGGCCAGACCGGCGGCGGCTACGACGATCTCGACGATGATATTCCGTTCTGATCGCAACTGCCTCGGTTCGTCATTCCAGCGGAAGCCGGGATGACGACCAAGCCTCAATCCTTCTTGAGCGCCGCCAGCATCGCGGCCATCGGGCCGTCCTGTTCGCCCTCGGCCATGATACCGGCGGCTCTGCGCGCGGCATCGGCGTTCGGCCCTTCGGCGTAGGGATCGATGGCAAGGCCCAGGGTCTGCGCCACGGCCTCGCCCAGATCGAACATATCGCCCGAATATTCGATGATATCGCAATCATCGGCTTCAAGCTCGATTTCGATGGCCTCGTCGTCGGCGACGGGGCGCAGGTTCTCCTCGACAAATCTGAGGTCGACGGGTTCGTTGATGGTGACCGGGAAAACCTCGCCCGAGACCGCACAGGGCTGCATGATTGTCGCCGTCAGCCGCCCGGTGGCGCGGATCGCGCGGGGCTTCTGCTCGAGCGCCACTTCGGCCCGCAGGCTTTCGACCGCGCCGAGACCGAAGCGTCTGGTCAGCGTCGCGCGCTCGGCTTGGCTGGCGGTGATCACCACCGGCTCGCCCGGCAGCGGGCGCGCCTTGACCATGCGGGTCAGTTCAGTCGGCGCGGCGCTCACCAGATCGCGCTCGCTTTGAGCATTTCGGCATCCGAGAAGCGCGCAAGGCGCTCGGACAGTTTCATCAGCCGCTCGGCCACGGCGGCCGCGCTGGCGGCCTCGTCCGCGCCGTCGGCAAAGGTGACATTGCGCTCCACCGCGCCGGTCAGCCGCTCGAGATCGCCGGCATTGAGCGCGCCGCGATAGGCGCCGAGCCGCCCGCCCAACACGCTCATCAGCTTGCCGATGCGCTTGCCGACGACGACATCATTCACCCCGAATTCGCGCAGCTGCCCGTCCATGTCCTCGACGAACAGCTCGGCCAGCAGCGCGCTTTCAGCCCGCATTTCGGAGGCCTCGACGCGCACCATCACCACGCTCAGCAC
>JBKDUW010000050.1:0-3203 GCA_046339235.1 Erythrobacteraceae bacterium | reverse complement strand
CCGGGTTTCGCGGATCCCCGGCATTACGGCTTTGCCTGCTCCCGCTCCCGCGCTTTGGCGAGCTTGTCCTCGCGCGCGGCGCGCATCACAGCAAAATCATCGCCGGCGTGGTAGCTTGAACGGGTCAGCGGGGTTGCCGCGACCTGCAGGAAGCCCTTGGCCCGCGCAATCGCCCCATAGGCGGTGAAGGCCTTGGGGGTGACAAACACCTCAACCGCCGCGTGCTTCGGTGTGGGCTGGAGATATTGCCCCATGGTGATGAAATCGACGTCAGCCGAGCGCATGTCGTCCATCACCTGATGCACCTCGAGGCGCTGCTCGCCGAGGCCCAGCATAATCCCCGATTTGGTGAAGATCAGCGGATTATGCGCTTTCACTTCCTCCAGCAGGCGGAGCGAGGCGTAGTAGCGGGCACCCGGACGGATGGTCGGATAAAGTCTTGGCACGGTTTCGAGGTTGTGATTGTAAACATCTGGACCAGATTCACAAATCATCTCAACCGCACGGCGCATCTTGCCGCGAAAATCGGGGGTGAGGATCTCGATCGTGGTCTTGGGCGTGGTGCGCCGCAGCGCCTCGATCACCTTGACGAATTGCATCGCGCCGCCATCGGGCAGATCGTCGCGATCCACCGAGGAGATGACGATATGTTCGAGCCCCATCTTAGCCGCAGCGATCGCGGTGTTCTCGGGCTCCATCGGATCGACCGCGCGCGGCATCCCGGTCTTGACGTTGCAGAACGCACAGGCCCGCGAGCAGACATCGCCGAGTATCATAACCGTCGCGTGCTTCTTGGTCCAGCACTCGCCGATGTTCGGACAGGCGGCTTCCTCGCAAACGGTGTTGAGATTGAGCTCGCGCATCAGCCGCCGCGTCTCGTGATAGCCCTCGCTCACCGGCGCGCGCACACGAATCCAGTCGGGCTTGCGCTGCCGCGCGGGACGTTCGGAAGGCTGGTCAGACGGCGGCGTGCTGGCAAGGTCGTTCATCACCGTCATTTAGGCAAGTAGGCCCCGTCCCGCAAGCGTAGCCAGAGCACCCTTGTTATAGCCTGCTTGTCGCCGCACTCCTCTGGCGGCATAGCAGCGTCATGTCGCATGAAACGCTAAAGAATATCGCGCTGCTGATCGACGCAGATAACACCACGCCCGAAGCCATCGACCCGGTGCTGACGGTGATGGCCGAGCTGGGGCAGGTCAATATTCGCCGCGCCTATGGCAATTTTGCCAAGGGCAACCTAGCAAAGTGGGACCAGATCACCAACAAGTTCGGCATCCGCCCGCAGCAGCAATTCGATGTTTCCAAAGGAAAAAATGCCACCGACATGGCGATGACGATCGATGCCATCGATCTGCTCTACCAAGGCAAGGTCGACGGCTTCGGGATCATGACCTCGGACAGCGACTTCACACCGCTCGTCACCCGGCTGCGGCAGGACGGCATCATCGTCTATGGCTTTGGCGAGGAAAAGACACCGCAGGCGTTCAAATCGGTCTGCACGCGGTTCATCGACATCTGGCAATTGATCGCCAGCCATGCCGCCGACAAGCCGGGCCAACCCAGCGCGCGAGCAATAGCCGCCGCCAGGGACGATCAGCCCAGCCTTGTTGATGACGAACTGATCGAGTTGATAACGGGCGCATATTCCGAGGCCAAGCGGGACGAACAGGGCTTTGCGCGGCTGCAGCAGGTCGGCCAGATTGCGGGCAATCGGTCGAGCTTCGACGTGCGCAATTACGGCTTCACGAGCTTGTCCGACCTGTTCAAGTCGCTCGAAAATTTCAAGATCGAACGGCGCGAGGACAATCAATCCTGGGTCAAGCGCGTGCGTTAACCGGCCCAATGCTCGCCGAGCACGAAAAAGGCCGACAGACTCGCTCCTGCCGCCCCGCTTCTTTCGCTGGTTCGTTGCTCAGTTGGCCGCGGCGGTCATGGTGACCCCGGCGGCCTGCTGGACAGCATAAGCGTTCCACAGCTTGGCGATCGGCGCGCGCGCGCCGTCAACCTTGGCGAAGCTTGCCTGCGCGGCGGCATAATCGCCCACGCCGACCTGCGCGATGCCGAGGCGGGTGAGTGCGGTGTTGCGGTCAACCCCGGCCATGCCGAGGCTCTTTTCGTAGAAGCCTGCCGCTTTGCCATACTGACCATAGCTGAGGAAGGCATCGCCTGCGGCAAACACCGTGCGGAAGCTCGCGCCGGCGGTGTTCGCGTCGCGCTCCAGCACCGGCAATTCGGCCTGGTCGGCCTTGATGCGCCCGTTGGCGGTGGCGAGCGAATCGGTGACGAAGATATCGTCCTTGCTCACCGCGTTTTTGGCATAGGCCTCGTCGATCACGTCCTTGACTTCCTTGGGAAGACGGCGCGCGTCGGCGGCTTCGATGTAGAAGAGATAATCCTGCTTTTCGGCGAGCACGCCCGCCGTGCGCGACAGGCGCAGCATGTCAAGAGCCTCGGGACCTTCGTAATCATTGAGATTGCGGGTCAGATTGATCGCATCGCGCCAGTTTTCGACCGTCGGATAGTCCGCTAGCCATGCAACCACGAAGTCATAGACCTGCGGCTCGACCTTGTTATTATAGGCAACGGTGATACCGCGGCGATACCACTGCGTATCGACCTGCTGACCCGCTGCCTTGCGCGCCTTGATCGCCCTGTCGAGGTAATCGAGCCCGGGCCCGAATTCGTTCGCCGAGAAATAGCTTTCGGCCATCGTTATCTCGAGATCGGCGGTGGTGAAGGTCTCGGTCGCAAAGCCGGCGTCGATCGCCTTTTGCAAATAGCCGCGCGACTTGGGATATTGCTGCAGGGCATTGGCAAGCTGGTAGGCGACGAAATTGTAGCGCGCCGAATCCTCCGGGGTAAGCTTGCCGCTGCCGAGCATCATTTCCATGCCCTTGAGTTGGAGCGCTCGATCGGACAGCTTGTTGCCAGCGTTGTAAAGGAGCCCGCCGGCGGCGAGTTGTTCGTCGGGAGCTACCGCCAGCGGGATCAGCGAGTCGATCTGCGGACGCAGCGCGTTGAGGTCGCTCCCCTCGGCGGCGAGCGCGGTGTTGAGCGGCTGGTAGGCGGCCACGAATTCCTTGGAATACTGGGCCTTGGCCTCTTCCTTCTTCTTGTCCTTCTTCTGGGCGTGAGCCGTATCGGTGAAGCCGGGGACAGTCAGGATCGCAGTGCCGCTTGCCAGCGCCAGAGCCAGAGCAAAG
>JBKDUW010000049.1:0-5350 GCA_046339235.1 Erythrobacteraceae bacterium | reverse complement strand
AAGCGCGCGAGGTCGCGCAACTGGTGCTCAGCCAGCGTCCCAAGGGCACGCCGATTGTCGTGCAGACTATGATCACCGCCGATGCCGTGGCGATGCTGCCCGATTGGGCGCGCACCATGCTGCGGCTGCAACGCCCGGTGCTGACCGCATTGCCGGCACGCGCTGCCACATGGGGCATGGGCCGCACCTTGCGCTGGGCCTTCCGGCAAGACGCCCCGCGCACCTAGAATTTCGCAGGAGAGGACCAATGGCCGAATTCACCTTCTACACCGTCGCCATGAGCCGCGGGCAAATATCGCGCTGGGCGCTGCACGAGGCGGGCGCGGATTACGAGCATGTGGTGTTCGACTGGGCGAGCCGTCCCGAAACGTTCAAGACGATCAACCCGATGAACAAGGTGCCGACGCTGGTGCACCACCATGGCGGCCACGATCACGTCGTCACCGAATGCGCGGCGATCAACCATTACCTTGCCGAAACCCACCCGCAGGCCGCGCTGCTGCCCGATGCCCACGAGAAAGCCGCCTATTTCCGCTGGCTGTTCTTTGCCGCCGGGCCGCTCGAACAGGCCCTGGTCGGCAAGGCGATGGGCTGGGAAGTGCCCGAGGGCAAGACCGGGATGGCCGGTTTCGGCAGCCTCGATCTGGCGCTCGATGCGATCGACGGTTGGCTGTCTGCCAATGACTACGCGGCAGGTAACCGCTTCACCATGGCCGACACCTATGTGGGCAGCCAGTTCGTGTGGGGCCTCAGGTTCGGCTCGATCCCCGAGCGGCCTTCGTTCCGCGCCTATGTCGAACGGATCACCCAGCGCCCCGCCTATATCGCGGCCAATGCGATCGACGCCGCGATCATCAAGGGCGCCGAGGGCTAGGCCCCTTCATCACGCCAGCGCCGCGCTTTTCCTGAGCAGTTGATAGGCCTCGACCACGGCGTTGAGCTGCACCTCGTGCTTGCGATCACCGCCATTGCGATCGGGGTGGTAGCGCCGCACCAGTTCGGAGTAGCGCCGCCGCAGCCGGGTGCGATCCGTGTCCGAGCCGAGGCCCATCACCTCCAGCGCCTGCGCCTCCTCGCGCGAGAACCGGCCCGACGCCGCGGTGCGCGCCTCGCGTTCGGCGCGGCTGCGGATGCCGCGCGCGCGGGCCGATATGGCATCGAGCGGATCGGCATAGTCGGCCCAGCGCGGCGCGTCGTCCACGCCGGCAGTGGGGCGGAAGGCGCGGGTCTCGGTCCGCCAGCCGGCAATCGGCGACTGCGCATCGAGGATTTCCTCGGCGCTCATGCCATCAAACCAGTCATAGCCGGCGTTGAATTCGCGCACGTGATCAAGGCAGAACCAGCGCCATTCGCCCGGCCCGTCAAACCCGTGCGGGCGGCGGCCGGGCGCGCGGAATTCCCCCGCCTCGCGGCAGCCGGGCGCTTCGCATCGGCGCCCTGCGCTCTCGACGCGACCGTGAAATCGTGGTGAAGGCATAGGGGATCGAGAATGGCGATTGGGCCCCCAAGTTCCAAGCCCGAAATGCCCTTGCCCGCTTGCAAAGAAGGAAAGCCGTGATGACCGGAAGTGTTGCCGAGGAAATGCACGCGTTGCTGACCGAGGCCTTCGCGCCCACCCGTCTGGCGATCATCAACGACAGCGCCAAGCACTCGGGCCACATGGGCGATGACGGCTCGGGCGAATCGCATTTCACGATCGAGATCGAGGCCGAGGCCTTCGCCCCGATGAACCGCCTCGCCCGTCAGCGCGCGGTGATCGCGGCGCTCGGCGATATTGTCGGCCAGCGCGTTCATGCGGTGGCGATCAAGGCGAGCGTGCCGGGGGCCTGATGCTAAACCCCAACCTGCGCCTGCGCCGTGCGGCGCGGCTGATCGTGCTCGATCCCGAGCTTCGCGCGCTGATGTTCCGCTATGACGTGCCGGGCCGCCCGCCCTTCTGGGTCACGGCGGGCGGCGAGTGCGAGGCTGACGAGAGCTTCGAGGATGCTGCAAGACGCGAATTGCTCGAGGAGACCGGCTTTGTCGCCGATCCGGGGCCGGAAATCGCCCGGATGACGCCCGAATTCATCACGGTCGAAGGCGAGCCGGTGCAGGCGGATGAACGCTTTTTCCTGATCCGCGTGGCCGAAGCCCAGATCGACACCAGTCGCCACACCGCATTGGAACAGCGGCTGATGACCCAGCACCGCTGGTTCACGCTCGAAGAACTGACAGACTGGCCGGAGGCTGTATTTCCGGCGGACCTTGCCACCATGATCCGGTCTCTAACCGCAACCTGATTGCCCTGCCCGTCTGCGCTCGCTAGTCCTGCTGCAAACGGGAGAGAGAGCGATGGACTATCGGGGCAAGGTGGCGTGGATCACCGGGGCATCATCGGGCATCGGCGCGGCGCTGGCACGCGAGCTGGCGGCACGCGGCGCGCATGTGGTGCTCTCGGGCCGCGACGAAGCGCGCCTCGCCGAGGTGGCGGCGGATTGCGGCGAAGCGCTGATCCTCGCCTTCGATGTGCGCGATGATGCCGCACTGGCCGAGGCCACCGCCAAGGCTATCGCGTGGAAAGGCCATGTCGACATCGCCTTTGCCAATGCCGGGATCTCGCAGCGCAGCCGCGCGCTGAACACCGATATGCAGGTCTACCGCGACATCATCGCCGTCGACCTCACCGCGCAGATCGCCTTCATCCAGGGGCTGATCGGCCACATGGCGGCGCGCGGATCAGGCGCGCTCGGGTTCATCTCCTCGATCGCGGGCAAGGTCGGCGTGCCGATGCGCACCGCCTATTGCGCGGCCAAGTTCGGCCTTGCAGGCTATGCCGACGCGCTGCGCGGCGAGCTGTCGCAGACCGGGGTGACAGTCCACACCATCTACCCCGGCTCGGTCGCCACCAATGTCTCGCGCAATGCCCTGACCGCAGGCGGCGCCAAGCGCGGCAAGTCCGATCCGGCGATCGACAACGGCATCCCGGCAGACGTCGCCGCGCGCCAGATGCTCGATGAAATCGCCGCCGGGACGCGCGAGATCATCGTTGCCGAGGGCGGCGAGAAGGCGATGGGCGAGCTGCGCCGCACGCCCGATGCGCTGTTCGATCAGGTCGCGAACATGGTCGCCAATGGCTATATGGAGAAGCTGGAGGCCGCAGAATGAGCCAGTTCGATCTCAAGCGGGTGGCGCTGCACAATGGCATTCACCTCAACGTGGTGGACGAAGGCCCGGTCGATGCGCCGGTGCTGATTTTCCTCCACGGATTTCCCGAAAGCCACCGCACCTGGCGCCACCAGATCGCGCATTTCTCCGACCGCTTTCGCTGCATCGCGCCCGACCAGCGCGGCTATCGCGGCTCGTCGAAGCCGCAGGCGGTGGAGGCCTACACGCCTGACAAGCTGATCGGCGATATCTTCCTGCTGGCCGATGCGCTGGGGATCGGCAGTTTCAGCATTGTCGGCCATGACTGGGGCGGCGCGCTCGCCTGGGGCGTGGCGCTGGGCGGGCAGCACCTGCGGGTCAACAAGGCGATCATCGCCAACGCCCCGCATCCGGCGATCTTCCAGAAACTGCTCTACACCCATCCTGTCCAGCGCGAGGCGAGCCAGTATATCCGAGGCTTTCGCGATCCCGCGAACGACGCGCTGGTCAAGGAACACGGGCTTACCGCCCTGCTGCTGAAGGAGGTCAAGTGGGACCGTCCGAGCGCGATGGAGCCCAACGAGCGCGACGCGCTGCTGCTCGACTGGCAGAACCGCGATGCGGCTTTCGGCATGCTCAACTATTACCGCGCCAGCCCGATCGATGTGCCGACGATGGATGCGCCGTTTGAGGTTCCCGCAGGCTATACCCCGCCGATGCTGCCCAAACTGACGATCCCGACGCTGGTAATCTGGGCGCTCGATGATCTCGCCCTGCCTCCTGAGAACCTCGAGGGGCTGGAGGAGATCATCGATCCGCTCACCATCGTGCGCGTGCCCGATTGCGGGCATTTCGTCCCGTGGGAAGCGCCGGACGCGGTCAATGCGGCGATGGAGGCGTTTCTGGCGGGCTAGCCTGCCAGCCACTCCACCCAGGCGCCGTGCGGATGGGCGTGGGACAGCAGGTGCTCCTCGCCGTGGTGTGCCTCCCCGTCCCACAACCGCACCCGCAATTCGTGGCGGAAGGTGGCCGGGTCCGTCTCCAGCGCGGTCCAGCCGAGCGGGGTTTGCGGCGTAGCCTCGGCGCCCGCTGCCTCAAAGGCAGCCGTGATCCGCGCTTGCGTTACGGCGGGCATGTATTGCCACATGATCGAATGGAACATCACCCGCGCGGTGCCAGCCCGCGGCCCGCGCGCGAGCATGGCTGCGGCAAAGTCTCCCGCATCGGCGGCGATCAGATCGGGCGGCTGCGCGCCTGCCAGCGCAATCGCGGCATCGATCCGCGCCATGCGCTCTGAAGCATCCGGCCAGACATAGGCCTTGAGGCGCAGCGCGCTGTCAGGGTCGGCAAGGTTGATCGGCGCAATGTCGCAGCCCTTCACTGATGTGATGGCAAATCCGGCAGGCGGCGCGGGCGGCGCGGCGCCGCGCCATTCGGGAATGATCCGCATTGGTGAGGCAGGCGGGCCGACTTCGGTTGTGCCAAGCCGGAAGAAATAGCGGTCGATCATGGTGTTGACCCCGGCGCTGGCCCCCAGTTCGAACAGGTCGAAGCGCGGGTAGCGCACCCGCTGCGCCATCCACAGCAATCCGGCCATGATGCTGGCCGAGCGGCCCGCCTCATTGGTCTGCGGCGGGCCGTCCAGCCACGGCAGCAGCCGCGCGTCGAAGCGCTGCGTCAGATCGAGCACCAGCGCATCCACCGCCGCCTGATCGGTGATTGCGCCCGAATAGACCTGCGCGAGCCGCGCATCCGCGCCCGTCAGCAGCAAGTGATGAAACCCGCCCGCCAGCCGCAAGGGCATCGCATCCTTCAGCGTCAGCCCGGGCCAGTTGGCGATCCGCCGCCCGGTCGCGGTATCGCTGGCGCGCACGCCTGCGAGCGCCCTGATCACCCGCGCGGTGGCCGGCGCACCGTTTTCCTCGGCGTGGCGCGCCTGCCAGTCGAGCGCGGTGGCAAAGTCCTCCAGCGCCATGATTCCCGCATCGCCCATCGCCATTACCATTGCCCTTTTGCCGCGCCGCCCTTAGACGCGCGCACAATCATGACCACCATCGGCACCCACGACAATCCCGGACAGCTGACCTTCGCCGTCCCCAAGGGACGCATCCTCGACGAGGCGCTGCCGGTGATGGCGCGCGCCGGGGTGGAGCCGGACGCCGAATTCCACGATCCCAAGAGCCGCGCGCTGGCCTTTGCCACGAACCGCGCCGACACCCGCCTGATC
>JBKDUW010000048.1:0-5770 GCA_046339235.1 Erythrobacteraceae bacterium | reverse complement strand
GGCCCGCCGCGAATCCGCCTGGGCCGCGCCGCCGCGGCAGGTGCTGGTGCTCGATCAGGTGGTGACGGAGGGCGACAAGCCGCTGCGCCAGCGCCAATGGCGGCTCACCGAAGTGGCGCCGGGCCGCTATGAAGGCACGCTATCCGATGCGATCGGCCCCGTCGAAGCGCGAGCCGAGGGCAACCGGCTGGTCATCACCTTCACCATCAAGGGCGGCTTTGCGGTGCGGCAGGAACTGACCCTCGCACCCGATGGCCGGAGTGCGGCCAATGCGCTGACAGTCAAGAAGCTCGGCATGACGCTCGCGGTGCTGAGCGAGGACATCCGCAAGACCCCCTGAGCGGGCACCGCGGCACGGGCGCCCTATGGCCTAAGCCATCGGTGCAAGGCATAAGCCTTGGCATGCTGGTTCAGTTTGCCGTTTCCACCACGATGCTTGTGCTGTGCGTCTTCGTCCACGCAGCGGGGCTGTTCAGCCTCAGCCGGGCGCTGCGCAGCGAGCGGGCGGCAGAGCGGCTGCGCCACCTCGACCCGCTCTCCCCGCGCGGCGCGGTGTTCACGCTGGCGATGATGCTGGCCATCTTCGCGCTGCACGGCATCGAAATCTGGGCGTTCACAGTGCTCTACCTCGCGATCGGCGCGATCGATACGCTCGCCAAGGCGCTCTATTTCTCGACCATCAGCTACACCACGGTCGGTTTTCGCGACGACTACGTCGACCCCGCCTGGAACCTGCTCGGCCCGTTCGAGAGCATTCTCGGCATTATTCTTATCGGCTGGTCGACCGCGTTCTTCTTTCGCGGGTTGGGCCGGATCGATCCCCACTAGGCGAGCGCGATCCCGCCTCAGCTGTTCTTCATGTTCTCCAGACCCTTGATCCCTCCGGGCTTGAGGCTGGGCTGGCTGGCGTTTTGCTTGGGGCCCTTATCCGCCTTGGGTTTGCGGGCTTCGCGGCTTTTCTTCTGTTGGCCCTTGGCCATGGCATGTTCCCATCGGGCGAAATGCCCGCGTATGCCCTGCACCCTTGTGACGAAATTGTCAATTATGCAAAAATAATATCGAGAATGTGATGAGTGGAATGTTGAAATCGACGAAATAATTCCCATATCTAAAAGGCTACCAGCCAACACCGAAATACAAAAGTCTAAGTAAAACTGGAAAAAATTTCGACGCCACTGTTAGCCCCGTGCGCAAGTTGTCATATTCGGCTGCCCGTGCGGACACGAAAAGGAAGCATCATCATGACCCATTATGGCAAGATCAAGTCCTACGACACCGCAAAGGGCGCCGGGATGATTACGCCGGAAAAGGGCGGCGATGCCCTGCCGTTCGCCAAGGCCGATCTTCAGCAGCAGGCCGAAGTGCCCAAGGCTGACCAGCGCTATGGCTATGAAACCAAGCAGGGCGAAGGCGGCAAATCGCATGCCATCAATCTGCAGATGGAACAGGGCGCCAGCGACAGCAGCTCCAAGCAGCAGAGCTAAGCCCTAACCGGCCCACAAGCGGGGGCTTCCGGATGTCCGGAGGCCCCCGATTGCGTTTCCGCTTCCCGACACCAAAACAAGGCCTGCCCGATGGATCTCAACCAACTGCTCCACGACCACCAGATCGCCAAGGTCGACCACGCCCGCGCCGAAACCCGCGCCGAACGCGATGGCCATGCCGACACGCTGACGCTGCTGGCGACCCGCATCCGCACGATCCGCGAGGACGGCGGCGCCGATGTCGAAGCCGCGCCGTTTGTGGTGGGCGAGCCGGAAGCGGATTACTTCGAGCGCTAGGCGCGCAGGTCGAGGCGCTGTGACCCCCGCGACTTAGCCTTCGCTGGCCACGAAAAACGGAATCCGACTGGATTTAGCCGACTGCTCCCTGCCTTGGCTGTGAAATCCCGGCGGGCACCAACTTCTCGACTAGTGCTCGCAGTTCGCCCGGCGTAGTGTGCCCTGCGACAACCTCGTGGTAGCCAATACCCGCCTTGCGCAGCGCCTCTTTCTTGACCGCGTCGCGTGCGGCGACGCTGGGGCCAAGGTGGTGGCCGTTGCCCTGATATTCGAGCGCGTGCCTAACGCAGCACCGCTCATCCATCAGCGCAAAATCGACCCTTTTGGAATTGATTGCAAAGAACGCGTCCGTGTCCGGGCTGGCGAGGAATTCGCCTAGGCTCACCTGCGCCATCACCTGCCAAGCCGGATTGCGTGCGATCACCGCCTTATCAAGCGCGGCAAGCACGTTAGCCTCTGCCCGGTTAAGCAGCGCGCGTGCGGTGAACTCGGCGGTGCTGACGATCTTGAGCTGGTCGGCGGCGAAATCGGCTTCGGGAGCGGCTTTGCGCTCAGCAGGGTTGGCCGGCACAACCTTGCCCTTGCGCTTGGCGTCATTGCGTCCGCGCCAATAGGCCTTGCGCCGCTGCGCGTCGAAATGGCCTGTGATGCGTTCAACGCCGATCCCAATTGCCGCGCCTAACGCCAGCACGAGGAACAGCGACATAGGCCGATCAAGCAGGAAGTTGAGCGTTTCCATTGCGTAAGGATAAGTCATGAGCGTCGTAAAAGCGTAAAGCCCCCCACTCTACCACTCAACCCTACCCCCGCCCCAAGCCCACCAGCACCCGATCCAGCGCCTGCAAAAACCGCGACCTGTCCGCCTTGCTGAACGGCGCAGGGCCGCCGCTGATCCCGTCCATCCCTGCCCGCAGGTCGGCCATGATGGCGCGGGTGGCGATGGCTCCACCGATGCTGGCGGGGCTGAATTGCTCGCCATTATGTTTCAGCACCCGCGCGCCCGCCTTCAGGCAGCGTTCGGCCAGCAATATGTCGGCGGTGATCACCACTGACCGCGCATCCGCGGCCTCGGCGATCCAGTCGTCCGCCGCATCGAAGCTGTCCGACACCACCACGCGCTTAACCCTCGGGCTTTCGGGGATGCGGAAGGGTGCGTTGCTGACCACGCGCACTTCGGCGCGGAACCGCTCGGCGACGCGGTAGATCTCGTCCTTTACCGGGCAGGCGTCGGCGTCGATCAGGATGGTGACGGGGTGCATCTTGCGGTTCTAGCCGAGCGGGCGGCCGGCGGTAAGGGGTGGAGAGGGAGTCTCGGGCCTTTCCTACTCCCGATCGCTTTGTCATGCTTGCCCGATAATCCAGCACTTCAATCGAAGCCTGCCTCAGCCCATAGCGATCCGCGCATCCGGCGGGCGCATGACGGGGGTGCTTTTTCGGTTCTGGACAGTGTCTCATGTGTCTCCAACACGGCGTGCGCGCCGTGCGATTAGGCGTTTGGAGGATTGCGTGCTATATCCTCCCTCGCTGACGTCGAAATTTGCGACGGACTTCGAAATTTGCGCTCCGCCGCTTGCCATCGGTTCATACCTCCGGCCCCGGCGTAAACCAGACGACGACTTCCTTTCATCGGACGATACGACGCACTACTCCTGCCTGCATTTCGCGGGCGGGCAAATGATTGTTCTTGAAAGGAACACCCTATGAGCAAGACCGGAACCGTGAAGTTCTTCAACACCGACAAGGGCTATGGCTTCATCCAGCCGGACGATGGTTCGTCGGACAGCTTCGTGCACATCACTGCCGTGCAGGCAGCGGGCATGCACAGCCTCGATAAGGACCAGCGCCTCAACTACGAACTCGAGCGTGGCCGCAATGGCAAGGAAAGCGCCGTGAATCTGTCGGCTGCCGACTAAGCGAATACCGGTAGGCAGGGCGCGGATTGCTGCGTCCTGCCTCCCACACTCCTGACGTCCCGAATCCCGCCTTCCCTCCTCTCCCGGCAGGACACCACCGATGGCTCAGACTTACGAATTCTACTGCGAACGCGCTGACGAAGCGGCGGCGCTCGCCGAGAAAGCGACGCTCGACAATGTGCGCGAGCGCGAACTGCGGTCGGAAAAGACCTGGCGCGGGCTCGCCGAGCAGGCGCGCAAGACCGCCGTGCAGCGGGTCAAGGCCGAGAACGAGCGCGCCGAGAAGCGCGCCGCCGAAGCCGAAGAGGCTGCCGAGCATGCCAACCGCGCGGCCGAGGCGTACTAGCTCCCGCTAATCCCGCATTCGCCGAGCAGCGCATCGATCTGCTTGGCCACCCCGAAGAATCCCGCCCTGGCATGCGGCCAGGTGGCCCGATCAAGGCTTCCGATTAGCGCGACCACGCGGCCCTCGGCGGCCAGCGCGGCCAGCTCAGGCGCCAGCGCATCGCGGGTCCATCCGGCGGGAAGATAGGGCACAGCGATGCGCTCAACTCCGGCCTGCGCCAACAGATCTGCAAGCGGCTCGCCCACCCGCCATTCGATTGCCCGGCACCCAAACGCTGCCGCCGCTTCGGCCAATCCTGACGCCATTGCCGCTTGTGTAAAGCGCGCGGCTGGCATCCCGACCGGTCCCGGCGACCGCGCCTCGCTGCGGCTCGCACCGATCACCAGCGCGGGTGCAGCGGGCAGGCTAAGCGGGACATGATGCGCGGCCTCATCGTGCAGCAGCAGCGCGAAGGGCCGGGCGAGGTCTGCGGTGCTGACCAGCGGCGGGAGATCGGGCAGGCGGCGCGGGACTTCGTGCGCCTCCTCGAGCGGTGCGGCATCCTCGGCCAACCCCGCGGCCGCAAGCGCGCCTCCGGGCCGACCTGCGGTGTAGCGGGCGATATTGTCGGCCCGGGCGAGGTAATGCTTACCCTTGGTATGCAGCCCCGCGACCCAGCGCCACGAGAGCGTGTTCGAGGCCGCGTCGCCGTCCATCAGATGCCGCAAGAAGAAATCTGCGCCCAGCTGCCAGTCGAGCTTCAGCGTGAAGATCCAGATGCTCGCAAACCACATGCGGGCGTGATTGTGGAGGTAGCCGGTGTCTTGCAACTCGCGCGCCCACACATCAATGGCTGCAATTCCGGTGCGGCCCCCGGTCGCCTGCCTGTAAGCGGCGGCGAGACCGGCATTGCGCTCCACCGCCGCCAGCGCCGCGTCGCGGCCCGTGCAGTAATCCGCCCAGATCGCGGGGCGCTGTTCGAGATAGCCCTTGAAGTAGAGCCTCCAGAACACCTCGGCAATGAACTTTTCTGCAGCGCGCGGGCTATGCTGCGAAAGCACCGCCTCCAGCACTTCAGGCGCACTGATCACCCCGGCGTGGAACCACGGCGACAATTGGCTGACATTGCCGCGCCCGCCGTCTGCGGGCCCGTCATCGGCATTGCGGGTCTCGGTATAGCCCCGGCCGGCGGCGGGGACAAACTGGGCGAGGCGGGCCAGCGCGGCCTCGCGGGTCGGGGTAAACTCCATGCGCGCCAAACCTCTTGGCCCCCGCATGGTTCCGCCCTATCCTCGGTGCCCGAGGAGATATTGCTATGCCCCGCCGCCATCTGTCCTTTGCCGCGCTGCTGCTGGTCGGCTGCACCTCGAGCAATGATGCGATCGATCCGGGCGGCAAGACCTTCGATGCGGTTGCTCCCGAGGAAGTCGTCACGCTCACCGGCACCGAACCCTTCTGGAACCTGCGCATCGCAGGCGCTGCTGCGACCTGGACCACGCCGGAAAACCAGCCGGACGGCACGCGGTTTGCCGTCACCCGCTTTGCCGGGAACAACGGGCTGGGCTTTTCCGGCACGCTTGATGGAAAGGCGCTCACTGCCACGCTCACCCCGGGCGACTGCAATGACGGCATGAGCGACCGGCGCTTCCCCTTCGTTGCCACTATCGCTTTGGGCGGGGAGACATTGCAGGGCTGCGGCTATACTGACCGGCAGAAGTTCACCGGCGACAAGGCGCCCTGAAGCGGCGCGG
>JBKDUW010000047.1:0-30886 GCA_046339235.1 Erythrobacteraceae bacterium | reverse complement strand
TTTCTACCCATCGCCACGGCGGTGTCACCCGCCCGCCCAAAAAGGTCGACGCGCGCGCGCAGCAATTGTTCGATCTGGTGCGCGAATGCGGCGCCGAACTCGGGCAGGACATCCGCTGGCAATCCACCGGCGGGGTGTGCGATGGCAACAATATCGCGGCCTGCGGCGTCCCGGTGGTCGACACCATGGGCGTGCGCGGCGGCGCGATCCACAGCCCGGACGAATATCTCATCGTCCCCAGCCTCGTCGAACGCGCGGCCCTGTCCGCCCGCGTCATCGAGCGTCTCGCTCAAGGAGCATTGATGTGACCTTCCGCCTCCGCGCTGCCCGCTCCGCCGATCTCGAGGCGCTTTACGAGATGGCCAAGCTTACCGGCGGGGGTTTCACCAACCTTCCGCCCGAACGCGCCGCGCTCAAGGCCAAGCTTGACCGCGCCGAGGCCGCCTTTGGCACGGACAGCGACACCATCGCCGACGAGCTGTTCGTGCTGGTGCTCGAAAACGGCCGCACCGGCGCGGTGCGCGGCACCTGCCAGCTGATGACGCAGGTCGGCCAGCGCTGGCCGTTCTATTCCTACCGATTGAACACCCTCACCCAGTATTCGCAGGAACTGGACCGGACGGTGCGCGCCGAGCTGCTCAGCCTCGTCACCGATCTCGAAGGATCGAGCGAGGTCGGCGGGCTGTTCCTCCACCCCAATGAACGCGCCGGCGGGCTCGGTCTGTTGCTCGCCCGTTCGCGCTACATGTTCGTGGCGATGCACCGCAAACGCTTCGCCGATCGCATTCTGGCCGAGCTGCGCGGGATCATCGACGAGCGTGGCGGATCGCCGTTCTGGGACGGCGTGGCGGGGCGCTTTTTCGGGATGAACTTCCAGGATGCGGACTATTTCAACGCGATCAACGGCAACCAGTTCATCGCCGATCTGATGCCCAAACACCCGGTCTATATCGCAATGCTGAACGAGGATGCGCGCTCGGTGATCGGCATCCCCCACCCCACCGGGCGCGCTGCGATGCGGATGCTCGAGGACGAAGGCTTCCGCTGCGAGGGCTATGTCGACATCTTCGACGGCGGGCCGACGATGGTGGCGCGAACCGACAATGTCACCAGCGTCAAGAACAGCTGCGAGGCGACGGTGACCGGCCTTTCGGTTGACGAAGGCGAGCGCGCGATCCTTGCCACCGGCCGGCTCGGCACCTTCCGCGCCTGTTTCGGCGCGCGGGTAATGGACGGTGAAGGCGGGATCGCGATCGATCCGGCCAGCGCCGATCTGCTCGATGTGTGTGAAGGCGATGTGGTGTGGAGCGTGGCGCGATGAGCCTTACGGAAATCAATTTCGACGGGATCGTCGGCCCCAGCCACAACTACGCCGGGCTCAGCCTCGGCAATATCGCCAGTGCGAGCCATGCGGGCGATCCCTCTTTTCCGCGCGCGGCCGCCTTGCAGGGGGTGGCGAAGATGCGCGGCAATCTGGCGCGGCTGGATGTGCAGGGCTTCCTGCTGCCGCTCCCGCGCCCCAACGGCGCGTTGCAAACCGCGCTCGCGCTTGATGGCAGCGAGCCGCCGCAATTGCGCGCCGCGCCGTGGTCGGCCTCCTCGATGTGGACCGCGAACGCCGCAACCGTTTCCCCTGCGCCCGATACCGCCGACGGGCGCTGCCATCTGACGCCGGCCAACCTCGTCACCATGCTCCATCGCGCGCAGGAATGGCCCGATACCAAACGCCAGCTCGAAATCGCTTTCGGCGACACGCACCACTTCGCGATCCACGATGCGGTGCCGCCCACCTTCGGCGATGAAGGCGCGGCCAATCACATGCGGCTGTGCGAAAGCCACGATGCCTCCGGGGTCGAAGTGTTCGTCTATGGGAAGCCCGGCGGGCGCTTCCCGGCGCGCCAGCACGAACAGGCCAGCCGTCTCGTCGCCCGCGCGCACGGGCTTGCACGGCAGCGCACAGTGTTCATCGAGCAGAACCCCGAGGCGATTGCGGCCGGTGCGTTCCACAATGATGTGGTCGCGGTGGCCAATGGCCGCGTGCTGTTCACCCATGCCGAGGCCTTTGCCGACCAGCAGGGCGCTTACGACGCCATCCGCGCCGCCTTCCCCGCGCTCGAGGTGGTTGAGGTGCCGTCGAGCGCGGTGTCGCTGCAGGAGGCGATCCGCACCTATCTGTTCAACGCGCAATTGCTCACGCTGCCGGATGGCAGCATGGCACTGATCGTGCCCGAGGAATGCCGCGAAAGCGCCGCGGTCTGGGCCTGGGCCGAGGCGATGCTCGCCGGAAATGGTCCCATCCGGCAGGTGATCCCTGTGGATGTCCGCCAATCGATGGCGAATGGCGGCGGCCCGGCCTGTCTGCGCCTGCGCGTCGTGTGCGACCCCGCCACAATCGATCCGCGGTTCCTGCTGGACGCGGCCAAGGCCGACCTCCTTGAAAGCGTGATCGCGGCGCACTGGCCCGAACAGATTGATCCGTCCGATCTTGGCACGGAAAGCCTCGCAGCCAGCGTGATTGCGGCACGGCTAGCCTTGCTGGACGCGCTCAATCTGGCACAGCTTGGTTAACGCATTTGCGTGAGGTTCGGCCTTGGGCTTAGGCTTACGACATTCCTAAAGAGGCCCCGCCAAACGGAGCCGAGTCGTCCCGGGAGAGCCCATGCTGCGTAAGATCGGTCGCCTGTTTGTGATCAAGACGCGGTTCGAGGCGTTCCTGATCACCTATGCTCTCGCCTTGGGTTCGACAGCGCGCGGCGCGGTCTATCTTGAGCGGTTTCCGGGCTTTGGCGGATACCTCTTGTTCCTCGCCACCACCGGCGCGGTCTTCCTTGCCGGCGCGAAGATGCTTGATTGCATCCGGCTGGAAAAGGAGCTGGCCGAATTTCGCGGCGAAACGGGCGGACGGGCGGAATAGCACCGTCGCCAAGCCCGCAAAAAATGCTTGCGTCCGTGAATTTCCACATCGGTCCGGAAGGTGGGGGTTTCTGTTGCTAGCTACCCCCGGAGCCCCGGTATCCGTTCTGTTGCCCGGTCGGTCCAACCGCGCTTTTTAGCCTAATAAAAGAAGGGCGTTAGCCCATCGATTACGCAGCGATTGCGAGTGCTTCGTTATCGTTGGCACTTATGGGTTTTGAGCCTTATGCGGGTTACTCAGCCCGGGCAAAAACTACGCTTTTCAACACACGTCGATCCTGGTTCGGCCCCATCAGGAGTTGCGGCAAAACCGCCGCTTCTGGTGGAGCCGCCGGGTACTGCCCCCGGGTCCGTTGCATCTATTGCACGCAGCAATTTATCGCCATAGTCGGTTGCCCGACACGACCCAGATAGCGCGGCAATCCTGAATGTAAAGTGAGCGGGGGTGCCGCTACTTTTTCAGCGCATCCCGGATTTCGGTCAGCAGCTCGATCTCAGTCGGCGCGGGGGGCGCTTCTGGCTCGAGGGTGAGGATCTTGGGGGTGAGCTTGTTCACATAGCGCACCATCAGGAAGATGATGAAGGCCAGGATCAGGAAGTTGATCACCACCGAGACGAACGCCCCTACCCCCAGCACATTGGCCCCCGCCGCGCGCGCAGCTGCTGGCGGCATGCCGGCTGCAACCTCGCCCGAGAGCACGATGTAACGGTCCGAAAAATCGATGCTGCCAACGATTGCGCCGACGATCGGCATGATGATTTCATCGGTCAGCGATTTGACGATCGACCCAAACGCCGCGCCGATAATCACCCCGACCGCCAGATCGATAACGTTGCCCTTGGCGATGAAAGCCCTGAATTCTGACAGCATACTGGTCCCCTTGCGCTGTTTGGAGAGTTTTCTTGGCACTCTAAGATTACGCTGACAAGTCACACGCGCGTCACCTTCCCCGGCTTGAACGTCATTATCGGTGTGCTATATCGGCAATACAGAAAGCGTTTGCGCTGTGCCCGCCCGGGCTGAGGCGCCATCAGAAGGGATCGAGACATGACGTTCATCAGTATGCTTCGCGGCGCGTTTGCCGCTCTGGCCGCGCTGAGCCTTGCGGCCTGCGGGATCAACACGGTTCCGGCGGCCGAAGAAGAGGCCAAGGCCAAGTGGGCCGATGTCGAGGCGCAGTTCCAGCGCCGCGCGAACCTCATCCCCAACCTTGCTGAAGTGACCAAAGGCGCGGGCGAGAACGAGCGTACGATCCTCAGCCAGGTGACCGAGGCACGCGCCAAGGCTACATCCGTCAATGTCACCGCCAATGATCTCACTGATCCGGCCAAGATGGAACAATTCGCGGCCGCACAGAGCCAGATCGGCGCCGGTATCGGCCGCCTGCTTGCGAGTGTCGAAGCCTATCCGACGATCCAGTCGAACCAGAACTACCTCGCGCTTCAGAGCCAGCTCGAAGGCACCGAAAACCGCATCGCGGTCGCCATCCGCGACTACAACGAGGCGGTGCGCAAGTATAACACCACGATCCGCACCTTTCCCGATATTGTCGGCGCCAAGGTGATCCACGGGGCTGAGCCGATGGTGCCCTACAAGGCCGTGACCGAAGGCACCGAAGCCGCGCCCTCGCTCGACATGACCTCGAACTGAGCGGCGTGTTCGCTCGTCTGCTCATCCTGCTCGCGCTAGCGGGGGCATGGCTTGTTGCCCCCCTCGCCGCGCAGCCGCAGTTTCCCGAGCTGACCGGCCGGGTGGTCGACAATGCCGATATTCTCACGCCCGAGGCCGAAGCGACGCTGACCGCCAAGCTCGAGGCCTTGGAAACCCAGACCCAGCGCCAACTGGTGGTGGCCACCGTGCCCGATCTTCAGGGCTATGACATTTCCGACTATGGCTACCAGCTGGGCCGCGCCTGGGGGCTTGGAGATGCGGAGCGCAACGACGGCGCGCTGCTGCTGGTCGCGCCCAATGATCGCAAGGTGCGGATCGAGGTCGGCTATGGGCTCGAAGGCTATCTTACCGATGCATTGTCGGCGCTGATCATCCAGAACGCGATCCTGCCGCGGTTCCGCGAAAACGATTATCCCGGCGGGATCATGGCCGGAACCGATGCGATCATCGCGCAGCTGCAATTGCCGCCCGAAGAAGCCGCCAAACTCGCCGCCGAGGCCGGCAAGGCGCGGGAAAGCGATGGCGGCTTTCCGTTCGGCGTGCTGATCTGGCTGGCCTTCATTTTCTTCTTTTTCGCCCTGCCGATGCTGGCCGGTCGCAGCCGACGGCGCAAGTACCGCTCGAGCGGCGCTGGTCCTTGGGGGGATCGCGGGCGCGATGCCGGCGATACCGCGCGTGACATCATCCTGTGGGAAGTGGGCAACGCGATCCTGCGCGGTGCGGTGTCCGGCGGAGGCAGCAGCGGCTGGAGCGGCGGCGGCTTTGGCGGCGGCGGCGGATTTTCGGGCGGCGGCGGCTCGTTCGGGGGCGGCGGCGCCTCGGGAGGGTGGTGAGCATGGCCTGGCTGGATGATGCGGGGCGCAAGCTCGTTGCCGAAGCGGTGGTTGAGGCCGAAAGCGCGACCTCGGGCGAAATCGTTACCGTGCTGGCGGATCGCTCCGACGGCTATACCGATGTCGCGCTGCTGTGGGCGATCGCCGCGGCCTTCACGGTGATGAGCATGTTCGCCGTCTTCCCCCTCCCGTTCCTCGCGCTGTGGGACCGGTTGATCGGCGGCTGGGGCCACGAATGGACCACGGGCGAGCTTGCAAGCATGGTGATCGGGCTCGGTTTGGTGGCCTTCCTTGCGGTGCTGCTGATCCAGCAATGGGAGCCGCTCAAATTTGCGCTGATCCCCGCCCCCACCAAGACGATGCGCGTCCACGCGCAGGCGGTGCGGCAGTTCAAGGTCGGCGCGGACCGCCGCACCACCGGGCGCACCGGCGTAATGATCTACCTTTCGATGGCCGAACACCGCGCCGAGATTGTCGCGGACGAGAGCATCGCCGCCAAGGTTCCCGCCGAGGTGTGGGGCGAGGCGATGGGCGATATGCTCCGCCACATCCGCAAGGGCCGGATCGCCGAGGGCCTCAGCGTTGGCATCCGCGATGTCGGCTTCGTGCTCGCCGAGCATTTTCCGCGCGGCGCGGATGACCAGAACGAGCTACCCGACCGCTTGATCGAGGTCTAGGCAATTCGGCCCTTGACCCGCCGCGCGAGAGCCTGTCGAAGGTCGCTCCCTGCCCGCCGCGACGGAGTTTCCCTTGCTAAAAGACCGTGACGCCGACCTGCCCGAGCAGGTGATGTGGGAAGGCCGCTTCATCACCGCGAAAACGCGCGGACGGTGGGAATATGTCGGGCGCGCGCGCGGCATCCGCGCCGCAGCGATCATCGCGCTCGATAGGGATCCGGACGGCACCGCCCACGTCATCCTTGTCAGCCAGTACCGCGTCCCGCTGTCGCGCTTCAGCCTCGAAATCCCCGCCGGCCTGATCGGCGATGACGAGGGCAAGCAGGGCGAGGATGCGCTCACGGCCGCCGCGCGCGAGCTGGAGGAGGACACCGGCTACCGCGCCGGCAGCCTTGGGGGGCTGGGCGAATTCTATTCCTCGCCCGGCATGGTCTCCGAATGCTTCACGCTGCTCAAGGCCACCGCGCTCACCCGGGTGAGCGAAGGCGGCGGCACCGAAGGAGAGAATATCACCGTCCACCGGGTTGCGCTGCGCGATCTTTCGCGCTTCGTGGCCGAGTGGCGGCGCGCAGGCCACGCAGTCGACGTGCGCATCGCGATGTTATTGACACCGGGATACTTGGGAGAGGATTGAACTATGGTTGGACGGGTAGCGGGCAAGCTCGCATTGGTCACCGGCGGCGCGCAGGGTCTCGGCCGCGCGCATTGCATTCGCCTCGCGCAGGAAGGCGAGCGGGTACTGGCGACGGACATCAATGGCCCAGGCGCGGCCGAAACGGCAGCGATCGTCAACGCCGAAATGGGCGCAGGCACCGCGTTTTCCATCGCGCATGATGTGACCGACCCTGCCCAGTGGGAAGCCGCTGTCGATGCCGCACGCGAACGGCTCGGCGGGCTCAATGTGCTGGTCAACAATGCCGGGATCGGGGTCGCGGGCAATATCGAGACCTGCACCTTCGAAGACTGGCAGCGCTGTTTCGACATCAACGTCAATTCGATCTTCCACGGCTGCCAAAAGGCCTTGCCGCTGATGCGCGAACACGCGCCGGGTTCGATCATCAATATTTCGTCGATTGCAGGCTTGATCGCGAGCGACACCATGCCCGCCTACAACGCCTCGAAGGCGGCGGTATGGATGCTGTCGAAGTCGATCGCGCTCCACTGCGCCAAGAAGCAAATGAACATCCGCTGCAATTCGGTGCACCCGACCTTTGTCGATACCCCGATCCTCGACGGCACAGCCAAGGCGGCATCGCTCGACAAGGGTGTGCTGCTGGAGAAGCTCGCGCGCCAGATCCCGCTCAAATTCGTGGGCGAGCCGAACGACATCGCCAATGCGGTGCTCTATCTCGCCAGCGACGAAAGCCGCTTCATGACCGGCGCGGAGCTCTAGCTCGACGGCGGTATCAGGGCGATGTAAACGAAAAAGGGGCCTAAAGGGCCCCTTACACGTTGTTCAGAGCCTTGTGCAGCGGCCCGAAAAACCGGGAACCGCTTTTTCCAGTCGCTGCACTCAATCCGCGATCAGCGCGATCGCCAGGTAGATCAGCAGGAAGGTGCCGAAGCCCAGCAGCGTGCCGGCGACAAAGCCGATCCGCACCAGCATGGGATCAATCCCGAAATAGTCGGCAATCCCGGCGCAGACGCCGAAGACCTTGGCGTTGGTCTTGTCGAGGCGGAAGCCAGCGCGGGGCGGCTTGCCATCGGAATTGCGGGTGACGTTGTTCATTTCAGTCGAACTCCAAAGGTTGGCAGTGGCCGATCAGGCGGTCATGCCGGGGGTGGCGGGGACGATGGCATAGGCGAAGCTGGCGATCGTCAGGATCACAGCGAAGGTCGCCGAAGCGAAGCGGGCGGTGGTTTCGGGGCTGAACATGGTCAGTTAGTCCTTTTGAAAAGCGGGGGCTGGAAGGTCAGGCTCAGACGACAAGGCTGGGGCTGGCAGGCACGATCGCATAGGCGAAGAACGCGGCCGAAATGACGAGCGAGAAAGCGGCGGCGAACAGGCGGTTCGAGGCTTCGAGGGCATACATGATGTGGGTCTCCTTGGTGTTTTTCGCTGTCCTTCGGGACCATCCCGGGGACGTAGAAGGTACTGCAGGAGCCGTGCCAAACTCAAAAAATGGTGGAACTCCCCCATTCCTTTGCTTTCACCCGGACGACAGGCCATTCACCTTGGCGAAAGCTTGGGAAAATTTCCCAATGATTGGCATCGCTACTTGCAGCGCGCTTCGCACTGGCCAAATCGCCCCCCTCCCGCTACCCGCGCAGACGCCATGGGCCTCACCAGGATCAGCCTCGAAAACTTCCGCAACCACGCGGCCACTACCTTAAGCGAACCTGCGCATTTCAACCTGCTGGTGGGCGAGAACGGGGCGGGCAAGACCAACCTTCTCGAAGCGCTCTCGCTGCTCGGGCCGGGACGCGGGCTCAGGCGCGCAAACCTTGCCGATCTGGCGCGCAGGCCCAGCGCCGGCGACACTCCCCCGCCCTTCGCCATCGGCGCGAGCCTGAACGAGCAGGGCACGGTCTCTGCGCGGCTGGGCACCTATACCGAAGCGGGAAGCCCCGCGCGGCGGCTGGTGCGCGTGAACGGCGCATCAGCCAGCGCAGCGAGCCTCGCCGAGTGGCTGGCGCTCTCGTGGCTCACTCCAGCGATGGACGGGCTGTTCACCGATAGCCCGGGCGCGCGGCGGCGCTTCATCGATCGTATGGCGCTCGCGATCGCGCCCGATCATGCGCGGCGGGTGAATGCGCTCGAGACGAGCTTGCGCGAACGCGGCCGGCTGCTGGAAAACGGCGGCGATCCGCGCTGGATGGATGCGGTGGAGGCGCAGGTCGCAGACCACGGCGCAGCAGTCACCGCCACCCGCGCCGAACTGGTCGCGCGGCTCGCGGACGAGCTTTCCGCGCTCCCGCCCGAGCCTTTCGCCCGCCCCGCCCTCACCTATCGCCCCGGCGGCCCGGCCGACGAGGGCTCCTTGCGCGCCGAATTCGCCCGCAATCGTCCGCGTGACCGGGCGGCGGGACGCGCACTCACCGGCCCGCAGCGCGACGAGCTTGACGTCATCATGGCCAGCACCCGCCAGCCCGCCGCTGCCTGCTCGACCGGCGAGCAGAAGGCGATGCTGATCGCGATCACGCTCGCCCACGGCATCCTCGCTGCGGCGGGCCGCCCGAGCCTGCTGCTGCTCGATGAAGTCGCAGCCCACCTCGATCCTGTCCGGCGCACCGAGCTGTTCCGCCGGTTGCGGCAAGGCGCTGCGCAGGTGTGGATGACCGGCACCGAGCTCGCCCCTTTCGAGGCGATCCGCGGCGAGGCGGCGATCTGGCGGGTCAGCGGCGGCAGCGTGGAGCGGCTCTAGCTCCCGGCAGCCGGCGGCAGAGCCCCCTTAACCTCGTCCAGCGTCGAGGCCACCAATCGCTCGATCCCCTCGGCGGTCGGGTGTATCTTGTCGTTCTGGAACAGCTCGGGCTCGCGGTAGATATCCTCCAGCCAGAACGGGATCAGCGCCGCGCTGTGCTGCTTGGCAAGATCGCGGTAGAGCGCATCGAACTCGGCCTGATATTCCGGCCCGTAATTCGGCGGTGCGCGCATTCCCATCAGCAGGACCGGAATCTCGCGGGCCTTCAGTTCCTTCAGCATTGCGCCGATATTGGCCTTGGTCTGATCGGGCGCAATGCCGCGCAGCAGATCATTGCCGCCCAGTTCGAGGATCAAGAGATCGGGCTTGGTTTTCTGTGCATCGAGCGTGAAGGCCAGCCGTTGCAGTCCGGCCGCGCTGGTATCGCCCGAAACCCCGGCTTTGGTGATCGCTGCGTTCACGCCCTTGGTGCGCAGCGCCGTTTCAAGCCGGGCGGGATAGCTCTCTCCGTCCTTCAGACCATAGCCTGCAAACAGGCTGTCCCCGAAGGCGAGGATGCGGCGCTCGGGCCCCATCACCGGGATCGCTGGCAAATCGGTCTCGGCCGCCTTGGCCATCTCGGGGGAGCGCGTAGCCTCGTCCGCCTCGCCGCTGCACGCCCCCAGAGCGAGGGCCAGCGCGAGGGCCGCCGCGCCAATTGTGACATTAATCGACCAACCGCGCTTGTGCATCCGCGAGCCTTCCTTAGCTGTAGCTTGTTGTGCCCCCTCACGTATGCCATCGGAACCTCGTGACAAGTCCCTCTCTTGCAATCTCCGCCCGCAACCTCACCCTGACGCTCGGTAGCAATGCTGCGCCGGTCACGATCCTGCGCGGGATCGATCTCGATATCCCGCAAGGTCAGGTGGTCGCGCTGCTTGGCCCCTCGGGATCGGGCAAAAGCTCGCTGATGGCGGTGCTGTCGGGCCTTGAGCGCGCCAGCGGCGGGAGCCTGACAGTGGCGGGCGCGGATTTCACCGGGCTGGACGAGGACGGCCTTGCCGCCGCACGCCGCGGACGGATCGGGATTGTGCTCCAGGCCTTTCACCTGCTCTCCACGATGACCGCGGCCGAGAATGTCGCCACCCCGATGGAACTCGCCGGTGCCAGCGATGCCGCGCCGCGCGCGCTGGCGGAGCTCGAAGCTGTCGGCCTCGACCACCGCACCGGGCACTACCCCACCCAGCTATCGGGCGGCGAGCAGCAGCGCGTCGCCATCGCGCGCGCCACCGCGCCGCGTCCCGAACTGATCTTCGCCGACGAGCCGACCGGCAATCTTGATGCCGCCACCGGCGAGGAGATCATCAACCTGCTGCTCGCCCGCCGCGCCGAGACCGGCGCAACGCTGCTGATCATCACCCACGACTCCAGCCTTGCCGCGCGCTGCGAGCGGGTGCTGACCATGGCCGACGGGGTGATTGTCTCGGACAAGGCGCCAAGCTCATCAGGCGTGCAATGAGCCTGCCGCTCGGCACCGCATGGCGGATCGCGCGGCGCGATCTCAACGCCCGTTTCCGCGGCCTCAGACTGCTGCTGGTGTGCATCTTCCTCGGCACCGCTGCGCTTGCCGCAATCGGCACGCTGACCGCAGCGATCGAGCGTGAACTCGCCTCTTCGGGGCAGGAACTGCTCGGCGGCGATCTCGAAATCGAAGTGTGGCAGCGCGATCTCAACCCCAAAGAGATGGCCGCGCTCGAGAAATATGGCGAGGTGTCGGGCGGCTTCCGCCTGCAGGCGATGGCGAGCACGCCCGAGGCTGCTGCGCCGATCGAATTGAAGGCGGTCGATGCCAAGTGGCCGATGTTCGGCAAGCTGGTGCTCGCCGATGGCCGCAAAGTGGGCGCGCCGACCGGCACAGACGCATGGATTGCAGAAACCGCGCTCGAACGGCTGGGGATCAGGGTCGGCGACAGCTTCACCGTCGGCACCACCAGGCTGACCGCCGCGGGCGTGATCAAGGACGAACCTGATCGCCTGTCCGAAGGTTTCCAGCTCGGCCCGACGGTGATCGTGGCAGAAACGGTGCCAGCTGCCGCCGGCCTGTTGCAACCCGGCGCGCTCTACCAGTCCAAGCACCGCATCGCCTTTGCCGATGCCGCACGCGATCCTGAAAGCGTCGAGGAGGCGATCACCAAGGCCTTCCCCGATGCCGGCTTCGACATCCGCACCCGCGACCGCGCCTCGCCCGGGGCGGACCGCTTCGTGCGGCAGATGAGCGATTTCCTGACGCTGGTGGGCTTGGCCGCGCTGGTCATCGCCGGGATCGGGATTGCAGGCGGCGTCTCTTCCTATCTCGACCAGCGCCGCACCAGCATTGCCACGCTGAAGGTGCTGGGCGCGACCTCGGGGGATATCGTACGCATCTATGCGCTACAGATCGGCGTCGCGGCGCTGGTGGGTAGCCTCGCAGGGCTGGCCGCGGGCGTGCTCGTCACTCCGCTGCTGGCGGCTGCGCTGCAAGGCCTGTTGCCGGTCGAGAGCGGGTTCATCATCTCAGCCCCCGCGCTGTCGCTGGCGGGGGCTTACGGGTTGCTGGTCGCCTTCGCCTTTGCTGCTGCGCCCCTGCTGCGTGCGCGCACTTTCCCGGCGATGGCGCTGATGCGGTCGGGGATCGTGCCGCTGGCGCGTGACAAGCGGGCCTTGCTCGCCACCGGCTTGGGGCTCGCCGCGATTTGCGCGCTGGCGCTGCTGACCACCGCGCAGCCGGTGCTGTCGGGCGGGTTCCTGCTTGGTGCAGGCGGCACCTTGCTGCTGCTCGCGGGGCTTGGCTGGGCGATCCAGACCCTCGCCCGCCGCCTGCCACGCCCGTCCAATCCGCTGCTCCGAAGCGCGCTCGCCAATATCCACCGCCCCGGCGCACCGACCGGCGCGCTGGTCACCGCATTGGGCTTTGGCCTTGCCTCCTTCGTGCTGCTCGCCGCGGTGCAGAGCGCGATTGACGGCAATATCCAGAGCCGCGTGCCCAAGGAGGCGCCCGATTACTTCGTGCTCGACGTGCCGCGCGACAAGGAGCCGCGCTTCTTCGAACTGGTGCAGCAAGACTTCCCCAAGGCCGCGCTGCGCACCGTGCCGACCATGCGCGGCGCGGTGCTGGCCTATGGCTCCAAGGACAAGATGATCCGCGTTGCCGATCTCGAGGAAATTCCAGAGGGCGCCTGGGCGCTGCGCGGCGAGCGGGCGCTGACCTATGCTGACACCATCCCCGAGGGCAACCGCGTGGTCGCGGGCGAGTGGTGGAGCCCGTTCCACAAGGGCGAGCCGCTGGTCTCGATAGACGCCGAACTCGCCCGCACGCTCGATCTCGAGGTCGGCGATTATCTCACTATCGGCATCCTCGGGGTCGAGCGCACCGCGCGCATCGCTTCCCTGCGCGAGATCGACTGGGAGAGCATGGGGTTCAATTTCATTCTCGTCTTCAGCCGCAATGCGATCAGCGATGCGCCGCACAACCTTTCAGCCACAATCGACCTGCCCGAGGGCGCGGACAGCGAAGCGCGCGGGCGTTTGCTGCGCGCCATGGTCAAGGAAATGCCCTCAAGCTCGGTGATCGAGGTCGGCGGCATTCTGGTCGAGGCGCGCAATCTGCTCCAGCAGGTGAGCCTTGCGACGCTGGCTGCGGCGGCGGTGACAGTGCTGGCGGGGCTCGCGGTGCTGATGGGCGCGATTGCCGCCGCGCGGGCGGCGCGCACTTATGACACGGTGATGCTGCGGGTGCTGGGCGCGAGCCGGCGGCAAATCCTGCTGCTGCAACTGGCCGAATATGGCCTGCTCGCCGGCGTGCTGGCGCTGGTCGCGCTCGGGCTTGGCGGCGGACTTGCCTGGGTGGTGATCACCCAGCTGTTCGAATTCGACTGGCTGCCCAACTGGGGCGAGGTGCTCGGCGTGCTCGGGCTCGGCGTCGCGATTGTGCTGGCCTTTGCGCTGGCCGGATCGCTGCCCTTGCTCAGGGCCAAGCCGTCACAGGCGCTGCGCGAGCTTTAGGGCCCGCACAGCGCCCGTCCCGATATCAGCTCAGGCGAAGACGTCTTCGGCGTAGGGATCTTTGGGATCCGGCCCAAAGCGGTTGGGGCCGCGCGTGCCCTCGAGGCACATGAACACCAGCAGGATCAGGCTGCCCACATAGGGGATGAAGCCCAGAAGGATGAACCAGCCCGACTTGTCCTGATCATGGAACCGCCGGACCTGCACCGCGAGGCCGGGGATGAAGAACACGAGGAAATAGACCCCCAGCACGATCAGCATGGCGGTGCTACCGAACGGGTTCGCGGGATCTTCGACCGGCCCACCCATGAGGATCGCGAGAAACGCGACCGGTATGAGTATCAGCATCTGGAGCAGAACAAACATCCAGTATTCCTTGCGCCGCGAACGCCCCGAAAACTCGGCGTACCGCTTGAGCGGCATGATCATCCATTCCATTATCTGATCCCCTTTGTGCTGTTGCAGCGCGGCCAAATCATCACATTGACCCGGCCTGCGCAATGAAAAAGGCCCCGCGCTTCACCAGCGCGGGGCCTTTTCATGTGGCCGGAGCTGCTTGGGATCAGAAGCGGAAGCGCGCGATCCCGCCATAAGTGCGCGGCTGGCTCGGGTAACCCGAGACCGTGCCGGCCTGCGCAACGCCGTCGAACACCGTGATGATGTATTGGTCGTCGAGCAGGTTGCGGCCCCACACGCCGACTTCGAGCCCGTTGTCGAGCTGGAGCATGATCGACCCGTTCACCAGATTGACTTCGCGGCTGAAGATCCGCGGGTCGCGGCGGGCGGTGACCGGACCGTTGAAGGTCGGCAGGCCGTTGTTGATGTCGACGTTGCTCTCGTGGCTGTAGTCGAGGCGGCTGATGAGCTTGGTGCCGCTCGAGCCGAACTCGTAGGTGTAGGTCGCCGAGGTGCGCAGGTTCCACTCCGGGATACCGCCCGGACGGAAGCCGGTCAGATCACCCACCGGGCTGGCGGTGAAGCTGTCGAATTTCGCATCGAGATAGGTCGCCGCAAAGGTGAACACCAGACCATCGGTCGGGCTGACCGTGCTGTCGAGCTCAAAGCCCTTCACCGACTGCTCACCCGCATTGTTCAGCTGGAAGCCGGTGCCGGTGAACAGAAAGCTTTGGAAGCCCTGGATGGTCTGGTCGAACAGAGCGAGGTTGACGCCGAAGCCGTCCCACTGCGCCTTCATGCCGATTTCGTAGACTTCCGCTTCTTCCGGTCCGGCAAAGCGCGATCCAGTGCCGAGGTTCGGCACAGCCAGACCGGCGTTGGTGACCGGCGAGGCCGGCGCGCCGAAGAACGAACGGCCCGGACCCGGAATGTAATCGCCGAATGCCGGACGGCTGTCACGCGAGAGGTTGACCGAGCTTGCCTTGAAGCCGGTGGCGTAGCTGGCGTAGATGTTGATTTCGTTCGAAATCTGGTAGGCAGCGCGCAGAAGGTAAGTGAATTCGTCATCCTTCGTGCGGCCCGGTTCGACCGAGTTCGGCAGGTTGAGGAACGGCGGCTGGAACTGGAACGGCGAGAGACCGATCAGCGGGTTGACCGCCGGGTTGGTCGCCGCAGCAAGCAGCGCCTGCTGGTTAGCAAGCGGCAGAGCCTGGAACTGCTGACGCGTGCGCACCGTGCCGCTGGTCGCCCCGGTGATGAAGGCATCGACCAGGTTGATGTTCGCCAGCTCGTCGAACGCCTGCTGGGTGAGCTCAAAGTCCTTCTTGTCGTCGGTGTAGTTGAAGCCAGCGGTGAAAACGAGGCCATCGATCGGTTCGAAGTCCACGGTGCCGAACACCGACCAGGCGGTGTTGTCCATCGAGAACTGCTCGGCGGTCAGCGGGCCGGCCGAGAAGATCGAACCCTGTGGCAGGCCGAGGCCCTGTTCTACGCCGTTGAATACCAGAGGGTTACCGGCGAGCAGCGCGAAGAAGTTGCGCGCATCCGGACCGGTGGTCAGGCTGCTGTCCTGCGTGATCGATTCGTCGAAGTAGAACCCGCCGAGCAGGAAGTTGATCGGGCCATCGAAGTCCGATGCGATCCGCAGTTCCTGGGTGAAGGTATCGACCTTCTGGTTGCGGATTTCGCTCACCACTCGGGCGCTGGTGAAGTCGACGTCCTGGTTCTGGAAGTTCTCGAGCTCGCGATAGGCTGTGATCGAGGTGACCGTCAGGTTGCCGATGTTCCAGTCGGCCTGGAGCGAGCCGCCGTAGTTGTCGACGACGTTTTCAGGGACTTGGTTGAGGAAGGTGTTGTAGCTGAAGAAGTTGGTGTCGAGGTTACCGCCGACGGCGCGGATGGCCGCAGCGGTCGGGCCGGCCACGAGGGTCGAGACCTGACAGCAGGCTTCGTCGATCTTCGAGTAATCGGCGATCGCACGGATCTTGAAATCCGGGCTCGGCTCGATCATCAGCTGGCCGCGGGCCGACCAGCGGTTACGCTCGGAGATTTCCTCGTCGAGATTGACGATCGTCGCATAGCCGTCACGCTTGTTGTAGCTGCCGTCGATCGACCAGGCGATGTTTTCGCTGATCGGGCCGGTCAACTCGCCGCGCAGGACCATGGCGTTGAAGTTGCCGTAGCTGGCTTCGACGAGGCCGCCGAATTCATATTGCGGCTCCTTGGTCACGACCGAGATCACACCGGCCGAGGCGTTCTTGCCGAACAGGGTCGATTGCGGCCCGTTCAGCACTTCGATGCGCTGGACCATGTTGAGGTCGGACAGGGCAGCAGCCGAACGCGAACGGAACACCCCGTCGATGAACACGCCGACCGAAGGCTCGATGCCGAAGTTGTTGTCGCCGTTGCCAAAGCCGCGGATGATGAAGGTGGTCGACGAGGCGCTCTGCAGCTGGCTCACACGCAGCGAGGGCACCACCGTCTGGAGATCGAGAACGTCACGGATCTGCGCACGTTCGATCGTCTCGCCGCTGGTCACCGACACGGAGATCGGCACTTCCTGCAGCGTCTGCTCGCGCTTGGAGGCGGTGACGATGATCTGGTTGCTGCCCTGCTGGGCCTCAGGCTCGGCGTCTTGCGCAAGGGCAACGCCTGGCATCGCGACGGCGAAGGCGCCAGCACCTGCCAACAGGGTGAAGCGGTATAAACCGGCAGAGCCGGTGTGGGTCGATCGCATGGAAGCTCCTCTCCTAAATTCCCTCGACCCCGGCGCCGGTTTTCCTGCACGCATCTTCCGATGCGCGCTCTCCCGCGGTCATTGCCAAGTGTGATAGGCCAGAGACGGACTCGCGACAAGCGCAAAGCCCCCTCTTTTCCGGGACAAACAGAGCTTGTGTGGCGCTTGCGCAACAATGGCTAAGCCGTTGCAAAGCCGTGCCAGCGCCCCGACGCTTGCCCCGCGGACACTCTTGCGCTACGCGGCGCGGCGATGTTGCAATGCAACAAGCAGCGCGCCCCCGGCACCGTGCCGTGGCGTCGCGGCCTGTCGCCAACCCGCCACAAACCCGGCCTAACCCCGCGCGCTTGGCCGTGCGCCATGCTTTTGACCCGCCCGGTTCGGCTGCGTCCGGGTTCTGACTGGAAAACTCGAAAAAATGTCCTCCTCGCTGAGAAATATCGCGATCATCGCCCACGTCGACCACGGCAAGACCACGCTGGTCGACCAGTTGTTCCGCCAGTCGGGCACCTTCCGGGAAAATCAGCGCATCGAAGAACGCGCGATGGACTCCGGCGATCTCGAAAAGGAACGCGGGATCACCATTCTGGCCAAGTGCACCAGCGTCGAATGGGAACATGACGGCGAGACCACCCGCATCAACATCGTCGATACCCCCGGCCACGCCGACTTCGGCGCCGAGGTGGAGCGCATCCTCTCGATGGTCGACGGCGTGATCCTGCTGGTCGACAGCGCGGAAGGCGCGATGCCGCAGACCAAATTCGTCACCGGCAAGGCGCTCGCGCTGGGCCTGAAGCCGATCGTGGTGGTCAACAAGATCGACCGTTCGGACAGCCGCCCGCAGGAAGTGCTTGACGAAGTGTTCGATCTGTTCGTCAGCCTCGATGCCAATGACGAGCAGCTCGAATTCCCCGTGCTCTATGCCTCGGGCCGCGACGGCTATGCCAGCGAAGACGAGACCGCACGCGAAGGTAGCCTCGCACCGCTGTTCAACAAGGTGATCGAGCACGTGTCCGCGCCCGGGCTCGATCCGGACGCCAAGTTCAGTTTCCTTGCCACGCTGCTGGATCGCGACAATTTCATGGGCCGTGTGATCACCGGCCGCGTCCAGTCGGGCACGATCAGGGTCAATGATCCGATCCACGCGATCGACATGGACGGCAAGATCATCGAGACCGGCCGTGCGACCAAGCTGATGAGCTTTGACGGTCTCGAACGCGTGCCTGTCGAAGTCGCGCGCGCCGGTGACATCATCGCGCTCGCCGGTCTCGAAAAGGCGACCGTCGCCAACACCATCTGCGATCCCTCGGTGAGCGAGCCGATTGCCGCCCAGCCGATCGATCCGCCGACCCTGGCGATGCGCTTTTCGGTGAACGATTCGCCGCTCGCGGGCCGCGAAGGCAGCAAGGTCACCACCCGCATCATCCGTGATCGCCTGCTGCGCGAGGCCGAGACCAACGTCGCGATCCGCGTCACCGAAAGCGAAGACAAGGATGCCTACGAAGTCGCAGGGCGCGGCGAATTGCAGCTCGGCGTGCTGATCGAAACGATGCGCCGCGAAGGCTTCGAGCTCGGCATCAGCCGCCCGCGCGTGCTGTTCCGCGAGGAAGGCGGCAAACGGATGGAGCCGTACGAGACGGTCGTGATCGACGTCGATGACGAACACTCGGGCACGGTTGTTGAGAAGATGCAGCGCCGCAAGGCCGATCTTACCGAAATGCGCCCCTCGGGCCCCGGCAAGACCCGCATCACCTTCTCCGCCCCGTCGCGCGGCCTGATCGGCTACCACGGCGAATTCCTGTCCGACACGCGCGGCACGGGGATCATGAACCGATTGTTCGAGAAGTACGACGCCTACAAGGGCCCGATCGAGGGCCGCATTAACGGTGTGCTGATCTCCAACGGCGATGGCGAAGCCAATGCCTATGCGCTCAACATGCTGGAAGAGCGCGGCGAATTGTTCGTTGGCCCGCAGATGAAGGTCTATCAGGGCATGATCATCGGCGAGAATGCCAAGCCGGACGATCTCGAAGTCAACCCGATGAAGGCCAAGCAACTCAGCAACGTCCGCTCGTCGGGCAAAGATGATGCGATCCGCCTGACCCCGCCGCGCCGGATGACGCTGGAGCAGTCGATCGCCTATATCGATGACGATGAAATGGTCGAAGTGACCCCGCTGTCGATACGCTTGCGCAAGGCCGAGCTTGACCCCAACGAGCGCAAGAAGATGCGCCGCAAGAAGGAAAGCTGATCCTGAGGCCGAAATAGGCCGCCTTCGGGAAAACTCGCGGAGGGTGGTGGTCAAGGTGCAGCGGGGTTGTTACCCCCAGCGCCCATGAACCCTTACACCCTCGCCAGCCTCGCCGCGTATTTCCTCCTGATGCTCGGCATCGGCATCTATGCGTGGTTCAAGACCCGGGCGGATTCCGAAGGCTATCTGCTCGCCGGACGCGGGCTGGGCCCGGCGGTGACCGCGCTGAGCGCGGGGGCGTCGGACATGTCGGGCTGGCTGCTGCTCGGGCTTCCCGGCGCGCTGTTCGCGAGCGGGCTGGTTGAGGCGTGGATCGCGATCGGGCTGACGGTGGGCGCAGGCCTCAACTGGATCATCGTCGCCCCGCGGCTGCGTGAACAGACCGAGCGGCTCGGCAATGCGCTGACCATCCCGCAATTCCTCGCCAATCGCTTCCCCGAAAGCGGCACGATGCTGCGGATCGTCTCGGCGGTGATCATCGTCGGCTTCTTCACGGTCTACACCGCGAGCGGTATGGTCGGCGGGGGCAAGCTGTTCGAGACCGCCTTTGCCGGCGCGCTGCCTGCAACCGGCCTCAGCGACTACATGCTCGGGATCCTGATCACTGCCGGGATCGTGCTGGTCTACACCATGATCGGCGGGTTTCTCGCCGTCAGCCTCACCGATTTCGTGCAAGGCATGATCATGATGGTCGCGCTGGTGGTGATGCCGCTGGTGATCCTGTTCGGGACCGACGCCAGCGCCGGCATCGACATCGCCGCGGTGTCGCAGGAGGGGTTCCTGAGCTTGACCCAGGGGGCCACGCTCGTGGGCGTCATCAGCGCCGTCACATGGGGCCTCGGCTATTTCGGCCAGCCGCATATCATTGTGCGCTTCATGGCGATCGACAAGGTCGAGAACGTGCCGCTCGCCGGATGGATCGGCATGATCTGGATGGTGATCTCGCTGGTGGGTGCGCTGGCGGTGGGCCTTGCGGGGCGCGCCTATGCCGAAAGCACCGGAATGGTGGTCGAGGATCCCGAGACGATCTTTATCCTGCTCGCCAACCTCTTGTTCCACCCGGCGGTGACCGGCTTTCTCTACGCCGCGCTGCTGGCCGCGATCATGAGCACGATCTCCTCGCAGCTGCTGGTCTCGTCCTCCTCGCTGACCGAGGATTTCTATCGTCTGTTCCTGCGCCGCAATGCCACCGAGCGCGAGGCGGTGAATATCGGGCGGCTCTCGGTCGCGCTGGTGGCGGCCGCCGCCCTGGTGATCGCCGCTGATCCCGACAGCCAAGTGCTCGGCCTTGTCGCCAATGCCTGGGCTGGATTTGGTGCCGCCTTCGGCCCGCTGATCCTGCTCGCGCTGCTGTGGCGCGGGATGACCGGCGCGGGCACGGTCGCCGGGTTGGTGACCGGCGCGGGGGTCGTCGCAGGCTGGATCGCGCTGGGTTGGAACAAGGCGTTTCTGGGCGGCCCGGGACTTTACGAGATCGTGCCCGGTTTCTTCGCCTCCATGCTGGCGATTGTGGTGGTGAGCAGCCTTACCCGGCCGCACGCCGCCGCAAACTGAGCTTTTCCCGCCCCGCAAACCGGCGCATAAGCCGTCAGTAGGGGGGGCATAGACATGGATAAGGCAGCACAACCGCGCGTCACCGGGCTTGGCGGCGTGTTCTATGTGGTCGAAGATCCGGCTGCGACCCGCGACTGGTATCGCGACAGGCTCGGGATCGACGGGCCTTTTGGCCCGCAACTGGCATGGGAAGCCGAGCCCCGCGTGCATCCCTATTCGCTGATCAGCCACTTTGCCGATGACGAATACATCAAGCCCGGCACCGGCGGCTTCATGATCAACCTGCGGGTCGATGATTGCGACGGCTTTGTCGCTATGTTGCGCGCCAAGGGCGTCGCCATTCTCGGCGAGGCGGACGAAGGCTATGGCAAGTTTGCCGGGCTGCTCGATCCCGACGGGGTGAAGATCGAATTGTGTGAACAGGCTGCCGACGAATTGCCCTGAGGGCAAACCCCTGAGCCTTTCGCAAGCTTCGCGTTGGCGCAGATGTTTCCGGCTCGTTAACCATTTCTGCGCGATAATCCTCAACCATGACGGCCAAGGACCATCTTCGCGGATTGACGCTGATCGCGGGCGCGGTGGCGCTGGCGGGGTGCGGATCGCTGGTGCCGGGCGGCAGCAGCGGCGCGTCGCCTGGAGCAGCGAGCGGATCAGCCAGTGCATCAGGGGGTTCAGGGGCCCGCCCCGCCACCCGCGTCACCTCCGCCCCGCAAAGCTATGCCGCCTCGGATGATGAATTGGGCTGCCTTGCCGATCTCGGCGCGAGCGGGGCGCGGTTCGAGCGGTTGCCCGATACCTATGCAGCGCCTGGCTGTAACAAGCTTGGCACGGTGCAATTGTCGGCGCTGGGGGGTGATCGCTCGCCGCTCGGGGTGAGCAATCTCGGCCCCGTGCGCTGCGGCACCGCCAAGGCGTTCAGCGACTGGGCGCGCTTCGGGGTTGACCGCGCCGCGCGCCAGATCCTCGGCAGCCCGATAGCGCGGATCGAGACGATGGGCTCATATGCCTGCCGCAATATCGCGGGGAGCGAGCGCCGTTCGGCCCATGCCCGCGCCGAGGCGATCGACGTATCAGGCTTCGTGCTGGCTGACGGGCGCCGGATCGTACTCAAGCGCGACTGGGACAGCGGCGATGCAGCCACGCGCGAATTCCTGCGGGTGGTGCATCAGAGCGCCTGCAAACGTTTTGGCACCGTGCTTGGCCCGGAATACAACGCCGCGCACGAGGATCACTTCCATCTCGAAGGCAGCGGCGGTGCGACGTTCTGTCGCTGAGCGGTGGACGCGGGTGCGCGAAGTCTGAAGCCGTGCGATTTCGCCAGACTGGCACCGGGACCCGGCAGCATTGGCCCGTAACAGGTTTGGTGGCCGCGGCATGCTGCAACGGCAGTGCCGGGGACGCCCGGGGGGTACCGGTCCGTTCCGGTCCTGTAGCCTACCAGTGCGGCCGGAGGCGATGGCCGCACATGGCAGACGTCTCGTGTGCGTTCAGCGGTCAACCCCGTGCCAGCTATCGGCAGAGAGACGTTCCGCCAGCCCTGCGTCAGGCCCGCAATTTGGGTTCGAGCTTGGCCTCGAGCCGCAGCCGCACGGCCTCGGCTGCGTGGCGTGCGCCCAGCTTGTTCATCATGTTGGCGCGGTGGATTTCCACCGTGCGCGGGCTGATATCGAGTTCGCGTGCGATCGCCTTGTTGCTGCTGCCTTCGGCCAGCCAGTCGAGCACTTCGCGCTCGCGGGTTGAGAGGGTGGAGATACGGTCGCGCGCTTCGATCATGCGGCGGCGGGCGGCGCCGAACTGCTCGGCTTCTTTGCTGATGCGGGTGAGACAGCGGGTGAAACGCTCCGGATCAAGCGGCAGGGCGAGGTAATCGAGCGACCCTGCCTTGATCGCCTCGACAATGCGGCCCGGACGCGGTTGCACATCCACCGCGATCAGCGGAAGCCAGATTCCGAGCCGGCTCAGCCGGTCCAGGATCATGCCGACCCCGCCTTCCTCTGCGGTGTCGCGCACGATGATGATGCCTTCGCGCGGCGGGTGGACCGAAAGCTCCGACAGATCGCCGTAGACCTCACAATGGTGGCCTAGAGCAAAACCCACACGCGCCAATTCGGCACGCTGGCGGCTACAGGAGTCGATGAAGTGGAGGGAGACTTTGCGTGTCATACGATGATGACTGCGCCAACCCATTACGTAATTCACGCGAGGTCGCCGCCGATCCGGAGGATTTACCATATCCGTTCCAAATCAAAATACTGAATTAAAAAGATAAATTCACTCCGAAACGAACCTTGATTTCGCGCCGCGTCAATCCTTGCTGCTAAAAAAATAAGTCGGCAATGAGTGGAATGCGGAGCGCAGCGCGTCCCCCCAACCCGATGATATCGTGGCGTAATACGGATCCTCCGCGGTCACCCGATGTTCATGGCTGGAGGCAAACGCATCCTTCTCGATCACCAGCAGATCGAGCGGCAACCCGACCGAGAGATTCGCCTTCAGTGTCGAGTCGAAGCTCACCATCATCAGCTTCACCGCATCCTCGAAGCTCATGGAGCGATCATAGCCGCGGATCAGGATCGGGCGGCCATACTTGGTCTCGCCGATCTGGAAGAACGGGGTGTCCCAGCTGGCCTCGATGAAATTGCCTTCGGGATAGATCATGAACAGGCGCGGCTGCATGCCCTTGATCTGGCCGGCCACGATCATGGTCGCGGTAAAGCGGCCCTTGCCGCTTTCGCCATTGACGACCTGCGCTTCCTCGATCGTGGTGCGCAGTAGCCGGCCGATCTCGGTGGCGACCTGGAACATCGTCGCCCCTTTGAGCAGCGTGTTATCGCGCTCGCCCGGAGCCTTGGTGCGTTCCTCGAGCTGGCTGATGACCGCCTGCGTGGTGGCAAGATTGCCCGCCGTCATCACCGCGATTATGCGCTCGCCCGGCACACTCCAGTGGAACAGCTTGCGGAAGGTCGAGATGTTGTCGACGCCCGAATTGGTGCGGGTGTCGCTCATCAGCACCAGCCCGTGATCGAGCACCATGCCAACGCAATAGGTCATGTCGGTTCCTCCTCCCCCTGCCCCGGTTTTCGCGCGGGAACGCCGCCCTAACCCAAAGCGCAGCCGAGGCAAAGCGCCGCGCCTTGCGCCAAAGCTTCGGCTACTGGCTGGTCTGGTCCTGCTGCTGGCTGGCGGGCTTGTGCGGCGAAACTGCGACCCCGACGCGCAGCACTTCTTCCGCCATGCCATAGCTGATCCCGGTGACCGGCGCGGCATCGCGGTAATCGCTGCCCGTCGCCACCCGAACATAGCGCGGATCGGGGCTGATCCCGTTCGAGACGTCGAAGCCGACCCAGCCGAGCCCCTCGACATGGACTTCGGCCCAGGCGTGGGTGGCTTCCTGTTCGATCCGGTCGTCCATCAGCAGATAGCCGCTGACATAGCGTGCCGGGATGCCGAGCGCGCGCGCGGCACCGATGAAGATATGTGCGTGATCCTGGCACACGCCGTAACCATGCTGCACCGCTTCCTCGGCGGTGGTGGCCGAGTGCGTGCGCCCGGTCTCATAGGCGATCCGCTCGCGGATCAGGCCCGACAGCGCGTGGAGGAAATCGAGCGGTGCGCGTCCCTCTGCTCCGCCGCCCTGCCCGCCGACCTCGCGCAGCAGCGCGCGCAACTTGCTGCCCGGACGGGTCAGCGGGGTCTGGCGCAGGAAGCTCCACAGGGGCAGATGGCCCGAATGGCGTCCGATCACCCCGGCATTGTCTTCGGTCTCGACGATGCCCTCGCAGATCACCGTCACTTCGCGCGCGCCCGGCTGCACCCCGATCAGCGTGACGTGGTTGAAGTGCTGGTCGTCATAGGCAAGCTCCGCCTGCGCGTGCTCGAAGTGCATCTTCCATTCGATGATGCGCTGGCCCTGGGTTTCCTTGGGGGTCAGCCGCAGCCGCTGGAGCGCGTGCATCACCGGCTCGGAAAAGGCGTAATGCGTTGTGTGGCGGATCGCGAGGGTCAGTGTGCTCATACGTGGAACCTGTAGTCCTGCGCAATCGCCTGCGCGATGGCGGCGTTGCGGGCGAGGAAATCGACCAGGAATTCGTGCAGGCCCGCCTCGAAGATCTGGTCGACATTGAGCTGACTGATACGCGTGTCGGCCTCGCGCATCAGCGCGTTGCAACGCCCCTCCACCCCGTGCATCCGCGCCATCGCGGCGAGATTTTCGCGCAGCGCGTTGCGGCAGAAGGCGAGGCTGCGCGGGAAGCGTTCGTCGAGCACGAGAAATTCGACAATCCCGCGCGCCTCGATCTGCCCGGCGTTGAGCCAGCTATAGACCCGCGCCCCCGCGACCGAGCGCAGCACCTGCTCCCACTGCCCGCTATCAAGGCTCGATCCGACATAGGAGAGCGAAGGCAGCAGCAGGAAATACTTCATGTCGAGAATGCGTGCGGTGCTGTCGGCGCGCTCGATGAAGGTGCCCGCGCGGCTGAAATGGTAGCCCTCATCGCGCAGAATCGAACCGTCGAAGGCGCCGTGAACCTGCGTGCCGGCGCGCCGGATCGCGACCAGCACCTCGCCCACCACCGTCGGGCCGACCGGGCGCGCGAGCAACCTGTCGAGGTTCATCCAGTTCTCGTTGACCGCTTCCCATACGTCAGACGAGATATTGATGCGGGCTAGCCGCGCGTTCGATCGCACGCCGCCGAACATGGCCCGGACATTGCCCGGATTGGACGGCCCGCGCAGCACGAAGTTCCATACCGACAGCCCGTCATAGGTATCGTGCACCGCCTCGAAGGCGCGTCTCAGCCCCAAGGTGGCGATTACCGAACGCCATTCGGCCTCGGCGGTCACGACATCGCGGGTCAGCGCCATGCGCAACGCTGCTTCGAGCAGGCGCGCGGTGTTCTCGGCCCGCTCGAGATAGCGGAACATCCAGAAGAGGCCATTGGCGGTGCGGCCTAGCATGAGCGTTTGTCCTCCATGCTAATCCTTCAGCACCCAGGTGTCCTTGGTGCCGCCCCCTTGCGAGGAGTTGACCACCAGCGAGCCCTTCTTGAGCGCCACCCGCGTCAGCCCCCCCGGGGTAATGTCGATCCCGTCGGGCGAGACCAGCACGAAGGGGCGCAGGTCGACATGGCGCGGGGCGAGCCCGGCGCGGGTGTAGATCGGGCAGGTCGACAGCGCGAGCGTGGGCTGCGCGATGTAATTGGAGGGCCGCGCGACCAGCTTTTCGCGGAAGGCGGCAATCTCGCGCTTGGACGACGTCGGCCCGATCAGCATCCCGTAACCGCCCGAGCCGTGGACTTCCTTGACCACCAGTTCAGCGAGGTTGTCGAGCACATAGGCAAGGCTGTCCTTGTCGGCGCAGCGCCAGGTCTGGACGTTGGGCAGCAGCGGTTTCTCGCCGGTGTAGAACTCGACGATCTCGGGCATGAAGCTGTAGATCGCCTTGTCGTCCGCCACCCCGGTGCCGGGCGCATTGGCGATGGTGATCCCGCCCGCGCGGTAGACATCCATGATCCCCGGCACGCCCAGCGCGGAATCGGGATTGAAGGTCAGCGGATCGAGGTAATCATCATCAACCCGGCGATAAAGCACGTCGATCGGCTTGTAGCCCAGCGTGGTGCGCATCTGCACCCGCCCGCCGACGACGCGCAGATCGCTGCCCTCGACCAGTTCTGCGCCCATCTGGTCGGCGAGGAAGGCGTGTTCGTAATAAGCCGAATTGTAGATCCCCGGCGTCAGCACCGCCACGGTCGGCTTGCCGCCGGTAAAGGCGGGCGGGACGCAGGCGGCGAGGCTGCGCGCGAGCCTGCGCGGATAGTTCGACACGCTTTCCACCGCGATCCGGCTGAACAGATCGGGGAACATCGCCATCATCGTCTCGCGGTTCTCCAGCATGTAGGAGACCCCCGAGGGCGTGCGCGCATTATCTTCGAGGACGAAGAATTCGTCCGGCCCGGTGCGGACCAGATCGATCCCGACGATATGGGTGTAGATCCCGCCCGGCGGGGTGAAGCCGACCATATTGGCGAGCCACGCATCATTCTTGCGGAGCAGCCGTTCGGGCAGGCGTCCAGCGCGCACGATCTCCTGCCGGTGATAGAGATCATAGAGGAAGGAATTGAGCGCCCGCACGCGCTGCTCAATCCCGCGCGAGAGCCGGCGCCATTCCGAAGCGGTTATGATGCGCGGCACCATGTCGAACGGGATCAGCCGTTCTTCGGCCTCGTTGTCGCCATAGACGTTGAAGGTAATACCGGTGCGGCGAAAAGTATCGTCCGCCTCGTGGTTCTTGCGCTTGAGGAACTCGCCGGGCTGTTCGCTATACCAGCGGGAATATTCTCCATAGGCCGGCCGGGTCCGGCCATCCCGTTCGAACATCTCGTCAAAATTGCTGCCGCCCGCGCTCATTGACCCCCGCATCTGCCCTCAGGTGCATTCCACAGGGTAACGCCGCTTTCACAAAAGGAAAGCGGGTTTGACGCGAAGGTTTCAGCGGGTAGTTTCGAGCTCACCGAGCAGGGTGTGGATCACCTGCGGATCATAGGTGAAGCCCATGTGCGTGCAGCGCAGCGCTATTGCCCGGTCGCGCTCGTCGCCGCGTCCGGCCGCGCAGCGCGGCGCGATCACCCCATCATTGGCGCTCCACAGCGCAACGGTCTCGACCGGCGGCTTGGCGGCGAGGTCCGCATCGATCGGCGGGGCATCGACGCTGGTGCCGGTAATGAACTGATAGGCGCGCCACGCATTATTGGCGCGCGGGCTACCGGAGAAGGGCGACCCCATGGTGATGACCTTGGCGACCGCGTGCGGCTGCCGCTTGGCCAGCTCGCGCGCGAACAAGCCGCCAAGGCTCCAGCCGAGCAGCACCACCGGCTGGCCATGGCGCGCATGGAGCTCTGCCAGCCGCGCCTCGAGCATTTCGAAGCGTTCCTCGTCAGGGCCCCAGTTGAAGCCCAACCCCCAACGCTTCGTGCGATGCCCGGCGGCTTCGAGCTGGTGCGCGAGATAGCGCATGCGCACCGGATGGGTGGCAAAGCCGGGCAGGATCATCACCATCTGCGGATTGCTGGTCGCGGCGATATCGAGCTTGCGGCGCGGGCGGCGCCACGGTTCGAGCAGAACCTGCGTTTCGGCCAGCATCCGCACCAGCCGCGGCTTGCCCGCCTCGTTTTCCTCGGGGCAGGCCTCGCGCGCCAAGGCGACGCGCCGCGCAAACGCGGTGGCCTGATAGGCCTGCTGCGCCTGCGCGCCAGCCGCGCTCGCCGCCGCGATCAGTGGGGCGGGCAGACGGGGAGATTCAAAAGCGAAACGCGTTTGCTTCATGCCCGAATCCAAACCACATTTCAGATGAATATTCAATTAAGTGTAGCGCGAGTAATAAATCCGACACATTTTATTGGTCCCGCTCTCTTGGCCGGATTACGAGGCGGGACAGTCGCCGAGCCTTTCGTGCTTGGCGGTGAATGTCATGGTGCCTTCCGGCGCATCGGCAAACTTCATCGCCATCGTCGCGGTGAAATCGGAGGTGGTGGGCGTGACGGTGCCGTTCATCGTCATGCGGGCATCGCCCTCGCCGGTCTTGCACAGCATAACCGCATCCAGCTTGCCGCCCGCAAGGTTGAAGCTTTCGTAGGTGCATTCGCCGTTCTGGCCGCGCTTCATCATCTCCTGGTAGCCCTTGTCGACCTCGGCCTGGGTGAGGCAATATTCGGTAGTGGTGGTCATGCCGCCGCCGTGGCCGGCCATCTCTGGCGGCATCCCGGGGATGTTGATCCCGGTCATCGTGATGACGGCCTTGTACTGGCCGGCTTGCGGCTTCAGCCCCTCGGCCTCGGCCTTCTTGGCCGCTTCCTTCATGCTGACTTCGCCGTTTCCATCGGCATCTGCATGCCCGCCTCCCGAACAGCCCGCCAGCAAGGCCACGCCCGCTGCTCCCATGATGATCCGCCTCATATCCGTCGCTCCTGCTGCGGGCCTGCCCCGTTCGAGCGACCGTAGCGCATAATCGCGCAACTGCGCAGCCCTTCGCAAGCCGGGTTGCGCGTGCCCGCTTTGTTCCCCATAGAACGACCATGGCCAAACTCGTGATCCGACGCGGACTGGACGAGCCCGAAACGGGCGCCGATTTCACCCCGCACCGCCCGCAGCGGCCCGACAAGTCGATGGGCGGCATCCCGTTCAAGCTGGTCTCGGAATACGAGCCGGCGGGCGATCAGCCGACCGCGATTGGCGAACTCACCTCGAGCGCTCTGGCGGGCGAGAAGACGCAGGTGCTGCTCGGCGTCACCGGCAGCGGCAAGACCTTCACCATGGCCAAGGTGATCGAAACGCTCCAGCGCCCCGCCCTGATCCTCGCGCCCAACAAGATCCTCGCCGCCCAACTATACGGCGAATTCAAGAGCTTCTTCCCCGAAAACGCGGTTGAATATTTCGTCAGCTACTACGATTACTACCAGCCCGAAGCCTACGTCCCGCGCTCGGACACCTATATCGAGAAGGAATCCTCGGTAAACGAGGCGATCGACCGGATGCGCCATTCGGCCACCCGCAGCCTGCTCGAACGCGACGACGTGATCATCGTCGCCTCGGTCTCGTGCCTTTACGGGATCGGCTCGGTCGAGACATATTCGGCGATGATCTTCGACATCAAACTGGGCGAAAGTGTCGATCAGCGCGAGCTGATCCGCAAGCTCGTCGCACTACAATACAAGCGCAATGACGCCGCCTTCACCCGCGGCAATTTCCGGGTGCGCGGCGACAGCCTGGAAATCTTTCCCTCGCACTACGAGGACATGGCCTGGCGCGTCAGCTTCTTCGGTGACGAGATCGAAGCGATCAGCGAATTCGACCCGTTGACCGGAACCAAGGGCGCGGCGCTGGAGAAGGTGCGGGTCTATGCCAATTCGCACTATGTCACGCCGGGGCCGACGATGAAGCAGGCAGCGGCCGCGATCAAATTCGAGCTGGAGGAACGGCTCAAGGAATTGGAGGCCGAGGGCAAACTGCTCGAACGCCAGCGGCTCGAACAGCGCACGCATTTTGACCTCGAAATGATCGCGGCGACGGGCAGCTGCGCCGGGATCGAGAACTACAGCCGCTTCCTCACCGGGCGGCTGCCGGGCGAACCGCCGCCGACCTTGTTCGAATACCTCCCCGAAAGCGCGCTGCTGTTTGTCGATGAAAGCCACCAGACAGTGCCGCAGATCGGCGCGATGGCGAAGGGGGACCACCGCCGCAAACTGACGCTCGCCGAATATGGCTTCCGCCTGCCGAGCTGCATCGACAACCGCCCCTTGCGCTTCAACGAATGGGACGCGATGCGCCCGCAGACCTTCGCGGTCTCGGCCACGCCCGGGCAATGGGAGATGGGCCAGACCGGCGGCGTTTTCGCCGAACAGGTGATCCGCCCCACGGGCCTGATCGATCCGCCGGTCGAAATCCGCCCGGTCGAGGATCAGGTGCAGGACTGCATCACCGAATGCAAAGCCACCGCCGCCAAGGGCTACCGCACGCTAGTGACCACGCTGACCAAGCGCATGGCCGAAGACCTCACCGAATTCATGCACGAGGCAGGCGTGCGGGTGCGCTACATGCACTCGGATGTTGAGACATTGGAACGCATCGAGCCGATCCGCGACCTCCGGCTCGGCGTCTATGACGTGCTGATCGGGATCAATCTGCTGCGCGAAGGACTCGATATTCCCGAATGCGGGCTGGTGGCGATCCTCGATGCGGACAAGGAAGGCTTCCTGCGCTCGGAGACCTCGCTGATCCAGACGATCGGCCGCGCCGCGCGCAACGTCGATGGGCGCGTCATCCTCTATGCCGATCGCATCACCGGCAGCATGGAGCGCGCGCTCGCCGAGACCGACCGCCGCCGCTCGAAGCAGGAAGCGTTCAACACCGAACACGGCATCACGCCGCAAACCATCAAGCGCAACATCCACGACATCGTCGCGCACACCGCTTCGCAGGATTCGGTGCTGGTCGACACCGGCGATGACGAGCGCAACAATCGAGCCGAGAATCTTAGGGGCCACAACCTGCGCAGCTACGTCGAAGACCTGGAAAAGCGGATGCGCGATGCCGCTGCCAACCTCGAATTCGAGGAAGCCGGACGGCTGCGCGACGAGATCCGGCGGCTGGAGGCGGATGAACTCGGCATCCCTGATGGCGAGAAGCGCACTCCGATCGTGGGGCGCTCGAACGAAGGCAAGCCGGGCACCCGCAAAACCCGCTACGGCAAGACGCGCTACAAGAAGATGGGCGGAAAGCCGTGACGCGCGCTTGAACCGCGTGCGCAAGCCTGCCACTCTATCGTCGCATGGACGCACGATTCCTCGCCGCGCTGGCCGCTCTCAGCATCTCCGCCATTGCCTTGCCCTCGGCCGCGCAGGAAGCGCCCAAGGCTGAGGCCGCCGCCAAGCCTGCTCCGGCACTGGCCGCGCAGGTCAAGACCCGCGATCTCGCC
>JBKDUW010000046.1:0-12735 GCA_046339235.1 Erythrobacteraceae bacterium | reverse complement strand
CACCGACACCACCCGGCTGCGGGCGGCAGCAGGCTCGGGGGTCAAGAACCCCGGCTTCTTCGAGCTGTTCGGTTTTGTCGACGGGCGCTTCATCGGCAATGATGCGCTGCGGCCCGAGAAGTCCACCGGCTGGGAAGCGGGCGTGGATCAGGACCTGGGGACAAGCGCGCGGCTCTCGGTCACCTATTTCGACAGCGAGCTCGAGGGCGAGATCTTCACCACCTTCCCGCCGCCGAATTTCATCGCCACCCCCGCCAATCGCACTACGGTGAGCGAGCAGCGCGGGGTTGAAGTCGCTCTCTCTGCCCGCTTCGCCGAGCAATGGAGCCTCGATGTGGCCTATTCCTATCTCGATGCCGAGGAAGATGGGGTCGAGGAAGTGCGCCGGCCCAAGCATATTGCCAGCGCCGCGCTCATATGGACCGCGCCCGATGATGCCGCTTCGGCGACACTGGTGGTGCGGCACAACGGAGCGACGCCCGATGTGGCCTTCACCGATCCCAGCTTCGTGCCGGTGCGGGTGACGCTGGACGACTACACGCTGGTCAATTTCAACGCACGCGTGACGATCAGCGAGGCGATCAGCGGCTTCGCGCGGGTCGAGAACCTGCTCGGCGAGGGCTACGAACAGGTGTTCAGCTTCGTCTCGCCGGGGCGCAGCACGACCATCGGTATCGAAGCGCGTTTTTGAGGTCCGCGCCCCGTCCGGGGTACGAAATCCTCGCTCATGCGACCTGAAGGTCGCCTCGCTGCGGGCGGCCAGTCGGCCTTGCGGCCCTTCTGGCCATGGCCTGTTCTGTCTAACACAGCCCTCGCAATTGCGAGAGGAAATGCTTAAGGGGCCCCATGCATTTTCTCGACCAAGCCAAGATCTATCTGAAATCCGGCGGAGGCGGCCCTGGGGCCGTCTCTTTCCGGCGCGAGATGTACGTCGAATACGGCGGCCCTGACGGCGGAAACGGCGGGAACGGCGGCGATATCGTGTTCGAAGCCGTCGCGGGCCTCAACACGCTGATCGACTTCCGCTATTCGCAGCACTTCAAGGCGCCGCGTGGCGGGCACGGGATGGGAAAGGACCGCACCGGCGCTTCGGCCAAGCCGCTCGTGATCAAGGTGCCGGTCGGCACACAGATCCTCTCCGAGAATAGGGAGGAGGTGCTCGCCGACTTCACCATGGTCGGCCAGCGCGTTACCTTCCTCGAAGGCGGGATGGGTGGGCGCGGAAATGCCTCGTACAAGACCTCGACCAACCGCGCCCCCCGCCAGCACCAGCCGGGCCTGCCGGGCGAGGAGATGTGGGTGTGGCTGCGGCTGAAGTTGCTCGCGGACGTCGGCCTCGTTGGCCTGCCCAATGCGGGCAAATCGACCTTCATCAATGCGGTCTCGAACGCGCAGGCCAAGGTCGGCGACTATGCCTTCACCACACTGGTTCCCAAGCTTGGCGTGGTGCGCCACCGGGGCCGTGAATTCGTGCTCGCCGACATTCCGGGCCTGATTGAAGGGGCTGCGGAAGGCGTCGGGATCGGCGACCGTTTCCTTGGCCATATCGAGCGTTGCCGCGTGCTGATTCACCTCATCGACATCACCGGCACCGAAGATGCCGACCCGGCCGAGGCGATGCGCATCGTCGAGGAAGAGCTGGCCGCTTATGGCGAAGGCCTCGAGGACAAGGCGCGGCTGGTGGTGCTCAACAAGCTCGACTTGGCCGACGCAGAACTGGTCGAGGTGTTCCGCGAGGAGCTGCTCAGCGCGGGCGCGGACAAAGTGTTCGCGGTGTCCGGCGCGACCGGTGCGGGTATCCCCGAACTGCTTGATGCCGTGCTTGGCTACCTGCCCGACCGTACCGCGACCGAGACCAAGGCGGTCGAGATCGAGAATGAGGGCGAGGCCAGCGACTGGTCGCCCCTGTAACCGACGATGCTGACGCGATCTTGATACAGAATCTGGCGGATATCACCACCGCGCGGCGGATCGTAGTCAAGATCGGGAGCGCGTTGCTGGTCGGCGGGGGGCAGGCGCACGAGGCATGGCTGGCGCGCATGGCGGGCGATCTGGCGCTGCTGCGGCAGGCGGGCGCGCAGGTGATCGTGGTGAGTTCGGGCGCGATTGCTCTGGGTGCGGCGCGGCTGGCCTTGCCCAAGGGCGGACGCGGCAGCCTTGCCGATGCGCAAGCGGCGGCTGCTGTAGGCCAGATCGCGCTGGCGGATTTGTGGAGCCGCGCGCTCGGGGGTGAGAGCATAACGGCGGCGCAGATGTTGCTGACTCTCGGCGATCTTGAGGATCGGCGCCGCTATCTCAACGCCTCGGCCACGCTCGACCGCCTGCTGGAGGCGGGCGTGATCCCGGTGGTCAACGAGAACGATTCCGTCGCGACCGAGGAGATCCGCTTCGGCGATAATGATCGCCTCGCTGCGCGGGTGGCGCAGGCGGCCAACGCGGACCTCGTGCTGCTGCTTTCGGATGTCGACGGGCTCTATGATCGTGACCCGCGCGAGGATGGCGCGGCGCTGGTGCCGGTGGTTGACGCTGTGACGCCCGAGGTGATGGCGATGGCAAGCGGAGCATCCTCGTCCGGCCTAGGCTCGGGCGGGATGGTGTCGAAATTGCAGGCCGCGCAGATTGCTACACGCGCCGGAATTGCGCTGGCGATCATCAACGGGACGCATAACGCGCCGATTGCCAAAGCGATTGCCGAGGCGCGGGGGACGCTGTTCCTTGCGGTGCGCACCGATAATGCCCGCAAGGCGTGGCTCGGCGGGCGGCTGGCGCCCGCTGGCGAATTGCGCGTGGACAAGGGCTGTGCCGAGGCGCTGCGCGGCGGCGCGAGCCTACTGGCGGCAGGCGTGGTCGGCGTTTCGGGCACCTTCCGGCGCGGCGATCTCGTCAGCGTGCTCAGCACCAAGGGCGAGCGGCTGGCGCAGGGATTGGCCGAATATGATGCCGCCGAAATGCAGCTGATCGCAGGCCGCCGCGCCGAGGATCAGGAAGCGCGGCTGGGCTATGCGCCGCGTTCCTGCGTGATCCACCGCGATCATCTGGTGCTGCTGTGAGCCTTTTGGCGGTCACCGGTGCGACCGGCTTTGTCGGCAGCGCGGTGCTCCATGCGGCGCTGGCACAGGGGCATCAGGTGCGCGCTCTGACCCGCCGGCCGCAGCGCGAGCGGGCACGGATTGAATGGGTCAGCGGTGATCTTGCCGACAAGGCGGCGCTGGCCGATCTGTGCGAGGGTGTGGACGCGGTGATCCATGTCGCGGGGCTCACCAACACGCCCGATCCAGCGGAATTCGAGGTCGCCAATGTGACCGGCACCATCGCGGTGATCGCAGCGATGCGTGCGGGCGGCGTGAGGCGGCTGGTGTTCGTGTCCTCGCTCTCGGCGCGCAAGCCCGAGCTGTCGGCCTATGGCGCGTCGAAGGCCCAGGCAGAGGCGTTGGTGGAGAGTTCCGGGCTGGATTGGACCACGGTGCGCCCGCCCGCGGTCTATGGCCCGCGCGATATCGACATGCTCGATCTGTTCCGCGCGGCGAAATGGGGCGTGGTGCCGCTACCGCCGGGGGGCGCGACCTCGATCATCCATGCCGATGATCTGGCGGATCTTCTGGTGGCGCTGTCAGCGAATGCCGCTCCGATGCACAAGCAGGTTTACGAGCCGGACGACGGGCGCGAGGGAGGGTGGAGCCACAAGGAACTCGCGCAGGCGATCGGGCAGGCTGTCGGCAAGCGGAGCGTATTCGCGCCGCATCTGCCGCGCGCCGTGCTCGATGCTGCGGCTGCGGGCGACCGCCTGCTTCGCGGAGACCGGGCAAAACTCACGGCCGACCGGGTGGGCTACATGAGCCACCCCAACTGGGTCGCCCGCTCCGACCGGCACGTGCCGCCGGGTATCTGGCAGCCGCGCATCGCGGGCGAGGAGGGGCTTAAGGCCACGGCGGAATGGTACAAGCGCGAAGGCTGGCTTTAGACAAGCCTTACAGAAACGGCTCTTCGCCTGGCTTGTGGATGCCGCATTCGGTCTTGTCCCAGCCCTTCCAGCGGCCCGAGCGCGGGTCTTCGCCCGGCGCGACCTGGGTGGTGCAGGGCGAGCAACCGATCGAGGGATACCCTTGCGCGATCAGCGGGTGGCGCGGCAGATCGTGCTGGATGAAATAGCCCTCGATCTGGCTCGCATCCCAGTCGATCAGCGGGTTGATCTTGAGCCGCCCCTGCGCGTCCGTCGTGTCCACTTCGAAGCGCGGCAGGTTGGCGCGGGTCGAGGACTGGAACGACTTGCGGCCGGTGAAGCTGGCGTCGAAACCGGCCATGGCCTTCTCGAGCGGGCGCACCTTGCGGATCTTGCAGCAGCCATCGGGATCATAGGACCATCTGAGGCCGGTCTCGTCCTTCTTGGCGAGATCGTCGGGATCGGGGGTCAGCACCACGAGGTTGAGGCCCAGCCGTTCCACGAGTGTGTCGCGATAGGCCAGCGTTTCGGCGAAGTGCTTGCCGGTGTCGAGGAACAGCACCGGCACGTTCGGGTCGACGCTGGCGACCAGATGCAGCAGCACTGCGCTCTCCGCGCCGAAGCTCGAGACCATGGCAAGATCGCCTGCCAGCCCGTCGCGGATCACACCTTCGAGCATTTCCTGCGTCGAGGAACCGCGGAACATGCGGTTGAGGCGAACGGCGTCGTGCTCGGTGAAGCGCGGGGCGAGATCGAGCGTGTCACGGGTGCGATCGCCCGAGGTCGCGGCACCGGTGATGTCAGGCTTCATGGCGCTTCTCCGCGATGGTCCGGCGCCCGGGCTGCAGAGCGTCCGCCGCGCTTTGGTAGACATTGTCCCAGATGGCAAAGGCGCGCGCGGCGTCGTCCGCGTCGAGGCGCTTGTCCGGGGCGAAGGAGTCGAATCCGCAGCGGCGCATGTGGCTGAGCTGATCGATCAGCACCGCGCCCACCGCGCGCAATTCGCCGGCGTAGCCCGCCTCGCGCAGGATCCGCGCAGCAGAGTAGCCGCGCCCGTCGCCGAAGGTGGGGAAGTTGACCTCGATCAGCGCCAGGCGGCCCAAGAAGGGTAGCAGCACCCGCGCATCATCGCCCGGTTCGATCCGGACGGCGGTTGCGTTGGTCTGGTCGCAGCAGGCATCGACGGTAACGGTCGCGTGATCGGCCGGCTCGTCATCGCGGAAACGGAACTGCACCTCGTCGGGCGAGGTGCCGAGATCGCGGGCATTACCCATAAAGCGCCTCCTTGAAAGGCTCCATGCCGATGCGGCGATAGGTGTCGAGGAAACGCTCGCCGTCGGTGCGGCTTGCGAGATAGACATCGGTGACCTTTTCGACCGCAGCGATCACGCCGTCTTCGTCAAAGCCGGGGCCGGTGATCTTGGCGAGGCTGACGTCTTCGGCCTCCGACCCGCCAAGCGAGAGCTGGAAGTTCTCCTTGCCCTTCTTGTCGACGCCGAGGATGCCGATGTGACCCGCGTGGTGGTGCCCGCAGGCATTGATGCAGCCCGAAATCTTAAGCTTCAACTCGCCCAGCTCGCAGGTGCGACCATTGGCGGCAAAGCGTTCCGAAATGCGCTGGGCGAGCGGGATCGAGCGCGCGTTGGCGAGGCTGCAGTAATCAAGGCCGGGGCAGGCGATGATGTCCTCGATCGTGTCCATGTTGGGCGCGCCCATGCCCGCCGCATCGAGCGCGCTCCACACGGCATGAAGGTCGGCGATGCGGACATGCGGCAGCAGCAGGTTCTGGGTGTGCATCACGCGCAGCTCGTCAAAGCTGTGGTCACGCGCGAGGGCAGCGACGACGCGCAGCTGCGCGGCGGTGGCATCGCCGGGAATGCCGCCTGCGGGCTTCAAGCTGATGACGGCGGAGACGTAGGCATCGTGCTTGTGGCGGTGGGTGTTGCGATCCACCCATAAGGCGAAGTCCGGATCCGACCGGTCGATGGTCTTGGGGCCGTCTGTGAAGACCGGATCGGCAAAATATTCCGCAATCCGCGCCAGTTCCTCGCGCGGGGGTTCGACCCCGACACTCAGCAGGTGGGCGAATTCTTCCTCGACCTGGCGGGTGTATTCTGCGGCGCCCAGCTCGTGGACCAGGATCTTGATCCGCGCCTTGTACGTGTTGTCGCGCCGGCCGTAGCGGTTGTAGACGCGCAAGGCGGCCTCGGCATAGGTGATCAGCTGATCGAGCGGAACGAAGTCGCGGATCAGCGGGGCGATCATCGGGGTGCGGCCCATGCCCCCGCCCGCATAGAACTGCGCGCCCACTTCGCCGTCCCGCTTCACGATGCGGATGCCGATATCGTGCAGCCGCATCGCCGCGCGGTCTTTTTCGGACGCGATCACCGCGATCTTGAACTTGCGCGGCAGGTAGCTGAATTCCGGATGGAAGCTCGACCACTGGCGCATCAGCTCGGCATAGGGGCGCGGGTCAGCCACCTCGTCTGCGGCAGCGCCGGCAAAGTGATCTGACGAGATGTTGCGGATGCAATTGCCGCTGGTCTGGATCGCGTGCATCTCGACCCTTGAAAGGTCGGCGAGGATGTCGGCAGCGTCCTCCAGCTTGATCCAGTTGTACTGGATGTTCTGGCGGGTGGTGAAGTGGCCGTAGCCGCGATCATACTTCTCGGCGATGTCGGCCAGCGCCTCCATCTGGCGCGCATTGAGCGTGCCATAGGGGATGGCGACGCGCAACATATAGGCGTGGAGTTGCAGGTAGAGCCCGTTCATCAGCCGCAGCGGCTTGAACTGGTCTTCGGTCAGCTTGCCTTCCAACCGGCGGCGGGCTTGATCGCGGAATTCCTCGACGCGGGCATCGACCATCGCCTGATCGTATGAATCATATTGGTACATCTCAGATTACCCAGTCCCAGCCGGTCTTGTCGGCAGTCGGCACCGCGAGGTCGCGCCGCACGGTCGGGCCGAGCGCGCGCACCCGGTCCTTGATATGCGCCGGGCGGACATGGCCTTCGGCGTCGATGCTGGCTTCAATGGCGTAAGGCACGTTGACCCGGCGCGCGGCTTCCTCGCGGGCGAGGATTTCCTCGGCCTCTTCACCCGCATCGACCGCGTCATCGACAAACAGCGACCAGCAGGTGCCGTTCCACCAGGTCACAGCGCCCGAGCGCAGATCATTGCCGGTGAGGATTTTCATTGCGCAGCCTCCTGTGCAAACGCGACCACGGCCATGTCCTCGCGCGCGGTGACCTCGCCGATTACAATGAGCGCGGGGCTTTGCACGGCCTCGCGCTCGACCAGCTCGGGCAGGCCCGCAAGCAAGCCGCGCAGCACCCGCATTTCAGGCCGCGCGGCGTTCTCGATCACGGCAACTGCCATGTCGGGGGCAAGGCCATTCGCCATCAGCTTGTCGGCGATCTGCGCGGCGGTGGAGACGCCCATGTAGATCACCAGCGTGCGGCCCTTGCCTGCGAGGCCCGACCAGTCCTGTTCGGCCAGGCCCTTGCACTGGCCAGCGACGACGCTGACGATGCTCGAGGCATCGCGGTGGGTGAGCGCGATCTGCGCTGCCGCTGCGGCACCATTGGCGGCCGTAATGCCGGGGACGACTTCGACCGGCACGCCAGCGGCGCGCGCAGCCTCGGCTTCCTCGCCGCCACGCCCGAAGATGAAGGGATCGCCCCCTTTGAGGCGCACCACATCGCGTCCGGCCACCGCCTCGCGCACCAGCAGAGCGTTGATCTCTTCCTGCGGCAGGGTGTGGCGGGCGCGCTGCTTGGCGACCGAGATCAGTCGCGCGTCGCTGCGCGCAATCCCGAGGATATCGCGGCCGATCAGTCCGTCATGGACGATGATCTCGGCGCGCTCGATCAGGCGGGCGGCGCGTAGGGTCAGAAGGTCCACCGGACCCGGCCCCGCGCCGACGAGATAGATGGTGCCGAGTGCTTGCATGGGGTGCAGATGGGCGAAGCGGCCCGAGCGTTCCAGCGAGAATGCATTGCCCGGCTGCAAGCCCAGCTATTGGCCCGGCAAATTGTGGCTATGCGGCCGCCAGCGCCAGCGCCTGCGCCAGATCGGCGATCAGATCGTCGGTGTCTTCGAGACCGATGGCAAGCCGGATCGCGGGTCCACTCTTGTCCGGGCAGGTCATGACACAGCGGTAATCTTGGGGGGTGATGACGAGCGCGAGGCTCTCGAAACCGCCCCAGCTATAGCCGATCCCGAACAACTCCAGCGCATCGACCACCCGCGCTGCCGCTGCGCGGTCGGCGCTGGCGAGCACGAAGCCGAAAAGGCCGCAGCCGCCAGTGAAATCGCGCCGCCACAGCGCATGGCCGGGATCGGACGGCAGCATCGGGCACATCACGCGCGAGACTTGCGGTTGGGCTTCGAGCCATTCGGCAATGGCCAGCGCCGAGCGGGACTGCGCCTCGAGCCTGAGGCCCATGGTGCGCAGGCCCCGCGAGGCGAGCGCTGCATCATCGGGCGAGACCACCTGCCCGAGTTCCTGCGCGGTGCGGCGGAGCGCGGTATACCAGCGCTTGCCAGCGCTCGCCGCGCCCATCATCAGATCGGAATGGCCGCCGACATGCTTCGAAAGGCTCATCATCACGATATCGCCGCCGTGCGTGAGCGCGGAGAACCCGAGGGGGCTCGCCCAGGTGTTGTCGACCAGGCTGACCGCACCATGTTCTCGGGCGATGGCGGCGAGGCCGGAGATGTCGCAGATCTCGAAGGTAAGGCTGCCCGGGCTTTCGAGCCACACGGCTTGCACGGGCTCGGCGAACAGGGCGCGGTAGGCGTCCACATCCTGTGGGTTGAAGAAGGTCGTCGTCACCCCCAGCCGCGCCAGCAGGCCGGTCGCCATGCTGCGCGTCGGGTCATAGGCGTTGTCGGCCATCAGCAGCCGGTCACCAGGTTTGAGCACGGCGAGCAGGCATCCGGCAATCGCCGCCACCCCGCTGGGATAGAGCACCGTGCCATGCGCGCCGGATTCAAGCCCGGTCAGCGCATCGGCCAGCGCCCACTGGGTCGGCGAGCCGCGGCGCCCGTAGAAGAACTGGCCATCGGTGTTGGCCTTGCCCGCCTCGCGCCGCTGTGAATCGGTGTCGTAGAGGTGGGTCGAGGCGCGCCACACTGGCGGGTTGACCACCGGGCCGGTCCATTCCTTGCGCCGTCCGCCGCGCACCAACCTAGTGGCGGGCTTCATCGGTTTGTCGTCGCCGCCGCTCATGCTTCGGGGCCTTCTTGTTCGAAACCTTGCGCTTTGGGGGTTGCCGGATCGGCGCTCCATTCGCTCCAGCTGCCATCATAGAGCGCGGCCGTCTCGACCCCGATGAGGTGTAGCGCGAATAATAGCACGCTCGCGGTAACGCCGCTGCCGCAAGTGGTTGTGATCGGCCGGGCAAGGTCGATCCCGGCGGCAGTGAAGGCCGCGCTCAGCGCATCGGGCGATTTGTAGGTGTCATCGGCGTTCAGCACCTCGGTAAAGGGCAGGTTGAGCGCGCCGGGAATGCGTCCGTTGGGTCCGCCATGCACCGGATCGATGCCGCTGCCATAGACCCGGTCGACCGAGCGCGCGTCGAGCACTTGCTCGGCATGGCTATCGAGATTGGCGAGCATATCCGCCTTGCTACGCACGCGCTGCGCCGGGGCGAGGGTGGCAGGCGCGGCACGGGCAGTCGCAGGCGCGCCCGCTTCGAGCGCGCGTCCTTCGCTGCGCCACTTGCCAAAGCCGCCGTCTAGGATCGCGACGTTGTGTCGGCCAAGCGCGGCCAGCACGAACCACGCGCGCGCGGCGGTGCGGATTGCGCTGTCGTCATAGAGGATGATAGCGTCATCCGGTGCGATCCCGAGGCTCGCCAGCCGCTCGGCCAGCTGCGCAGGCGCCGGCATGGCATAGGGCACGTTCGATTCGGCGTCGAACAGGCTTGCAAGCCCCAGAAACCGCGCGCGGGGAATATGCGCGGCGGCAAATTCGCTTGCCGCATCGCGCGCCGCGGCGGGAAGGTGGTACGAGGCATCGAGCACCGCGAGGCCGGGCGTGCCCAGTCGGGCTTCCAACCAGTCGCTCGAAACAAGGCTTGGGACGGGTTCCATCATGACTTAGCGCCTAGCGCGCGAGCGCCCCGCCGCCAAGGGCGCGCTGGCGTCAAACCGTGGGCGGCGGATCGATTGGGCGCGCCGTCAGCTCGGGCAGCGCGCCGGGCGGGCCAGTCATCACCAACGGCTGGACGCGGCCCTCGCCGCCGCTGCCCGGCGTGCCGATCACGAAGCTCTTCGCCACCGCCTGCTGGCCGCCGCCCTCGATCGTGACATTGAGCAGGGGGATGAACAGCGGCGCTTGGCCATGCATCACCGGCGTGATCGCGGTCAGTGGCAGCACCACCTCGCCGCTGATGGTGCGGCTCTGGTGCGGACCGATCCGCTCCACCGGCAGCATATTCTGCGCGGCGGTCAGCGGCACCGCATTGCTCGCCCCGCGCTTGGCGCAGGCGAGCTGCACAGCGACGACAAGATCATTGACCGCGCGGTCTGACCGGTTGGCGAGGGTGAGGCGATAGCGCAAGGTGAACATCCGCAAGCTGCGGGTCGCGCCCGGAATCTCGAGGGCAAGGTCGATCCGCGGCAGCACCGGCTCTGCATCGGGATCCGGTATTGTTGGGGCCGCGGCGAGCCGCAGCACTTTGGGCTTGCGCCGCCGCCACAGCAGTAGCGCGCCAAGCAGGCTCGCCAGCAGCGCCGCGCCCGCCGCCAGCCAGCGCCATTCGAACGCGGGTGCGCCCGGTGCGTCAGAAGGCGCAAATGGGGGCGCTATCGTTATCGTGGGCGCAGTCATGGGGGCTGCCGCAGGCGCGCTTGGCGCAGAAGCTGCGGGGACGGGTTGCTCGAACGCGGGGATGCCGGCACCGCTCACCTCCGGCGCGAGCGGTGTGGCGGTTGGCGCGGGCGGCACAGCACGCGTGGCTGGCAGCGGGGTGACGGCCGCGCGCGGTGCGGGTTGCGCCTGTCGCGGGCGAGAGGGCCACGGGGATGGGCTCGATGCCGTCTCGTCGCTTAGCACCGGAGCAGGGGCGATCCGCGGCGCGGGTGTCGCGTTGCGCGGCGGGATCGCCACTCCGGCACGCTCGTCCGCCGGGCCAGCCGGGGCGGGTGTCGGGGTCGGCCGCGGCCGCGGCAATGAGAAACCGCCTGGCGCGCCCTGCGCGGCCAGCGGGATGGCAGCCGCCAGCGCGAGCAGCGCGGCAAAGGAGCGGAGCAGGAGAGGCAAAAAGCGGGTCATGGCAATCGGATGAGCAATGCTGGCGCGAGGCAGCTGAACAATTGCTGTGTCCCATAGGCAGCCCCGCAGCCGCGCGTCCAGTTACCGGGTTGCGCCCGTCCCCCATTCAAGGCAACAGCGCGGCATGAACACCACACCTACACAGCCCGGCGGCAAGCCGCAGTTCCTCGGCAAGGACACGCCGTTGCCCTCCTCGCCCAAGGAAGCGGTGCTTGATTACGTCCCCAATCCGCGCCCCGGCCTTACCTATCTGGTGCGCTTCGTCTCGCCCGAGTTCACCTCGCTCTGCCCGGTCACCAACCAGCCTGACTTTGCGCATCTGGTGATCGACTACGTGCCGGGCGAAACCATTGTCGAGAGCAAGAGCCTCAAGCTGTTCCTCGGGTCGTTCCGTAACCACAATGGCTTCCACGAGGATGTGACGGTCGGTATCGGGGTGCGATTGTTCGAGGAGATGCGCCCGCAATGGCTGCGCATCGGCGGCTACTGGTTTCCGCGTGGCGGGATCCCGATTGACGTATTCTGGCAATCGGGCACGCCGCCCGAAGGCCTGTGGCTGCCCGATCAGGGCGTCGCGTCCTACCGCGGGCGCGGCTAGTCAGGAGCCGAGTTCAAGCTGGACAAAGCGCGGCGAGCTCTTGTGCCCCTCGCGCCACTTGGCGAGCGGGAAGGCGCCTGCGTCCAGCGCTGCAAGCGGAATGCCGGCTTCGGCCAGCGCGTAGGGCGAGATGCGGTGGCGGGTCATGAAACCGCCGCTGCCGTCGCTGATCAGCGAGGTTTCGAACTTCAGGCCTTGGCTTGATTCGGTCGCGTTCACCACCTTGCTCACCACCAGCTGGCCGTGGCCCAGATCGAGCACCACTTCGGTGCCGACCGGCACCGCGGCCAGGCCATTGATGCGCGCGCCGGTTTTGGAAATATTGCGCAGGATCACGTCGTAATAGTGATCCTCATGGATCAGGCCGACTCTGCGGAAGATCGTGATGCGTTCGGCACGGTAGCGCGGCGGGCCGCTCGGCTTGAACAGCATTGATCCGTCAGCCATCTGCGCGAGCACCGCATCCTGAAAGATCGCGGGCGAATAGACATAGCCCTGCACCAAATCCGCGCCGCGCGCGCGCACCAGTTCGAGCTCGTCCATCGCCTCGACACCCTCGGCGACGGTCTCCATCCCCAGCGCCTTGGCCAGCGCGACGATTGCGGTGATGATTGCTGGGTTGATATCGCCGTTTTCGGTGCAGCCGCGCACGAAGCTGTGGTCGATCGTGAGCTTGTCGAAATGGCCGTGCTGCAAATAGGCGAGCGAGGAGTAGCCCGTGACTAAATATACGAGCGCGAGCCGCACGCAGATCTACTTTACATCGCGTAAGATCGCGTCGACCGCCTAGAGATCGCCGACGAACGCGCTGTCGGTGATTTCCAGCTCCAGCCGCGAGGGCTCGAGCCCCGATACGTCCAGAGCGTAGGCGACCGCCTTGCGGAAACCGGGGCGCAAGAATTGCTTGGCCGAAAC
>JBKDUW010000045.1:0-6050 GCA_046339235.1 Erythrobacteraceae bacterium | reverse complement strand
CCCACCCACACCTGTGGGCAATTTGTGGGGGGGGGGGGCCGCGCCGGGGCGGGTGGTCCGAACCCTTACAAAAAAGGCTCCAGAATCTCGGACCGCACGCGGGCCAGCCGTCCAGTGGCACGATCAATCATCGCCCAGTTGGTCGCCGCACTGACGAGAAGTTTGGGGCGCTTGCCCGATGCGTCGGTGAACTCGACCCGGCGGAGCGACTTCGCCCCGTGCGCCGGGCCTTCGATCCATGTCTCGGCCGTCACACTCTCGCCGGGGCCGATATTGCCGCGATAATCGATCTCGTGCCGCACCACGACCCAGAAGAACGCCGCGCGCTCCTCGGGCCGCGCGACCGCGTCCCAGTGGGCGGTGGCCATGTCCTGGATCCACTGCACCCATACGGTGTTGTTGACGTGACCGAGCGCGTCGATGTGCTCGGGGAGCGCCACGTAGGTGCGGGTGAAGCGGTTCGACTCGCTCACTTCGCCTCCGGTTTCGGCGCCATCCCCATCTGCCACAGGATGAAGGCAAACTCCTCCGCCGTCTCCTTCAGCGAGTTCCAGCGGCCCGACTGCCCGCCGTGGCCTGCGCCCATGTTGGTCTTCAGCAGCAGCAGGTTGTCGTCGGTCTTCACTTCGCGCAAGCGGGCGACCCACTTGGCCGGTTCCCAATAGGTCACGCGCGGATCGTTGAGGCCGGCGGTCACCAGCATCGGCGGGTAGTCCTTGGCCACCACCTGATCATAGGGCGAATAGGAAAGGATATAGGCAAAGGCCTCCTTGCTCTCGATCGGGTTGCCCCATTCCTGCCATTCGCCGGGTGTCAGCGGCAGCTTTTCGTTGAGCATCGTGCCCAGCACATCGACGAAAGGCACGTGCGCGACGATCGCGCCATATTGCTTGGGGTCCTGATTGATGATCGCCCCCATCAGCTCGCCGCCCGCCGAGCCTCCGCTGGCGGTGACCATGCCTTGCGCGGTGTAGCCCTTGGCGATCAGGCCCCGGCCCGCATCGACGAAATCGTTGAAGGTGTTGGTGCGCTCGAACAGCTTGCCTTGCAGATACCAGCGCCGCCCGAGATCATCGCCGCCGCGGATATGCGTGATGGCATAGGCGAAGCCGCGATCGACGAGGCTCAGCCGCGTGGTCGAAAAACCCGGCGGGATCGCATAGCCATAGGCGCCGTAGGCATAGAGATGCAGCGGCCCCGGCCCCTTAATCCCGGCCTTAGCGAGGATGGCGGCGCGGTCCTTGCGCATCACGATGCTTACCGGCACCATCGTCCCGTCGCGCGCGGGGATGCTCACCCGCTCGGTGACATAGAGGCTGGCATCATAACCGCTCGGGATTTCCTGCGTCTTGAGCGTCTCCAGCCCGCCGGTCTTCACATCGTAATCCAGCACCGTGCTCGGCGTGACCATGGACTGATACGACAGCCGCAGCTTTGTCATGTCATATTCGGGGTTATTCGAAAGGCCCGCGGTGTAGCTCGCCTCTGGGAAGGTAATCGGGGTGATCTTCGTCGGATCGGAATATTGGCGCAACTGGATCTGGTCGAGGCCGGCCAAGCGCCCTTCGGTGACGAAGAAATCCTTGAACAGGTCGAAACCGGTCAGATAGAAATCGTCCGAACCCGCGATCACCGTTTGCCAGTCGCCGGGGGTTTCCAGCTTCGCCTTGGCGAGGCGGAAGTTGATATGATCGTCGTTGGTCCACACCCACAATTCGCCGTCGCGGACATCGACCGAATATTCGACGCCCTTCTGGCGCGCCTTGACGAGGATCGGCGTGGCGGTGGGATTGGCGGCGGGGACGAGGCGCACTTCGCTGGTCTCGTTGTCGCCGGTGCCGATGATCAGCCAGTCTTCCTGCGCGGTCAGCCCGGTGCCGACGCCGAAGCTCTGGTCGTCCTCCTTGTAGAGCGTGACGTCGCTTTCAACAGGCGTGCCGATCACGTGGAGCTTGGCTTCGAGCGTGCGCCATTCCTCGGTCGAGGGGCCGTAGACCAGCGCGGTATCGCTCGCGACCCACACCAGATCGCCGCGCAGATTGGTAAGCTCGTCGGGCAGATGCTCGCCGGTCTGGAGATCCTTGATCCGCGCGGTGTAGCGTTCCGAGCCGTTGGTATCGGTCGAATAGGCGAGATAGCGCCCGTTCTGGCTGATCGAGGCTGCGCCGAGGCGGAAATATTCGAGGCCCTCGGCCAGCTGGTTCTCGTCGATCAGCAATTCATCCGGCCCTCCCGAAGCGGCTTTGCGCCAATGCTTGCGATACTGCGCGCCTTCCTCGAACTCGCTCCAGTAGATGTAGTCGCCATCCTTCTGCGGGACGGTGCTGTCGTCTTCCTTGATGCGCGCGCGCATCTCGGTGAACAGCGCTTCGGTGAACGGCGCCTGGGCGGCCATATGCGCTTCGAAATATGCGTTCTCGGCCTTCACATGGGCCAGCACCTCTTCATCATCCACCACCGGATAGGATTTGTCGTAGAGCCAGTCATAGGGGTCTTCGATGGTGATCCCGTGATAGGTGTAGCTGTGCGGACGCTTGGCAGCGACGGGGGGCTTGATGGCGGTGGCAGGCGCGGCGGCAGCAGCAGAAGTGGTCACGCGGGGAGAATCCTCACTATTGGTCGCATGGGCAACGACGGGGGCAACGACGAGGGCGACGGCAGAGACAAAGGTGGTGGCGGCAAGCGCAAGAGCCTTGCGGCTGATCCGGCTGGTCATCAGTGGCAAATCCCCGTCGTCGGTCTGGGTGGAAAGGCGCAGCTTTTGAGCCTATGTCCGCGGTTGTAACAAGGCAATGATGCGCGGCAAGAGCCCGCGCCGCTATCCGAGGATCAAGAGATGCTGATGCAAACCCATGAAGCCCGCCTTGCCGCGCTGCGCGAGGAGTTGAAGCGCCGGAGCGTAAATGGCTTCATCATCCCCATCTCCGACGAACATATGAGCGAATATGTCGGCGACTATGCCCAGCGGCTGCGCTGGCTGACCGGCTTTGGCGGCTCGGCGGGATTTGCTTCTGTCACGCTCGACCATGCCGCGATCTTCGTTGACGGGCGCTACACGGTGCAGGTGCGCGAGCAGGTCGATGGCAGCCTGTTCGATTACAAGAGCGTTCCGGCCGACAGCCTTGCGGACTGGCTCGCCGAAGTGTGCGAAGCGGGCTCCATGATCGCCTATGATCCCTGGCTCCACACCTGGGCTTTCGTCGAGGCGCTAGAGAACAAGGTGAACCCCAAGGGCATCACGCTGGTGCCTGCGGCAAGCAACCCGCTCGATGCGGTGTGGGCCGATCAGCCCGCGCCTTCGGCGGCGCAAGCGATCATCCATGACGACGCGCTGGCCGGACGCTCCTCGGCCGACAAGCGGGCCGCGGTGGCCGATTGGCTGGCGAAGGAAGGCCATGACGCCGTGGTAATCCCGGCGCTCGACTCGATTGCATGGCTGCTCAATATCCGCGGCAGCGATGTTGCGCACACACCCGTCGCGCTGTCCTATGTGATCGCGCATAGGGACGGCAGCGCCGAGCTGTTCATCGCGCCTGAAAAGGTGACGCCGGAATTGGCGCGCCACCTGGGCAATGCGGTGACGATCCGCGATCGGGCGGCGTTCGAAGGCGCGCTGGGCGAGCTTTCCGGCAAGACCATCGCGCTCGATCCCGATTTCGCGGTGGTCGGCATCGCGCAGGCGCTGCGCAGCGGCGGCGCGACCTTCACCTTCAAGCAGGATCCGACAATCCTTGCCAAGGCGGTCAAGAACGAGGCCGAAAAGCAGGGTCACCGCGATGCGCAGGCGCGCGACGGCGCGGCGGTGACGAAGTTCCTGCGCTGGCTCGAGATCGAAGCGCCCAAGGGCGGGGTCGACGAACTCTCCGCCGCCGCCCGCCTGCAAGCCTTCCGCGAGGAAGACGAGGGCCTGCGCGATCTCAGCTTCGACACCATTTCCGCCGCCGCCGGCCACGCTGCGCTGCCACATTACAAGGTGGACGAGGACAACAATATCCCAATCCCGCCGGGCTCGATCTATCTGGTGGATTCGGGCGGACAATATCCGGGCGGCACCACCGACATCACCCGCACGGTGTGGGTCGGGACGCCAGATGGTTTGGGCTCGCCGACGCAGGAAATGCGTGATCGCAACACCCGCGTGTTGAAGGGCCATATCCAGATCGACCGCGCAGTGTTCCCGCAAGGCACGGCGGGCGGCCAGCTTGATGTGCTGGCACGGCAATATCTGTGGGAGGCAGGGGTCGATTACGCCCACGGCACCGGCCACGGGGTCGGCAGCTTCCTCGGCGTCCACGAAGGTCCGCAGCGCATCGCCAAGCCTTCGGGCGGGCAGGCCGGGACGGGGCAGGAACTGTTCGCGGGCATGATCCTCTCGAACGAGCCGGGCTATTACAAGCAGGGCGCCTATGGCATCCGGATCGAGAACCTCGTGCTGGTCGAGGAACGCCAGATCGAAGGGCAGGAAGGGCGCTATCTCGGGTTTGAGACGCTGACTTTCGTGCCGCTGGATCGCAAGCTGATCGATACGTCGCTGCTGACCGCAGACGAGATCGCATGGGTCGATGCCTATCACGCCAAGGTGTGCGCCCTGCTCGCGCCGCAGCTTTCGGGCGAGGATCTGGCGTGGCTGGAGCGCGAGACAGCGGCGCTTTAGGTCGGGATTGCCGAGAGGGGACGCAGCAGGGAAATGCAGCGGCTGCTGAACTGGCTGTGGAACCGGGCGGTGTTGTTTGCGCTGCTGGTGGCTGCCGCGCTGATCCTGGCTCTGGCGGGGCCATACCTGCCGCAAGCGCAACAGATCTGGGCCGAGGACATTCGCGATCCGGTAGATTTTCAGGCGGGTGCGCAAGGCTTCCTCGCCAGCCAGCAAGCGGAACTGGAGCGGCGCACGACCGAGGCCGGAACGCTCACCGCCGACCAGCTTCTCCAGCGCATCGCCGCGTTGCACGCCAATCTTGCCGCCGCGCGCGGGCGGCAGGAGGCGATCGGCAGCGGGCTGTTTGCCGCCCATCGTCCCTCGCAGATCGCCGCACGCACCAAGGCGGAGATCGAGATCGCCGCGATCGAAAGCGAGCTCGCGGTTCTGCGCGCTGCCCTCGCCCCGCGCGAGACGCTCGACAAAGCGCAGACCTATCTCGAGGCCCACCCCACGATGCCGACCGAAGCCGCGATCGCCGCCGCAAAGGCGCAATGCGCTGCGGCGAGGCGGGAACGCAGCGCTTTCCAGCAGCGCGGGAAGATCGATCAGGGTCTGCGCGAGACCTTCCAGCTGGAACGCACCGAGCTGGAAGATGCCGAGCGGGAGAAATGCCGGAAAGCCAGCGACCTGGCCGACAAGCGCGCAAAGGCGATCGCTTGGGACAGGCAGCGCAAAACCGCTCAGCAGGCGCTGGCCGCAGCCCCCGCACAGGCACAGGCGCTGCCGCAAAGTCTGGCCAGCAATGCGGGCCATATCACCTTGCGCGATATCCTGTGGCAGGCGGGAAGCTGGCTGCTCCTCATCACGCTTGCCCCCTTTGCCTACCGGACCATCGCCTATTTTGTGCTCGCGCCGATCGCAGCAAGCCGGCCGCCGATGCGCTTTGCCGGGAGCGGCGCCGCACCGCCGCAGCCGGTCGCCAGCCCGAGCACGATCTCGCAGGCGATCACCTTGGGCGGGCATGATGAGGTGCTGGTGCGTCAGGACTATCTGCAATCGTCTTCGCTAGCGGCCCGGAAAGGCTTCCGCTGGTTGCTCGACTGGCGCCGCCCGCTCACCAGCCTTGCCAGCGGGATGCGGTTTCTGACCGCCATCAGCGGGGCGGGCGAGCGGATCACGGTATCCGCGGTCAAGGATCCCTTTGCCGAACTCTCGGTGCTCACCCTGCCCCAAGGCGCGGCCTGCATCCTGCGTCCGAGCGCGCTTGCCGCCGTGGTGCAACCGGAGGGCGCGCCGCTGCGGATCACCAGCCATTGGCGGATTTTCTCGTTGCCCGCGCTCTTGACCTGGCAATGGCGCTATCTCGCCTTTCATGGCCCGGCGCGGCTGGTGGTGAAAGGCGGGCGCGGGG
>JBKDUW010000044.1:0-4167 GCA_046339235.1 Erythrobacteraceae bacterium | reverse complement strand
ATCGCGGAGCGGTTCAAGGTCTGCGATCTCCCGCTTGTCAGCTCGGGCCGTGCGTTCCGCGCGCTGTGGAAGCGCTCCTATCGCAAGGTCCCGCCTCGGATGGCGGCGGGGGTCTATGACGACCCGTGGCTGGCCGGCGGGCACACCGGCCTGTCCAACGCCGTAGACCCGCCCAAGCCCGCAGAGCCCTATCCGCGCGTCCCGGCGCTGCGCGATGTGGGGGAGGGTCATCACATTGGGATGGGCGATCAAGCGCGCATCGACGTTCGGCTCGTCGGGATAGACGTCGAGCCCTGCGCCCGCGAGGTGTCCTGCTTCGAGCGCTGCGACCAGCGCGTCGGTGTCTATCATCTCGCCGCGTGCGGTGTTGATGATGCTGCTCCCCGGCTTCATCAGCGCGATCCGGCGGGCATCGACCAGATGGCGCGTCTCCTCGGTCAGCGGGCAGTGCAGGGTGAGGATATCGGCCTCGGCCATCAGCGCATCGACATCGGCGACATAGCGCGCACCGAGCATCCGCTCGAGCGCCTCGGGCAGGGGCTTGCGGTTGTAATAGGCGATTTCCAGCCCGAAGGCGCGGGCGCGGTGGGCGACGGCCTGACCGATGCGGCCCATGCCGATGATGCCGAGCACCTTGCCGGCCAGCTTGCGTCCGAGCAGGCCAGAGGGCGCCCAGCCGGTCCACTCGCCCCGGCGCACCAGCGCGGTGCCTTCACGGATGCGGCGCGGCACGCCGATGATCGCGGCCATGGCAAGGTCGGCGGTGTCGTCAGTGAAGACCCCCGGCGTGTTGGTGACGAGGATTTTGCGCGCAGCGGCGGCGGCGAGATCGAGATGCTCGGTGCCCGCGCCGAAATTGGCGATCAGGCCGAGCCGGGGGCTCGCGCCCGCGATCAGTTCGGCGTCGATCCGGTCGGTCACGGTCGGCACCAGCACGTCGCAATCCTGCATCGCGGCGGCCAGCTGTTCGCGGGTCAGCGGCACGTCGCTTTCGTTCAGCACCACGTCGAACAATTCGCGCATCCGCGCCTCGACTTCGGGCACCAGATGGCGGGTGACTATGACGCGTGGGCGTTCGAGCGGGGTGCGGGTTTCTGGCATCGGCATCGGCTAATGCCAGTGGGCCTCGGTGGTCAAGCAGGGAAGCGGTAAGCAGGCCTTGAAACGGGCTTGCGGATGGCGCTATCGCTCCGTGCCATGATGGGATTTCGCCTTTTTGCCGTTCTCGGTCTCGTTGCGGCCCTGCTGGCCGCGCCTGCCAGCGCTCAGGAGCGCGAGGTGCCCTATTGGGCGAGCCTGCGCTATGACGAGGTGCGCATGCGCGTCGGCCCGAGCGAGGAATATCCGGTCGAGTGGGTCTATAAGCGCAAGGGCCTGCCGGTGAAGGTGGTGCGGGTGCGCGAAGGCTGGCGATATGTCGAGGATCCCGAGGGCGATAAGGGCTGGATCGCGCGCAGCCAGCTCGATCCCGAGCGCGGCGCCTTGATCACCGGCAAGGGCCTCGCCGATGTGCGGGCCGAGCCGAGCGCGTCGGCGGCGCTGCGCTGGCGCGCCGAGCCGGGCGTGGTCGCCGCGCTTGGCACCTGCCGCGAGGGCTGGTGCGAGGTCGATATCGCCGGCCGCAAGGGCTGGATCCAGCAAGCCCGTCTCTGGGGAACCGAGGCTTTGCCGGGCGACGAGTAACCCGCCGCCCGGCTCGTTATCTTCAGATCAGTTCGACCGCGACCGCAGTGGCCTCGCCGCCGCCGATGCACAGGCTGGCGACGCCCTTGGTCTTGCCTTGCGCCTTGAGCGCATTCAGCAGCGTGACGATGATCCGCGTGCCGCTCGCGCCGATCGGGTGACCCAAAGCCGTGCCGCCGCCGTTGACGTTGATCTTCTCGTGGGCGATGCCGAGATCGCGCATCGCGAACATCGCGACGCAGGCGAAGGCTTCGTTGACTTCGAACAGATCGACATCATCGACGCTCCAACCGGCGCGCTCCAGCACCTTCTGGATTGCCGGGATCGGGGCGGTGGTGAAGTCGGCCGGGGCCTGCGCATGGGCGGCGGTGGCGACCACACGGGCGAGCGGCGTCAGGCCCTTGGCTGCGGCCACGCTGGCGCGGGTGAGCACCACAGCCGCGGCACCGTCCGAAATCGAGCTCGAGGTGGCAGCGGTGATCGTCCCGTCCTTGGCGAAAGCGGGCTTCAGCTGGGGGATCTTGTCGGGGCGGCCCTTGGAAGGGGCCTCGTCATGCTCGACCACCACATCGCCCGTGCGGGTGGAGACCGTGACAGGGACAACCTCGTCGGCAAAGGCCCCGCTGGCAATCGCGCGGTTGGCGCGGGCGAGCGACTCGATCGCGTAGGCGTCCATGTCCTCGCGGGTCATCTGGTAGGCGTTGGCGGTGTCCTGCGCGAAGGTCCCCATCGCGCGGCCCGGCTCGTAGGCGTCCTCCAGCCCGTCGAGGAACATGTGATCATAGGCGGTATCATGCCCGAGCCGCGCGCCCGAGCGGTGCTTCTTGAGCAGGTAGGGCGCATTGGTCATGCTCTCCATCCCGCCTGCGACCACCAGATCGATCGTGCCGCTGGCGAGGGCTTCGGCGCCCATGATCACCGTCTGCATGCCCGAGCCGCAGACCTTGTTGACGGTGGTCGCCTGCACCGAGAGCGGCAAGCCGGCCTTGATCGCCGCCTGACGCGCGGGCGCCTGCCCGAGCCCGGCGGGCAGCACGCAGCCGATATAGGCACGGTCGATATCCGCGCCCGCAACGCCGGCACGCTCGACCGCCGCCTTGACCGCAATCGCGCCGAGATCGGTTGCCGACACTTCGGCCAGCGCGCCCTGCATCGCGCCCATCGGGGTGCGGGCATAGGACAGGATCACGATCGGATCGGCAGGGGAGAGCTGGCTCATGGCTTGTATCCTTCCAACGGGGTAGAATGTGTGGCGCAGGCTCTAATGCTGCGATGCGGCAATGGCAATCGCGCCCCGCTGCTTGCAAGAACCTTGTCAGGCTTGCCGCTTTGCGCAAAGACGCATGGCAAATGAAAACGCATCCCTCAGGATGCCTCTATGTCCGAACGGGAGAACGACATGGCCGACGATCGTCGCGAAGAACTCGAAGCCCTGCTTGCGCGCCAGCGCGCCGCCTTTACCGCCTCGCGCCCCGAGCCGATGAGCCAGCGCAAGGACCGCATCCGCCGCGCGATCGCGCTGGTGAAGGACCACGGCGAGGAATTCGCCAAGGCGATGAGCGCCGATTTCGGCAACCGCTCCTACGCGCAGTCGATGCTGACCGATATCGCGGCCACCGTCGGCGCGGGCAATCATGCCTTGAAGCACATGGATGCCTGGGCCAAGACCGAGAAGCGCAAGGTGCAGTTCCCGCTCGGGCTGCTCGGCGCGAAGGCCGAACTGCGCTATGAGCCCAAGGGCGTGATCGGGATCCTGTCCCCGTGGAACTTCCCGATCCAGCTGGCCTTCGGGCCGCTGATGCAGGTGCTGGCGGCGGGTAACCGCGCGATGATCAAGCCGAGCGAATTCACCGAGCGCACCAGCGAGCTGATGGCGCAGCTCACGGCCGACTATTTCGCGCCCGAGGAAGTCGCCGTGGTCACCGGCAGCCCCGAAGTGGCCGCCGCCTTCTCGTCGCTGCCGTTCGATCACTTGGTCTTCACCGGCTCGACCGCGACGGGTCGCCGGGTGATGCAGGCCGCTGCCGCGAACCTTGTGCCGGTCACGCTCGAACTGGGCGGCAAGTCGCCGGTGATCATGGGCCGCAGCGCCGATTTCGCCAAGGCGGGCGAGCGCATCGCGATCGGCAAGATGATGAATGCAGGGCAGATCTGCCTCGCGCCCGATTACCTGATGGTGCCCGAGGACAAGCAGGACGAGGCGGTCGCCGGTGTCGTCGGCGCCGCGAGCGCGATGTATCCGCGCCTGCTCGACAATGATGATTACGCCTCGATCGTGTCCGACCGCCATTTCGAACGCCTTCAGGGCCTCGTCGCCGATGCCCGCGACAAGGGCGCCGAAGTGATCGAGGTCACCCTTGATGCCCGCCGCTCGCTTGATGCTCGCGGCCACGTTCGGCTGTCCTGCCAGCCAACTGATCAGCCCATCCGCCAACATGCCGTCCCCGGCTGCCAGGGCGCGGCGATAGGTTCGCAGCACTGCAG
>JBKDUW010000043.1:0-5435 GCA_046339235.1 Erythrobacteraceae bacterium | reverse complement strand
AAGGCGCACAGATCCTCGTAGAGCTCGATGCCGTCCTCGATGCCGATCGCGGCAAGCCCGGCGCGGATGTTGTCGATCTGGTACTGGTGCCAGCCGCTATTGCCGACATATTGGCTGTGCCCACCATTATTGACCTGCGCGACGTAGTAATCGGCGTGGAAGGCCTGCATCGCCTGGAGCGGGATTGCCTAGCGCAGGAACCGCGCCGTGCTGATCGCATGATTGACGAAATCGACCACCGCGCTGGGCAGGCTGTAGTCCTTGTCGCTGTCATATGCGCTTTGCGGATCGATGATGGCCGGCAGGCCCGCCACCTTCTCTGCCGTTTTCTTTCGGAACATGGCCATTCCCTTGCCTGCTTTCAGCAAGGTAACCCGAAAGCGTTAGAATTCGGTTGTCGCGGCAAGCAGGGCCACCGAGCGCGCCAGGCAGGAAAAACCCGCCGGAATTGCTCCCGGCGGGTGTTTTCTTGGTCGTAAGGAGGATTAGTCCTTGAGGAACTCGGGCAGACCGGGCGGGCCGCTGTCGCGACCACCACGGTCGCCGCCGCGTCCGCCGCGATCACCGCCGCGGTCACCACCGCGACCGCCGCCGCCGCGGGGCCCGCGACGATCACCACCGCGATCACCACCACGGCCACCTTCGCGGCCGCCTTCACGGGGCTCACGCGGTTCGCGCGGCGGACGGGTGTCCTCCAGCTCTTCGCCGGTTTCCTGATCAACCACGCGCATCGACAGGCGAACCTTGCCGCGCGGATCGATCTCGAGCACCTTGACCTTCACCTCCATGCCTTCGGACACGACATCGGTGGGCTTTTCGACCCGCTCGTTGCGCATTTCCGAGACGTGGACGAGACCGTCCTTGCCGCCCATGAAGTTCACGAAAGCGCCGAAATCGACGATGTTCACGACCTTGCCGTTGTAGATCTTGCCGACTTCGGCTTCCTCGACGATGCCGAGGATCCACTTCTTCGCCGCTTCGATCTCGTCGACATTGCTGGACGAGATCTTGATCACGCCTTCATCATCGATGTCGACCTTGGCGCCGGTTTCGGCGACGATCTCGCGGATCACCTTGCCGCCGGTGCCGATGACGTCACGGATCTTCGACTTGTCGATCTGGATTGTCTCGATGCGCGGGGCATGCTTGCTGACTTCGGTGCGGGCACCGGTCAGCGCCTTGGCCATTTCGCCAAGGATGTGCATCCGGCCAGCCTTGGCCTGTTCGAGCGCCTTGGCCATGATTTCCTGCGTGATGCCGGCAATCTTGATGTCCATTTGCATCGTGGTGATGCCGTCGGCGGTGCCAGCGACCTTGAAGTCCATGTCGCCGAGGTGATCTTCATCACCCAGGATGTCCGACAGAACCGCGAAGTCCTTGCCTTCAAGGATCAGGCCCATGGCGATACCCGAAACCGGCGACTTCACCGGCACGCCGGCGTCCATCATCGACAGACAGCCGCCGCACACGGTCGCCATCGAGGACGAGCCGTTGGACTCGGTGATGTCAGACAGAACGCGGATGGTGTAAGGGAAGTCTTCCTTCGACGGCAGCACGGGGTTCAGCGCGCGCCAGGCGAGCTTGCCGTGACCGACTTCGCGGCGACCCGGCGCGCCGAAGCGGCCCACTTCACCGACCGAATAGGGCGGGAAGTTATAGTGCAGCATGAAGCTGGTGTAGCTCAGGCCTTCCAGGCCATCGATCATCTGCTCGGAATCCTTGGTGCCGAGCGTGGTGGTGCAGATCGCCTGCGTCTCGCCGCGGGTGAACAGCGACGAGCCATGGGTGCGCGGCAGGAAGCCGACGATTGCTTCGATCGGGCGAACCTGATCGAGCTTGCGCCCGTCGATACGCTGGCCATCCTTGAGGATCGCCCCGCGCACGATTTCGGCTTCGAGCTTCTTCATCAGCTTACCAGCGACCATCTGGGTCTGGCCGCCTTCGTCTGCGAAAGCTGCCTTCGCCTTGGCGCGCGCATCGTTGAGCAGGTTCGAGCGGGCCGACTTGTCAGTGACCTTGTAAGCCGCCGCGATATCGCCGCCGATCAGGTCCTTGAGCTTGGCCTTCATGTCAGCGGTGTTGTCGCTGAGGTCGACGGTCCAGGGATCCTTGGCAGCCTGTTCGGCAAGCGAGACGATCGCGCCGATGACGTTGCGGATCTCGTTATGCGCAAACATCACTGCGCCGAGCATTTCGTCCTCGGTCAGTTCCTTGGCTTCGGATTCGACCATCATCACCGCGTCTTGCGTTGCGGCGACGACCAGATCGAGCCGGCCTTCGGCGAGCGCCTTGTCCTGCTTCGGGTTGAGGACATATTCGCCCTCGATGAAGCCGACGCGCGCGGCGCCGATCGGGCCCATGAAGGGCACGCCCGAGATGGTCAGCGCAGCCGAAGCGGCGATCATCGCCACGATATCGGATTCGGTTTCGCCGTCAAACGACAGAACCTGACAGATAACGTTGATTTCGTTGTAGAAACCTTCGGGGAACAGCGGGCGGATCGGACGGTCGATCAGGCGGCTGGTGAGCGTTTCCTTTTCGGTCGCGCCGCGTTCACGCTTGAAGAAGCCGCCCGGGATGCGCCCGGCGGCCGAGAACTTTTCCTGATAGTGGACGGTGAGCGGGAAGAAGTCCTGCCCTTCCTTCACCGACTTGGCGGCGGTCACGGCGCACAGCACCACGGTTTCGCCATAGGTTGCCAGAACGGCGCCATCGGCCTGACGGGCAATACGCCCGGTTTCCAGAGTGAGGGTCTTGCCGCCCCACTCCAGCGATACGGTTTTCGTGTCGAACATGGATTTTCCTTTTGACCCGCGCGGCCACATTGCCGGGCGGGGCCTCATGTACCGGGGAAACAACCGTCCCGGTCCGGTGCGGGGCTGTGTTGGCCCCAAGGCTAAACAGACCGTATGTCTGCATGCCCCAAATGCAAAAAGGGCGGCCCTTTGAGCCGCCCTTCTCGCAAAACTCTTACTTACGCAGGCCCAGCTTCTGGATCAGCGCATTGTAGCGCTCGACATCCTTCTTCTTCAGGTAGGCCAGCAGCGTGCGACGCTTGTTGACCATCATCAGAAGGCCGCGGCGCGAATGGTTGTCCTTGTGGTGATCCTTGAAGTGGTCGGTCAGGTTGCGGATACGCTCGGTTAGGATCGCGACCTGGACTTCCGGGCTGCCGGTGTCCTTGGGATCGCGGGCGTTATCAGCAATGATTTCAGTCTTCTTTTCGGCGGTCACCGTCATAGGTTTTCTCTCTTACTCAGCGACATCAGGTAGGTTGAAACCCCTGACGACCGTGGCCGTCCCATCCATGATTTCGATCAGCGCCACCGGGACAGAACCCAGTTTCGCCAGATAGAGCCCGGATGATTGGGGCATGCCAGACAGCACCCGGCCCTGTCGGACCGCCTGCGCGCTTGTCTGGTCGAGAGCGAGGGCCGGGATGTCGTCCAGCCCCGCCTCCAGCGGCAGGAGGAGGTGTTTAAAGACCCGCCCCTTAGCGATTTCCTCCAGACTGTCCAGTGAAATCGCCAGCGAGTGGGTGAAGGGTCCGGCCTTGGTGCGGCGCAGATAAGTGACGTGGCCGCAGGTGCCCAGTGCATAGGCAATATCGCGCGCAAGCGAGCGGATATAGGTGCCTTTGGAGACGTGGGCGACGAGGGTCACATGGTCCTCCCCCGCCGTTTGCGGGAGGATTGCGAGCGAATGGATCACCACGCTACGCGCCTTCAGCTCCACCTGCTCTCCCGCCCGCGCCAAGTCGTAAGCGCGCTGGCCGCCGACTTTCAGCGCAGAATAGGCCGGCGGCACCTGTTCTATGGGGCCGGTGAAGCGCACCAGCATGGCCTCGATCTCGGCCAGCGAAGGGCGCAGGTCGCTGGTCGCCACCACCTCGCCCTCGGTATCGAGCGTCGCTGTCTCCTCGCCGAAGCGGATCGTGAATTCGTAGATCTTGCTGGCATCGAGCATCCGCCCGGCCAGCTTGGTCGCCTCGCCCAAGGCGATCGGCAGTACGCCTTCGGCTAGCGGATCGAGCGTTCCGCCGTGGCCGACCTTGGTCTTGGCGTAGCCGTGTGCACGCAGCACGCGCTTGACCGCGCTTACCCCTTGCGTCGAGCCCATCCCGCGCGGCTTGTCGAGGATCAGCCAGCCCGAAAGCGGCGCCGGTTTGGCTGGATTGTCCACGTCGCGCTCTTCGCAATCAGGCGATCAGCGCCGCAATCGCGTCGGCCAGCGCCAGATAGAGGCCCATCACCGACATCACCGGCCGTACCAGCAGATCGCCCAGAAAGCTGGTGCCGAACACCCAGCTGATCGCCACCAGGCCGAGGACCAGCGCCATCCCGATGCCCTGCAGCTTCTCCCACCCGGCGCGCAGTTCCTTCGGCAGCAGGCCGCCGACAATATGCGAGCCATCGAACGGCGGGATCGGCAAGAGGTTGAACAGGCCGAGGAAGATGTTGACGAGGATGAAGTAGAACAATCCGGTGGCCAGCCAAATCGGCTCGCCCATGCCATTGACGAGCAGAGCCGCGCCCGCCTCAATATCGCCGCCAAGCGCAACGCCTGCGGGCATCGCCAGCCCGAGCAGCACCGCGCCCACAGCCGCCAGCACGAAATTGCTGGCCGGACCGGCCGCTGCCACCGCCATCATCCCGAAGTGCGGGTTATAAAGCCGCCACTTGTTGACCGGCACCGGCTTGGCCCAGCCGAACACCGGCCCGCCCAACAGCGCCAGCGCGCCCGGCACCAGCAGCGTGCCGAAAGGGTCGACATGGGCAATCGGATTGAGCGTCAGCCGCCCGCGCTCGCTCGCGGTGGGATCTCCTAGCAGGCGCGCGGCATAGCCATGCGCGACTTCGTGGAACACGATTGCAATCACCAATGCGGGGATCAGCACGAGGGCAAGGAGGAAGGTTTGGCTCATTGGCTCACAGATAGGATCGCCCGGCCGCGAAAGCCAGAGCAGGCGTGCATCACTATGGCGTCATCGCCCGCGAGAAATGCTTGCGGCACAATGCGACATAGCGATCATTGCCGCCGATCTCGGTCTGCGCGCCCTGCCGCACCGCCGCGCCGCTTTCATCGACCCGCAGGTTCATGGTCGCCTTGCGCCCGCAGTGACACACGGCTTTGAGCTCCACCAGCGCGTCCGCGATCCCGAGCAAAACCGCCGATCCGGGAAACAATTCGCCCTGGAAATCGGTGCGCAGGCCATAGCAAAGCACCGGAATCCCGGCCTCGTCCGCCAGCCGCGCCAATTGCCACACCTGTTCCGGCGTCAGAAACTGCGCCTCGTCAACCAGCACGCAATCGAGCGGTGTTGCGGCATGGACGGCGCTCACTTCGGCCCACAGATCAGTATCAGGGTGGAACCGGTGCGCGGCGCTCTCCAGCCCGATCCGGCTTTTGACCAGCCCCGCCGAGCGGCTGTCGAG
>JBKDUW010000042.1:0-9661 GCA_046339235.1 Erythrobacteraceae bacterium | reverse complement strand
CGCAAGATGCCGCTCACGATCCTCAAGAACGTCAACGACGGCATGGCCGCGATGCAGGAGGAAATCTTCGGCCCCGTGCTGCCGGTGATGACCTACAAGGCGGTGGATCAGGCGGTCGATTACATCAATGATCACGATCGCCCGCTCGGCCTCTATTACTTCGGTGAGGACAAGGGCGAGCAGGAGCGCGTGCTGACCCGCACGATCTCGGGCGGGGTGACTACCAATGACGTGGTGTTCCATGTCTCGATGGAGGACCTGCCGTTCGGCGGGGTCGGGCCGTCGGGGATGGGGAGCTATCACGCGATCGAGGGCTTCCGCGAATTCAGCCACGCGCGCGCGGTCTATCACCAGCCCAAGATCGATATTGCCAAGCTCGGCGGGCTGAAGCCGCCCTATGGCAAGACGACCGAGCAGGCTGCGGCGCGCATGATGAAATGAGGGCGCTCGTCGCCGCGCTGGTGCTGGCCTGTGCAGCGCCGCTCGGTGCGCAAGAGCTGCCGGCGTGGCGCGCGGTCGATGCCGCCACCGGCCGAATCGCGGATGTCGCGGGCCTCGAACAGCTCGCCCGCGATTTTCCCGATAGCGCCAGCGTGCGGCTGCGATTGTTCAATGCGCAGTTGCAAGCGGGCGAGGGCGAGGCGGCGCTCGCCAGTCTCGCATGGCTCAAGCAGCGCGGCCATGTGTTCAGCGCACGCGCGCAGGCGCAGATCCCCGAGCTGATCGGCGCACCCCATGCCGAAGCCGCGCGGGCCTTGCTGATCCCCGCGGCCGAGGTGATCGCGGCAAGCACGGTGTTCGACGAGGTGCAGGCCGGGGCGGGTCTGATCGAAACCGTCTTCGTCGCGCCCAACGGGATGGAGGCCCTCGCCACGTCGGTTTCGCAGCGGGCGGTGTTCGTCAGGAGCGGCGGGGATGAATGGACCGCTTTCGCCATCCCCGGCGCGCAGGCGCTGAGCGGGCTCGCGGCTGCGCCCGATGGCAGCATTGGCTGGTTTGCCTCTGCCAATATCGACGGTTCGCCCGAGGATCCTTCCGGCTTCACCGGCCTGTACGGGCTGACCGGCGATTTTGCCGACCTTGTGCGGATTCCCGCGCCGCGCGGGGTCAAGGTGTCGGATGTCACGGTCGGGCCGGACGGTACGATCTATGCCAGCGACCCCGAGGGCGGCGGCATCTACAGCGCGCGCCGCGATTCAACCGAGCTTGCCGCGCTGATTGCACCGGGCACACTTCGTTCACCGCAGGGACTGGCGGTGAGCGCGGATGGCCAGCGGCTCTATGTCAGCGACTATCGCTATGGCCTTGCGGCGATCGACCTTGCGAGCGGCACCGTCGCGCGGCTTGCGAGCGATGTCCCGGCGGCGCTCGACGGCATCGACGGGCTGTGGCGCTATGGCGAGGAACTGGTCGCGGTGCAGAGCGGCACCGCGCCGATGCGGGTCATCGCCTTGCGTCTTTCGGATGATGGCACGCGCATCACCGGGCACCGCGTGCTCGAGCAAGCGCATCCGGAATGGACCGAGCCGCTCGGCGGGAGCGTCGCGGGCGAAGCGCTCTACTATGTCGGCACAGGGCAGTGGGATCGCTTCGAAAAGGGCCTGCCCAAGCCCGACATGCCGCCAATCCCGACGCAGATCCGGCGCCTCGTGCTTGGCCCCTGAAGCGTGGCGGATTTTCCACCGCGCCATCCTTCGCAACGACTGTTCGATTTCCTGCAACATCTCTAAGGGCTTTTGCCCGAGTCGCAGGCTTGCGCGGTGCGCGCGACAGGCTTAGGGCGACGGGCGGGATTAATAGCTTGGACATCGCCGTGATCGACCTCAGCCAGTATCTGCCGATACTGTTGTTCATTCTCATCGCCTTCGGGTTGTCGATCCTGTTCGTGGTCGCGCCGATGGCGGTTTCGCGGCTGACCGGCGCGCACAATCCCGATGCCGAAAAGCTCTCTGAATACGAGTGCGGCTTCCCGGCGTTCGAGGACGCGCGCAGCCAGTTCGATGTGCGCTTCTACCTCGTGGCGATCAGCTTCATCGTGTTCGATCTCGAAGCCGCCTTCCTGTTCCCCTGGGCTGTCAGTCTCGGCGAAACGGGCTGGACCGGTTGGGTCGGCATGATGGTGTTCCTGTTCATCCTCGCGGTCGGGCTTGCCTACGAGTGGAAGAAGGGGGCGCTTGATTGGGAATGAGCACCGTGGCCAACACTTCATCACTGCTTCCGGCAGCGGCACAGGGCGGCGAATTGCGCCATCCCGACGCCGATTTCTTCAACGCGCTCCAGAGCGAGGTGAATGACAAGGGCTTCCTCGTCACCTCGACCGAGGAGCTGTTCCAGTGGGCGCGCACCGGCTCGCTGTGGTGGATGACCTTCGGGCTCGCCTGCTGCGCGGTGGAGATGATCCACGTCAACATGCCGCGCTACGATATGGAGCGGTTCGGCATCGCCCCGCGCGCTTCCCCGCGCCAGTCGGACGTGATGATCGTCGCCGGCACGCTGTGCAACAAGATGGCGCCCGCCCTGCGCAAGGTCTACGACCAGATGTCCGATCCCAAATATGTGATCAGCATGGGCAGCTGCGCCAATGGCGGCGGCTATTACCACTACAGCTACTCGGTCGTGCGCGGGTGCGACCGGATCGTGCCGGTCGATATCTATGTCCCCGGTTGCCCCCCGACCGCCGAGGCGCTGCTCTACGGCGTGATGCAGTTGCAGCGGAAGATCCGCCGCGTCGGCACCATCGAGAGGTAAGGGCGCAGACTATGGCCGTTCTCCATTCCGCCCCGAAGTTCGCTTCCAACGAAGGCGTGATCGACGCCATCAGCGAGACCATCTCGGTCTGGCTGATCGAGGCTGTCGAAGCGCACGGCGAGGTGATCTTCCGCGTCCAGCGCGACGATCTCGCGCGCGTGCTGCAAACCTTGCGCGATGATCACCAGTATCAGCAGCTGATGGAAATCGCCGGCGCCGACTATCCCGAGCGCGCCGAGCGGTTCGAGGTGGTCTACATGCTCCAGAGCCTCACCAAAAACCACCGCGTGATGGTCAAGTGCTCGGCCGACGAGAACACCCCGGTGCCGACTGTCACCACGCTGTGGCCCAATGCAGGCTGGCTCGAGCGCGAGGTGTTCGACATGTACGGCGTGACCTTTGCGGGCAATGCCGACCTGCGCCGGATTCTCACCGATTATGGCTTTGAAGGCCACCCGTTCCGCAAGGACTTCCCGCTCACCGGCTATACAGAACTGCGTTACTCGGAAGAGGAAAAGCGCGTGGTTTATGAGCCTGTCGAGCTGGCGCAGGAAATGCGCAGCTTCGACTTCCTCTCGCCCTGGGAAGGCGCGGATTACGAGCTGCCCGGCGACGAGAAATCGCGCGGCGCGCCGACCGTGGACGCGGTCAAGACGACCGAGCGCGCCAGCCAGACCGGCGCAGGCGTTGCTGCCAACGCGGCTGCTGTGAAGCGCACTACGGCCAAACAGAAGGCCAGCGACCAAGATGCGCCCGGCGCGCCCGATCCCACCTCGAAGGAGGGCGGCCAATGAGCATGCAACGCGAAGAATCGCTCACCACCACCGGCGAGGTGATCAGCAACTACACGATCAATTTCGGCCCCCAGCATCCGGCGGCGCACGGCGTGCTGCGGATGGTGATGGAGCTCGACGGCGAGGTGATCGAGCGGATCGATCCGCATGTCGGCCTGCTCCACCGCGGCACCGAAAAGCTGATCGAGCACAAGACCTATCTGCAGGCGCTCCCCTATTTCGACCGGCTCGATTACTGCTCGCCGCTGTGCATGGAGCATAGCTACGTGCTGGCGATCGAGAAGCTGCTCAATCTCGAAGTGCCCGAGCGTGCGCAATATCTGCGCGTGCTGTTCGCCGAGCTGACCCGCATCTGCAACCACATGCTCAACATCGGCGCGCATGTGATGGACGTGGGCGCGATGACGCCCAACCTGTGGGTGTTCGAACTGCGCGAGGATTGCCTCAACTTCTTCGAACGCGCGAGCGGCGCGCGGATGCACTCGGCGTGGTTCCGCCCGGGCGGCGTGCATCAGGACGTGCCCGAAAAGCTGCTGGTCGATATCGGCGACTGGCTCGACAACCGCTTCTTCCAGCTGTTCGAAGACGCGATGAGCCTCGTGATCGACAACCGCATCTTCAAGCAGCGCAATGTCGATATCGCGATTGTCAGCCGCGATGATGCGGTCGCGTGGGGTTTCTCCGGCCCGATGATCCGCGCGGCGGGCATTCCGTGGGATCTGCGCAAGAGCCAGCCCTACGACGTCTATGACCGGATGGAGTTCGACATTCCGGTCGGCACCAATTCGGATTGCTATGACCGCTTCATGGTGCGCGTGAAGGAAGTCTACGAGAGCGCCAAGATCATCAAGCAGTGCCTGCGCGATATGCCGCAGGGTCCGATCGCCAGCACCGACGGCAAGGTTTCGCCCCCCAAGCGGGCTGAGATGAAGCAGTCGATGGAAAGCCTGATCCACCACTTCAAGCTCTACACCGAAGGCTTCCACGTGCCCGCGGGCGAGGTTTACGTGGCGACCGAAAGCCCCAAGGGCGAATTCGGCGTCTATCTCGTCAGCGACGGCACCAACAAGCCCTACCGCTGCAAGATCCGCCCCACGGCGTTTTCGCACCTGCAGGCGATGGACTTCATGTCCAAGGGCCACATGCTCCCCGACGCGACCGCCATTCTGGGCGCAATCGACGTGGTGTTCGGGGAGTGTGACCGGTGATCGCGATCTACGCCATCGCAGGTGGGCTGGCCATTCTCGCCTTCTGGGGCGGCATCCTGTGGCTTGGCGCGCGCGCCGACCGCAAGCATCTCGAGCGCGAACATGCCGAGCGCGTGGTCGGTGATGGAAAAGACTGATGGCTGACCGCACCCCCGCACCCGATACGCCCGAACTGCGCGCCCGTTGGAGCGCGTTCGCGTGGACGCCGGAGAACAAGAAGACCGCCGACTGGCACATCGCCAAATATCCCGAGGGGCGTCAGCGCTCGGCGGTGATGCCGCTGCTCGATCTCGCCCAGCGGCAGGTCGGCGCAGAGACCGATACGCAGGGCTGGCTGCCGCTGCCGGTGATCGAATATGTCGCCAAGTATCTGGACATGCCGGTGATCCGCGTGCTCGAGGTCGCCAGCTTCTACTTCATGTATAACCTGAGGCCCGTCGGCAAATTCCACGTGCAGGTGTGCGGCACCACGCCCTGCATGCTGCGCGGCAGCGACAACATCATCGCCGCCTGCAAGAAGCGCGGGATGGCCAAGGGCGAGGTTTCGGCTGATGGGCTGTGGACCCTCACCGAAGTCGAATGCATGGGCAATTGCGCCACCGCGCCGATGGTCCAGATCAACGACGACAATTACGAAGACCTGACCCCGGAACGCCTCGACGCTGTGCTCGATGCGCTGGCGGCGGGCAAGACCCCCAAGGCCGGGACGCAGGAGCCGGGCCGTCACACCTCCGAGCCTTCGGGCGGGCCGACCACCTTGCAGGACATGGTCAGCGCCAACCGCGATTACCGGGGCGAGTGGTAGAGTGACCGCTGTCGCCTCCCTCCTTGGCGCGGCTGTGCTGGCGTTCATCGCCTACAAGCTGCTGATGGGCATGATGCGCGTCGGCGTCATCCTGCTGATCCTCGGCGCGCTCTACGCGCTTTACAGCCAGGGGGTGATCGGATGAACCCGGTGACGCTCGCTTTGGCCATTCTCGGGCTGACCGGCTTTGCGCTGGGCGCCGTGCTGAGTGCGACCGGCCGGCTTGAAATGGGCGTGATCCTGATGGGTCTCGGCCTTGTGTTCCAGGTGATTTCGCTGGTGCGCCTGAAGCGCGCCAAGGCAACGGCCAATAACGAAGGAAGCAGCAATGCTTAGCGACAAGGACCGCATCTTCACCAATGTCTACGGCTTCCAGGACTGGGGTCTGAAGGCAGCGCAGGCGCGCGGCGACTGGGACAACACCAAGGCGCTGCTGGCGCGCGGCCCCGATGCGATCATCGAGGAAATGAAGGCTTCGGGCCTGCGCGGACGCGGCGGGGCGGGCTTCCCGACCGGGCTCAAATGGAGCTTCATGCCCAAGGAAAGCCGCGACGGTCGTCCGAGCTTCCTCGTCATCAACGCCGACGAGAGCGAACCCGGCTCCTGCAAGGACCGCGAAATCCTGCGCCACGATCCGCACAAGCTGGTCGAGGGCGCGCTGGTCGCCGGTTTCGCGATGCGCGCGCGTGCCGCCTATATCTACGTGCGCGGCGAATATATCCGCGAGGCCGAGACGCTGCAGAAGGCGATCGACGAGGCCTATGCGGCGGGCCTGATCGGCAAGAACGCCTGCAAGTCGGGCTATGATTTCGACGTCTTCATGCACCGCGGCGCGGGCGCCTACATCTGCGGCGAAGAGACCGCGATGATCGAGAGCCTCGAAGGCAAGAAGGGCCAGCCGCGCCTCAAGCCCCCGTTCCCGGCGGGCGCGGGGCTCTATGGCTGCCCGACCACGGTCAACAATGTCGAGAGTATCGCGGTCGCGCCGACGATTTTGCGGCGCGGGGCGGCGTGGTTTGCCAGCTTCGGGCGCGAGAACAACAAGGGCACCAAGCTGTTCCAGATCTCTGGCCACGTGGAAAAGCCCTGCGTCGTCGAGGAAGCGATGAGCATCTCGTTCGAGGAGCTGATCGAAAAGCACTGCGGCGGCATTCGCGGCGGGTGGGACAATCTGCTCGCGGTGATCCCCGGCGGCTCCTCGGTGCCGCTGGTCCCTGCCGCGCAAATCCGCAACGCTCCGATGGATTTTGACGGGCTCAAGGAACTGGGCTCGGGCCTCGGCACCGCAGCGGTCATCGTGATGGACAAGTCCACCGACATCGTCCGCGCGATCAGCCGCCTCTCCTATTTCTACAAGCACGAAAGCTGCGGCCAGTGCACCCCCTGCCGCGAAGGCACGGGCTGGATGTGGCGCATGATGGAGCGCCTGCGCACGGGCGATGCGGCCATCGAGGAAATCGACATGCTGCAGGAAGTCACCAAGCAGGTCGAAGGCCACACCATCTGCGCATTGGGCGACGCTGCCGCGTGGCCGATCCAGGGCCTCATCCGCCACTTCCGCCCCGAGCTCGAGCGGCGGATCAACGAGCACAACGCGCAGTTTGCGGAGGCGGCGGAGTGAACACGTCGCCCCCCGGCCTTGCTGTGATGACCCCCGATCAGTGGGACAAGCGATACCCGCTGGTCGCGTCCAACGTGTTCCGCAACGTTGCGACGTTGGCGGCGGTGATGGTCGGCTTCATCGGGCTCGGCTTTCAGGGTTATCAATCGAACCGTTCCAACGCCCAGCAGGCGGTTCAGCTCGAGGCGCAGACCTATCTGACGCGCGAGATGAAGTATGATGACATGTGGACTGGCTATATGGAGCTGGCGCTCGAATATCCGCAGTTTGCCGAGGGGGCAGACTACAACGCGCTGAGCGCCGAGGACAAGATCCGCTACACCTGGTTCTTCGACCGGCTTGCCTACACCGCCGAGGCCATTCTGGTGCTCCGGCAGGACGACAGCAAGTGGCGGGAATTGTTCGAGTCCGAGTTCCGCAAGCACGCCAGCCTGCTGCGCGACCATCCGGGGATCATCCGGGACTGGTTCTGCAACTACAATGATAGCGTGCGGCCGCTGATCAAGGACGCCATCAGGGGGAGCGGCAGGGCCGTTCCCGATTGTACTGCCAAGAAGAAGGGCGCGAGCGCCAATGCCTAAGGTCACCGTAGACGGTCAGGAAATCGAAGTCCCGGCGGGCGCGACTGTGCTGCAGGCGTGCGAGCTGGCGGGCAAGGAAATCCCGCGCTTCTGCTATCACGAGCGGCTCAGCATTGCGGGCAATTGCCGCATGTGTCTGGTCGAGGTGAAGCCCGGGCCGCCCAAGCCGCAGGCAAGCTGCGCGCTGCCCGCTGCTGACGGTCAGGAAATCCGCACCGACAGCCCGATGGTCAAGAAGGCCCGCGAAGGGGTGATGGAGTTCCTGCTCATCAACCATCCGCTCGATTGCCCGATCTGCGATCAGGGCGGCGAGTGCGATCTGCAGGATCAGGCGGTCGCCTATGGCCGCGGCGGCTCGCGCTATCACGAGCACAAGCGCGCGGTGACCGAGAAGAACATGGGCCCGCTGATCAAGACGATCATGACCCGCTGCATCCACTGCACCCGCTGCGTGCGCTTCTCCGAAGAGATCGCGGGCGTGGACGAAATCGGCGCGCTGTACCGCGGCGAGGATATGCAGATCACCACCTATCTCGAGCAGGCGGCGGCGCATGAACTGAGCGCCAATGTGATCGACCTGTGCCCGGTCGGCGCGCTGACCTCGCGGCCCTATGCTTTCGAGGCGCGGCCGTGGGAATTGAAGAAGACGCTGAGCATCGACGTCTCCGACGCCGTGGGCGCCAACATCACGCTCCATTCCAAGGGCCGCGAAGTCATGCGCGCGCTGCCGCGCATCAATGACGACGTCAACGAGGAGTGGCTGTCGGATAAGGGCCGCTATCAGGTCGACGGGCTGACCAAGCGCCGCTTGGACCGGGTGTGGGTGCGCCGCGAGGGCAAGCTGCAACCGGCCGAATGGACCGAAGCCTTCGGCATGATTTCCGGCGCGCTCGGCAAGAGCAAGAAGAGCATCGCGGCGGTCGCGGGCGATCTGCTCGATGCCGAGACGATGTTTGCGGCCAAGGCATTGGTGAACGCTTGCGGGTCGCAGCTCACCGAAGCGCGTCAGACCGGCATGACCTATGATGTGTCGAACCTCGCGGCGGTGAATTTCAACTCGACCTTTGCCGGTATCGAGACGGCTGACGCGATCCTGATCATCGGCAGCAATGTCCGCTGGGATGCCGCGCTGCTCAACGTCCGTCTGCGCAAGGCGGTGAAGGCGGGGGCCAAGGTGTTTATCGTCGGGCCGGAATGGGATCCGACTTACCCCGCGACCTATCTCGGCAATGATCTCAAGGTTTTGAACCGCGTTCCCAAGGCGCTGGGTGACGCGATGAAGGCGGCCAAGCGTCCCGCGGTGATCGTGGGCGCGGCGGCGCTGGCCAAGGGCGCGCTGCCTGCTGCTGTCAAGCTGGTCGACAAGTTCGGCCTCGTGCGTGACGATTGGAACGGCTTCAACGTGCTGCACATCTCGGCGGCGCGGATGGCCTCGCTGATGCTCGGCTTTACGCTTCCGGGCGGGATGGGCGACATTGCCGCTGCCAAGCCCAAGGTGCTGATCAGCCTCGGCGCGGACGAGTTGGACTACGCGCCCTATGCCAAGAGCCTCAAGGTCTATATCGGCCACCACGGCGACAAGGGCGCGCATCACGCTGACATCATCCTGCCGGGCGCGTCCTATGCCGAAAAGGACGGAACCTACGTCAACGCCGAGGGCCGCGTGCAGTTCGCCGAGAAGGCCGTCTACGCCCCCGGCGATGCGCGCGAGGACTGGACGATTTTGCGCGCGCTTGCGGATACCTTGGGCGTGAGCGTGGGCTTCGACAGCTTTGCCGAATTGCAGGCCAAGATGATCGCCGCCGTGCCTGCCCTTGGCGAAGAAGGCCTCGCCGCTTACGGGGCGCTGCCCAAGGCGGATAGCGGCGCCAAGTTCGAGGGCGAGCTCGCGGGCTACCCGATCA
>JBKDUW010000041.1:0-8032 GCA_046339235.1 Erythrobacteraceae bacterium | reverse complement strand
AGCGTGCCTTCATAGCGGCCCGGCGCCACTTCGGTGAGCCGCCATTGGCGCTGGCGCAGCGGCTTGTCGCCCTCCGTCACCACCTGATCGAGCACCAGCACCTGCCGCGGCGGCGCGGCCCAGGCGGATTCGCGGCGGGCCTCGGTCTCGATCCGCCCCGTGCTTGTCACCCGCACCGGAACATCGTCCGCCATCGCCTTGGCGAGCGTGCCTGTGCCCTCGCTTGTCCCGAGGAAGAAGGTGAAGGGATCGAACGCCGGCGCCTCGGCCTGCGGCAGGGCCGGCGAGGCCAGCGGCGGCGCATTGACGCAGCCCGCCAGCGCCAGTGCGAGCGCCAATGCTGCAGGGCCCTGCGACCGCATCATCCTGGCCGCTCGACCCGCATCAATCGTGCTCGCGCCCGCCCGCACCCACATAAAGCTCGCGCCCGCCTTCGTTATAGCGGCGGCTCATCTCCTCCATGCCCTTCAATGCGGCCTGACGGCTGGCTTCGGCGGTGTCAGCGCCGAGCTTTTCGGAGGCGAGGAAGCTTTCGGGGCTTTCGTTCTGCTTGGCGGCGAAATCGCGGACGTCCTGGCTGATCTGCATCGAGCAGAACTTGGGCCCGCACATCGAGCAGAAATGCGCTGACTTCGCGCCTTCGGCCGGCAGCGTCTGGTCGTGATATTGCTCAGCGGTTTCCGGATCGAGCGACAGGTTGAACTGGTCGCGCCAGCGGAACTCGAAGCGCGCCTTGGAGAGCGCATTGTCGCGCACCTGCGAGGCCGGATGCCCCTTGGCCAAATCCGCCGCGTGGGCGGCCAGCTTGTAGGTGATCACGCCGACCTTCACATCGTCGCGGTCAGGCAGGCCGAGATGCTCCTTGGGCGTGACGTAGCAGAGCATCGCGGTGCCGTACCAGCCGATCTGCGCTGCCCCGATGCCGCTGGTGATGTGGTCATAGCCCGGCGCGATATCGGTGACGAGCGGGCCCAAGGTATAGAACGGCGCCTCGCCGCACACCTGCAGCTGCTTTTCCATGTTCTCCTTGATCTTGTGCATCGGCACATGGCCCGGCCCTTCGATCATCACCTGCACATCCTGCGCCCAGGCGCGGTGGGTCAGTTCGCCCAGCGTGTAGAGTTCGGAGAATTGCGCTTCGTCATTGGCGTCGGCGATGCTGCCGGGACGGAGCCCATCGCCGAGCGAATAGGCGATGTCATAGGCCTTCATGATCTCGGTGATCTCGTCGAAGTGGTCGTAGAGGAAGCTCTCCTTGTGGTGGGCAAGGCACCACTTGGCCATGATCGAGCCGCCGCGTGACACGATCCCGGTGACGCGCTTCGCGGCCATCGGGACATAGGCGAGGCGCACACCGGCGTGGATGGTGAAGTAGTCGACGCCCTGTTCTGCCTGTTCGATCAGCGTGTCGCGGAAGATCTCCCAGGTCAGCTCCTCGGCCACCCCGCCGACCTTTTCCAGCGCCTGATAGATCGGCACGGTGCCGACCGGCACGGCGGCGTTGCGGATGATCCATTCGCGGGTGTCGTGGATGTTGCGGCCGGTCGAGAGATCCATGATCGTGTCCGCGCCCCAGCGGGTCGCCCACACCATCTTGTCGACTTCGCTCGCCACGTTCGAGGCGACCGCGGAATTGCCGATATTGGCGTTGATCTTGACGAGGAAGTTGCGCCCGATCGCCATCGGCTCGCTTTCGGGGTGGTTGATGTTGTTGGGGATGATCGCGCGGCCCCGCGCAATCTCGCTGCGCACGAATTCGGGCGTGATGATGGTCGGAATTTCCGCGCCCCAGCTTTGCCCGTCGCGGACCATGTCGGCAGCGATTTCGCGGCCGAGATTCTCGCGCTCGGCGACATATTCCATTTCCGGCGTGATGATGCCTTGGCGGGCATAGTGCATCTGGCTGACATTCATGCCAGCCTTGGCGCGCAAGGGACGCTTGACCGCATTGGGGAACTGCGGGACCCCGCCTGACCGGTCGGGGCCCGAACCACCTTGGGGCTGGCCGTTGTCCTCAGGTCTAACCTCGCGGCCATCATAGGCCTCGACATCGCCGCGCGCCATGATCCAGTCGCGGCGCAGCTGCGGCAGCCCGGCGTTGATGTCGATCATTGCATTGGGGTCGGTATAGGGGCCGGAGGTATCATAGACCCGCACAGAGGGCTCGCCGCCCTCAAGGTCGATCTCGCGCATGGCGACGCGGATTCCGGAGCCGGTGCGCGCGCCGACATGGATCTTGCGGCTGCCACGGATCGGGCCGGTGGTGACGCCAATTTCGACGGGGCTGTTGATGTCGGCCATGTCTCGTTCTCTCTCCAACAGGCGGATTGAGCGCGGGTATGGTGCTTGTGACCAGCCCACTCCCTCCGCCGATGCTAATCGGTTCAGGTTCGACGGGTCGTGGGGTGCTTACACCCACCTCTCAGCCTCAGCAGGCTCCCCGGGGATGGCACAGGATTAGAGGCTCTGGCGGGGCATGGCAAGCTATGACGCCGCGCCCGGCGCCCCCTTCCTCCGACGTGCGGTGCGGTCCAAAATCATGATGCAATCGACGATCTGCTGCGATTGAACAAATAGCTGATTTATGTGATTGTTTTTCAATCTTGGGCGGGAGGGATTCGGAATGTTTGTTTATTACGGAAAGACGAAAGGAAGCATCAAGTCGCTCTCTGGCAAGGCGCCGAAAAAGCTCTTGTGGGGCGACTGGCTCGATGTCGAGGAGACCAGCCCGCCATCCGCCAATTACAAGGTCAATTGGCATTCGTGGAGCCGCGATACTGGCCGCAGCTGGACCGACCCCTACACGGTGGCCAAGCGCGATTGCCGCGATACGCCGCTGTTGGAAATGATCTTCCTCGATGTCGGACAGGGGGATGGCTGCATTCTGTCAGTCCCCGATGGCAAAGCTCACAAGATCATGGTCATCGATGCCGGCCAGCGCAACAACATGCTGAACTTCCTGCGTTGGAAAACCCGCGGCTTTCGCGTCGGCACGGATGTTCACGCCGCGGTCATCACCCATCCCGATCAGGATCACTATCTCGGTTTCCAGCCGGTTTTCGATCAACAGCAATTCCGCTTTGCCGAGGTTTGGCACAACGGGCTGGTCGAGCGCCAGAACCCCGGTGATGCGGACCCGATCGGCCCGCGATCGAACGGTTACTGCACCGATGTGATTGCCGATCAGGCGGCGCTGCAACAATTGGTCGGCGATCCCAATCGCAGGGGCAGGAAGAAATACCCGAAGCTGCTCTGGACTGCCCTGTCGGAGCCGCATCGCTTCGCCAAGGTCGCCATGCTGTCGACCCTGACCGCGCAGGCGCAGGGTGGACGCGCATGGCTTCCAGGCTTTGCGCCCGGCGATCATCCCGACACCACGATCGAGGTTCTCGGCCCGGTTCCCGAACGGGATCCGGCGAGCGGCGCTATGCGACTGCGCGTGTTCGACGATGCGCCGCCGGGGGCCGAGTTCGCGCCCGGAAAGACCAAGAACGGCCACTCGATTATCCTGCGCCTCGAACATGGCGGCTTCAGTGCGGTGTTCGGGGGCGATCTTAATGCCCCGGCCGAAGACTATCTTTTGCGCCATTACGGCGGGATCGGTCCGTCCGCGCCTTTGGCCGATGCCGTCGCCACTGCCAGAGCACGCATCGGGGCCGACTTTCTGAAATGCTGCCACCACGGCAGCGCGGATGTCACCGACGAATTCGTGCAGGCGGTCAATCCGTTCGCCTTCGTGCTGTCGTCGGGCGATAACGAGACACACGTTCATCCGCGCCCGGAAATCATCGGCATGTTGGGCAAGCACGGACGCGGCGATCGCCCCGCCATTCTCAGCACCGAGCTGCAGCGATCGTCACCCGAAAACATGGCGCTGTCGCCGGGCGAGGCGAAGAAGCTCGAAGCATTAATGGCGGCTTTTGCCAGCGCTCCGAGCGACACGGCGCGTGCCGAGGCGAAGAAGAAGGTCGAAACCTTCTGGGCTGCGCGGATGCGGCGACTTGTGGCCGTCTATGGCGCGATCAACATCCGCACCGATGGTGATCGTCTTATCGCAGCCTTCAAGGTCGAGGCCGGTGGCGGCTGGCACATCATCGAGTACGAACGCAGCGGCCATAACTGGGCAATCAAGCCCAAGGCCGCTCATTGACGCGCGGTTTTGTCATTGGGCCCGCTTGGCCCGCAAGTGGACGCAAGGTCCAGCAGGGCGCGCACGGGGGAGGCCGTAAGCCCGAACCTCCTCAGAAGGTGTAGCCCACCCCCAGCCCGGCGATGAACTGGTTGGCGCTGCCGCGCTCGGCGGTGTAGGGCGTGTCGGCGGCATCGCCGAGCAGCCGCGAATAGCCGCCCACGCCGTAGACGCTCCACCCGCCGTCGAGCGCGTTGCCGCTGACGTCATAATTGAGGATCGCCAGCGTGCCGATGCGGTTGAGCCCGCCCTCTGCGGTGAAGGCCGGAAGGCCGCTGTCCGCGCGCTGCGACGGGGTGACGCTGAAATAGTAATCGGCGAAATTGTTGTCGACGAATTCCAGCCCGGTCTGCAACTGAAGCACGAAGGCTTTGCCGAGCGGCGCGGCATAGGTCACTTGCGGTTCCACCACCATGCCCTCGTGCGCGCCGAGCACGTCCCAGCGCACCTGCGCACCGACCGTCAGCGTATCCAAAGGCTTGAACACACCGGGGAAGGACACCGCCGCATTCAGCCCCGCCTCGAGCGCGAGATCGAGCCGCCCGGCGCGCGCAACCACCGCGTCCTCGATCTGGGCATCGCGGTCGTTACGGATACGGAAGGCCGGACCGAAGGCGAGCCGGGTCTTGCGCTTGCCCAACTTGGGCTTGGGCGAAAGCACATCGAACGTCAGGCCGGGGCCGTTGGGCCGGATCCCGACCCCGCCGACCCGGCCGACGATCAGCGGCAGCGGGAAGGCAATGTAATCGTTCGATCCGGCATAGCTCGGCACCAGCCCCGCGCCGAGGCCGATGGTCGCCCAGGTCTCGTCGAACACCGGCTTGGTGAAGGTGATCGGCGGGCGCACCGTAGCGGGGGCATCTTGCGCAGCAGCAGGCTGGACCTCGACCGCAGCGTCCTCGGCCAGCGCGGGGGTCGCGCCGAGCGCCAGCACGACAGCCGGCAGCGCGGGCAGGGCAAGGTGTCTGCGAAGGTTCATAGATACAAACTCTTTATGAAACAATGGGTTTGTGCGAATTCTTCGCGCCTTCGGGGGCGCACATATGGTCCATTCGGTGATATTGCAACAGCTTTGGCGCGCCCACCGGCGCAGGCAACATTGCCGTGGGCCGCGCCCTCGCCTAGGGCTGGCAGAGCATGAGCGATTCACCGCCCAATCCGACCTCCGGCAGCGCCTCTCCGCACGATCTGGTGATCGTCGGCGGCGGATTGGCGGGCAGTCTGATCGCGCTCGCGCTTCAGCGCCATGCGCCCGGTTGCCGCTTTCTGGTGATCGAGGCCGGGCGCACTTTCGGCGGGCATCACCGCTGGAGCTGGTTCGAGACCGACATCGCCCCCCACGCCCGCAAGCTGATGGAAGGCTTTGCGCTCAACGGCTGGGACGAAGGCTATGACATCACCTTTCCCGGCTATGGCCGCAGCTTGCCGACCTCCTATCGCTCGCTCACCAGCGCCGAATTCCACGCTAAGCTGATCGCCGAATTGCCGGCCGAGCGCGTGATGCTGGGCACCAAGGCGGCCGGCCTCGATGCGCGCGGGGTGACGCTGGCGGACGGCACCCGGATCGCAGCCAAGCGCGTGATCGACTGCCGCCCGTTCCGCGCCTCGGAGCATCTGGCGGGCGGCTGGCAGGTGTTCCTCGGCCAGCACTTCCGCTGCGAAGAGCCGCACGGCCTCACCCGCCCCGTCATCATGGATGCGAGCGTCGATCAGATCGCACCCTATGGCAATGGCGCAGCCTATCGCTTCGTCTATGTCCTGCCGCTCTCGCCCACCGAGGTCTTCGTCGAGGACACCTATTATGCCGACCAGCCGAAGATGGACGCGGATGTCCTCAAGGGCCGGGTCGCCGAATATGCCCACCGCCGCGGCTGGAAGGGCGAAGTGATCGATCAGGAAGCGGGCATCCTGCCGGTCGTCTCGGGCGGGAATTTCGCTGCAGCACAGGCCGAGATCGCCATCCCGGGCGTGGCGCTGGCGGGCGCGCGCGGGGGCTTCTCGCACCCGCTCACCAGCTACACCCTGCCGTTTGCCGCGGACAATGCGCTTGCCATCGCGCAGGTGATCGCCAAGCGCCCCGACCTGTCGGGCAAGGAACTCGCCGCCTTCTGCGCGCGCAGGGCCAAGCGCCACTGGCGCGCCACGGGCTATTACCGGATGCTCAGCCGGATGCTGTTCGAGGCCGCCGAGCCCGACAAGCGCGTGGTGGTGTTCGAACATTTCTACGCCCTGCGCGGGCGTCTGGTCGAACGCTTCTATGCGGGCCGCTCGACCTGGCCTGACCGGTTGCGCATCCTTACCGGCAAGCCTCCCGTAGCTATCCCGCGCGCGATCCGCGCACTGTTTTCGTCAGGCAAACCCCTGGACACCAAGCCTCTCACTATGGAGACCCCGGCATGAACGCCGATGCGAAGCTCAATCTTGGCACCCCCACTGGCGCAAAGGGCGTGAACCCCGCTCTGGCCGAACGTTATGCGGGCTGCACCGCCTGCGTGATCGGCGCGGGCTTCGGCGGCATGGCGCTGGCCCTTCGGCTGCAATCGGCCGGCATTGCCACCACCGTGATCGAAGGCCGCGACCGGCCGGGCGGGCGCGCCTATTACTGGGAGCGCGAAGGCTTCACCTTCGATGGCGGGCCGACCGTGATCACCGATCCGCCCTGCCTTGAAGAGCTCTGGGCGCTCACCGGTCACGACATTTCGGAAGATGTCGAGCTAATGAAGGTCATGCCGTTCTACCGCCTCAACTGGCCCGACGGCACCAACTTCGAATATTCGAACGACGAGGAACAGCTCAACGCGGAAATCGCCAAGCTGAACCCGGCGGACGTCGCCGGCTATGCCCGCTTCCTCGAATATTCGGCGCGGGTGTACGAGGAAGGCTATCTCAAGCTTGGCACCAAGCCGTTCCTCGATTTCAAGTCGATGCTGAAGGCCGCTCCTGCCCTGATCAAGGAGCAGGCGTGGCGGAGCGTCTACTCGATGGTCTCGAGCTATATCGAGCACCCCAAGCTGCGCGAAGCCTTCAGCTTCCATTCGCTGCTGGTGGGCGGTAATCCGATGAACACCTCGTCGATCTACGCGCTGATCCACAAGCTCGAGAAGGATGGCGGCGTGTGGTGGGCGCGCGGCGGCACCAACCGGCTGATCGCAGGGATGGTGCGCCATTTCGAGCGGCTCGGCGGCACGATGCGTGTCGGCGATCCGGTGGTGCAGGTCCACACGCTGGGCACCAAGGCGACCGAGGTCGAGACCAAGAGCGGCTTCAGGCAGCGCTTCGACGCGGTCGCCTCGAACGCCGACATCATGCATTCCTACAAGGACCTGCTGTCGGGGAGCGAGCGCGGCAAGCAGATGGCCAAGTCGCTGAACCGCAAGAGCTTCTCGCCCTCGCTCTTCGTGGTGCATTTCGGGCTGGAGGGCACATGGCCCGGCATCCCGCACCACATGATCCTGTTCGCCAAGCGCTACAAGGGCCTGCTCGACGACATCTACAAGAACGGCGTGGTGCCGGAAGATTTCGCGATCTACCTCCACCACCCGACCGTGACAGATCCGAGCATGGCGCCCGAAGGCAAGAGCACCTTCTACGCGCTTGTGCCGGTGAGCCACATGGGCAAGATGCCGATTGACTGGGACGATGTCGGGCCGAAGCTGGAGAAGATGATCCTCGACGAGCTCGAACGGCGCCTGATCCCCGACATCCACAGCCGGATCGTCACCAAGTTCAGCTACGCGCCAAAGGACTTCAAGCACGACCTCAATGCCCACATGGGCAGCGCCTTCAGCCTTGAGCCGGTGCTATGGCAGAGCGCCTACCTGCGCGGCCACAACCGCGACGATG
>JBKDUW010000040.1:0-5996 GCA_046339235.1 Erythrobacteraceae bacterium | reverse complement strand
CCGATGGAGGAAGCAGCCATCGTGGCGCTGCGGGTGCAGGCGCGCCTCCCGCTGGATGATGTCTATATCGCACTCAAGGACGTGATCCCGCACCTGACGCGCTCGTCGCTGCACCGCTGTCTGCAACGCCACGGCATCAGTCGCCTGCCAAAAGCCGACCGCGAGAAGCCCAAGACGTGTCAATCGGCGTACAAACGGGACCCCCTATCGGCGCGCAAAAGGGACCCCCTTTAGCGATGGCGCAAGGTTGATAGGACACGCGCCCTTGCGCTGCGCGCGGCCCAGGGAGGTGTGCCCGACCGGAGGCGTGCGCGGCGCAAGGCATCTTTTAACTGGAGATTGGCGGGTGTGATCAGCTACGATTCTTGAAGCGCCAGCTATCATTGCCGGTTTGACGATGTCGCAATGATGGGTGACGCGATCGAGGAGCGCGGTTGTCATCTTGGGATCGCCGAACTCGGTGGGCCACTCGCCGAAGGCCAGGTTGGTGGTGATGATGACCGAGGTCTGCTCGTAGAGCTTGCTGATCAGGTGGAACAATAGCTGCCGTTCGAAATGTCGCTTGGGATCGGTAGGCTTGGTTCTACAAAGGAGCCGCGCTTTGGCTGGAAGTGATGCCATTCCAATAATGGCTATTTGGTCCCCAATCGGGAACAAGTTTGGTGCATTTGGACTGGCTATCTCTTCGGTATCTCCGGTCTATTGGAAGCTCGGATGCCACTCAAAAGGCGTGAAATCCGCAGGAAATCAGACGCATGACAGGGGTAATCATGCAGGTTAGAAGTCTGGTATCTGTCGCACAGTTCGAAACCGGCTTGACCGGCACACCCTACGAAGCGAGCGCGGTATCGACCTGCGGCTGCGAAGCACCCTTGCTCCGCAGCCGCGCGGTTGCGGGATGGACCAGCATCGCCTGCCCGCCCCTATGCGCTGCTCAGAGCACCGAACCAGGCGGCATCGCTTCGTAGAGGTAGACCATGATTTCGACGATCCGGTCGTCGATCGGCCTGCCACTGGCCTGGAGCACCGAGCCGAACAGCGCCTGCGCGCCTTCGAGCAACGGAATCTGGTCGAGATTGATCTGCGGGAAATTCATGATGCGCTCCTTTGTGTTTGGCCGCCCGGCTCCCTGCCGGTGCGCCGCCGGTCAAGGTGAGCGAGACGGCTCCTTGCGCGAAATTAAATGATTGTAACCGCCCCGCGCCCGCTCCTATGCAGCGGCGCATGAACACATCCCCTGCCCGGTTCGATGCGCGCGAAGCCTCGAAATGGTTCTTTCGCCACGGCCACACCGCATGGCTTGGCCTCAGGTTCACCGATCAGGGGGACAACTGGGTCGAGCTCGAACTGCCGTGGCGCGAGGATCTGCTGGGCGACCGGGATCGTCCGGTGCTGGCCTCCGGCCCGATCATCAGCCTGATGGACATGGCGAGCGGGATGGCGATCTGGCAGGCGAGCCGCACTTTCAATCCGGTGGCGACGCTTGATCTCAGGGTCGATTACCAGCGCCCGGCGCGCGAGCGGGCGAGCGTTCGCGGGCGGGTGGAATGCTATCGCCGCACGCGGTCAGCGGCGTTTGTGCGCGGCATTGCGCATGATGGCGATCTGGATGATCCGGTGGCGCATATTGCCGGCGTGTTCATGACCATCGGTGCCGACCCCCGGAAGGACAATCCGGCACTGCAAGCGGATGCGGGCGATGTCTGAGGCGCCGGACACGTTTGGCGAGCTGCCCGCCTATGCCCGCTCGCTCGGCATCACGATCAGCGGTGCGGACGAGACCGGGATGCCGGTGCTGACGGTCGGGTTCGGCCCCAATGTCGAAGGCCGCCCGGCACATTTCCATGGCGGCGCGACCGCAGGGCTGCTGGAGACGGCGGGCTATGCCGCGCTGCACGCTGCCTTGCAGGTGGCAGGACGCGATCCGCAATTGAAGCCGATCAACATTACCGTGCAATATCTTGCCGCGGGCAAATCGCAGGCGAGCTTTGCCGTGGGCCGGATCACCCGGCTCGGGCGGCGCAACGCCAATGTCGCGGTCGAAGCATGGCAGGATGATCGCAGCCGGCCGATCGCGACGGCTGTGATGAATATCCTGATGGTATAGAGCACTTTCCTACCCGAGGGCGATCTGACAGGCTTGCCGCCATGACCTGCCGCCGCCCTCTGCGGCGCCGCCTGCTGAAAGGCGCGCAAGGGGTGCCGGATTTTCTGTTCCTGGACAGTGTCTCATGTGTCTCCAACACGCGCCGGGCGGCACGGGACGGGACGGGTCGCTACACGTCTAAAGGAGAGGTGCTAGGGCGGCGTGGCGCTGGGCGACGGCGCGGGTTGCACGGCCACTCCGCGCTGATCGAACCGCACCTCGACCGGCACGCCTTCCTGCGTGAGCGTCACCCCGCCGCCGTCGATCTTCAAGGTCGCGCCGTCCTGACCGAGCGGGATCTCGCCGCCTTCGATCATGTCGAGCGGTTGCACTGGCCCTTCGGGATCGGGCGAGGCTTCGGTCTTGGGCTTGGGCGCGGCTTCGAGTTTCAGCGCCCCGCGCATGAAATCGCGCCAGATCCGCGCCGGCGTGCTGCCGCCGGTCACACCATTGAGCGGCGAGTTGTCGTCATTGCCGATCCACACGCCCACCACCAGATCGCCGGCATAGCCCACGAACAATGCGTCGCGGTAATCCTGCGTGGTGCCGGTCTTGCCGAAATTGGCGATCGGCAACACGGCGTTGCGCCCCGTCCCGCGGTTGATCGCGGCGCGCAGCATGTCCTCGAGGCTTTCGTGGGTGCCGCGCGACATCGAGTCCTTGCGCATTGTGAGCCATTCCCACCACCCCGGCTCGCCGCGCGCAAAGGCGCGAGGCTCGACCGGGAAGTCATTGGCGGCAATCCCGGCATAGGCGGCGGTGAGTTCCATCAGCGTCATCGCCGAAGTGCCGAGCGCGAGGCTGGGGTCGCCCTCGGCCATCGGTGCGGTAATGCCGAGCGATCGCGCATTGCGGATCACCTTCTCGCTGCCCACCGCCTGCAACAGGCGCACCGCAGCGACATTGCTCGACTGGGCAAAGGCGTCCTCCAGCGTGATCTGTTCGGAATACTGGTCGCGCGCATTTTTGGGCCGGTAGCTGCCTTGCAGGATCGGGGTATTGGGGATGGTGTCATCGGGCTCCCACCCGGCTTCCAGCGCGGTGAGATAGACGAAGGTCTTGAAGGTCGAACCCGGCTGGCGGCGCGCCTGGGTGACGCGGTTGAACGGCGATTTGGCGTAGTCCCGCCCGCCGACCATCGCCACCACCTCGCCATTGCGCCGCATCGCGACGAGCGCGACCTGCGCGCCCCCTTTGCTTGGGCCCAGCGGTGCGCGCGCCACGACCCGGCTCGCGAGCGCCTGCAGCCGCGAATCGAGCGTGGTCGCGAGCACTGCACGCGAATAGCTCGCCTCCATCCCCTCGCGTGCGAGCGGCAGGGCCCAGTCGGCGAAATAGGTGCCGGTCGGCAGGTTGTCGTCGCGCGTGCGCACGTCGATGCGCGGATCGGGCAACGCGGCCGCCTCGGCAGCGGTGAGATAGCCGACATCCACCATCGACTGGATCACCAGCTCCATGCGCGCCTTGGCCTTGTCGTAATGCCTGGTCGGCGCAAAGCGCGAGGGCGCCTGCAGCAAGCCCGCCAGCATCGCCGCCTGTTCGGGGCGCAGCTTTTCGGGCTGGCGGTAGAAGTAATGCAGGCTCGCGGCGCGCAGGCCATACTGGTTGTCGCCGAAATATGCGTTCGACAGGTAGCGTTCGAGGATCTCGTCCTTGGTCAGCCAGCTTTCGAGCCAGAAGGCGATCAGCGCCTCGCGCGCCTTGCGGCTGAGGCTCTGTTCGGGGGTGAGGAAGGTGAACTTGGCGAGCTGCTGGGTGATGGTCGAGCCGCCGCCGTACCCCGTCCACACCGCGCGGGCGATGGAGCGCGGGTCGATCCCCCAGTGCGAATAGAACCGCCGGTCCTCGATCGCGATGAAGGCCTGCGCCACGTGCGGCGGCAGCTCGGCGACCTTGACCGGGGCCTCGACAATCGCCCCCTGCCGCGCAATCGGCGTCCCGTCGCTGGCGAGCAGGGTGACTTGCGGCGGGGCAATGGGTTCAAGGCTCTTGGACAGCGGCGCGGTGATGGTGAGCCAGCCGATCAGCAGCGCGAAGGCCGCAAGGCCCGTCAGGATCCCGCGCCATGTCCACCACAGCCTGGAGCGCGCGCGCCAGTAATCGCGCTGCCACCAGCGCAACCGGCGCTTTTCCTCGACTTCGAGCGCGTCGTCGATGCCGGCGAGCTGCGCGTCCCACGCCTCGAAATCGGACGTGGCCGAGGGACGCGGGCGCGGTGGGAGATCGTCGTCGTCGTCGGGATCGATCGGCTGCATCGATTCGTAGAGCGGATAGAAGCCCGCAGGCATCCCCGCGCCGTTATCCGCGCTGCCGCGTGAGCCTTTCCAGAATCGGTCGAACAACGCCATGGTAAAGGCTGTGTTATCAGCCTAGGACACTAGGGAGCAAGTCGCTTCCCGTCAGCGCTTCTTCGCTGCGCCTTCGGGCAGGTCTTGGCCGAACACGCGCTGGTAATATTCCGCCACCAGCGTCCGCTCCGCCTCGTCGCACTTGTTGAGGAAGCTGAGCCTGAAAGCGAATCCAACCGAACCGAAGATCGCCGCATTCTGCGCCCAGGTGATCACGGTGCGCGGGCTCATCACGGTCGAGATATCGCCGTTGATGAAGCCCTGACGGGTCAGTTCGGCGACCTTCACCATGTCGGCGATCAGCTTGTCATCGGTCGCCGGGGTCTTGGACTTGACGATCTGCTGCTCGACTTCGGGCGCGAGGTAGTTGAGCGCGACCACGATATTCCAGCGGTCCATCTGCGCCTGATTGATCGCCTGCGTGCCGTGATAGAGGCCCGAGGTATCGCCGAGGCCGACCGTGTTGGTGGTCGCAAACAGCCGGAACCACGGGTTGGGCGTGATCACGCGGTTCTGGTCGAGCAGGGTCAACCGGCCATCGAATTCGAGAATCCGCTGGATCACGAACATCACGTCCGGGCGGCCTGCGTCATATTCGTCGAAGGTCAGCGCCACCCGATGCTGGAGCGCCCAGGGAAGAATGCCTTCCTTGAACTCGGTCACCTGCAGCCCGTCCTTGAGCACGATCGCATCGCGCCCGATCAGATCGATACGGCTGATATGCGCATCAAGGTTCACACGGATGCTCGGCCAGCCCAGCCGCGCGGCGACCTGCTCGATATGGGTCGATTTGCCGGTGCCGTGATAGCCCTGCACCATCACCCGGCGATTATGCGCAAAGCCTGCAAGGATCGCCAAAGTGGTGTCCGGATCGAACACATAGGCGCCGTCGATCTCGGGCACGTGTTCGTCGGGTTTCGAGAACGCCGGCACCTGCCAATCGACATCGATGCCGAAGACCTCGCGGACGTCGACCGTGGTGTCGGGCTGGTTGGGCATGGCGCTGGCGCCGGTGACATTGTTCTTGGAGGGCTGAGTCATCGCGGCGTTCGGTTAGAACACGCCTCGCCCGCCTGCAAGCAGTGGTTTGGCCGCGCAGGCTGGCAATTTGGCGAGTTCGTTTCCCTCGCCGCAATTGCGCCCCTATAGCAGCCGCCATGCCCGATCCCGTCGAATCGCTGCGCCTCAAACTGGTTTCCCAGGTGCGCGGGGTGTTCCACGATGCGGCCAAAGGGCAAACTCCCACGCCCCCATCGGACGAGGCGCTGTTCGCGCGCGATACCCCGATCCGGTTGGTCCACGCCGATATCGTGGGGATGATGACCGGCGGGGTGCGCGCGCTGTTGCTGCAGATGCTCCATCCCCACGCGCTGCAGGGCGTGCTCGATCATTCCAATTTCCGCGAGGACATGCACGGGCGGCTGCAACGCACCGCGCGCTTCATTGCGGTCACCACCTTCGGCCATCGCGACGAGGCGATGAAGGCGATCGAGCGCGTCAAC
>JBKDUW010000039.1:0-5608 GCA_046339235.1 Erythrobacteraceae bacterium | reverse complement strand
GTCGCCGGCTTTGCGCCGCCGGAACTCGAGATGGACAAGCTGATAGCGGCGGCCAAGCAGCAGCTTCACGAGGAAGCCGATTACCAGCGCGAGGGCGAGCAGATGGCGCTCTATCGCGAAAAGCTGGCGGGCACGCCGGGCTTTGTCGTCCCGCGCCTGCACGAAGGACTGACGCGCGGATCGATCCTTGCGATGAGCTTCGAAGAGGGTGTCAGCATCGAGGAGCTGGGCAGCGAGCCGCCCGAGCGCCGCGACGCGGTCTATGCACGGCTGATTCGGCTGGTGGCGCGCGAATTGTTCGATTTCGGCGTGATGCAGACCGATCCCAACTTTGCCAATTTCCGCTACCGCCGCGAGACGGGAGAGATCGTGCTGCTCGATTTCGGCGCCTGCCGCCCGGTCGATCCCGTGGTGGCGAATGGCTATCGCAAGATGCTCGCCGCGGGGCTCAACGGCAACGCCGCCGAAGTGCTCGCCGCCACCATCGAAGCAGGCTTCATGATGCCGATCGTCGCCGAAAAGCACCCCGAGCGGGTGAACCGCATGATCGATATCGTCATCAATGAAATGCGCGCCGATGCCCCGTTCGATTTCGGTGACCGCGCCTTCATTCCGCTGCTGCGCGACGAAGGCTATGCCATCGCGCAGGACAAGGACACCTGGGCCTTCCCGCCGATCGAGACATTGTTCGTGCAGCGCAAGGTCTCGGGCACCGCTTTGCTGGGCGCGCGATTGAAGGCCAAAGTGAATATCCGCCGGATCACCGAAGAGGTGCTCACCAGCACCGCGCCGCTCCCTCTCGCGGCCGCCTGACCCGCATCGCGCGCTGTTTTTACAGCATTTTTCGCGAAATTCTCCGCGGCCCGACTAGACATTATCGAAAGCCTGCCACAAAGGCGCTCAATGCTCGGGGGGGTCAATCAGAACATTTCGGTGCTGTTCGTGTGTCTCGGCAATATCTGCCGGTCACCGATGGCCGAAGGTGCGTTCCGCGCAGCAGCACTGCGCCGCGGGCTCGAATGCCGCGTCGATTCCGCCGGCACCGCCTCCTACCATATTGGCCACCCGCCCGATCCGCGCGCGATTGCGGTCGCGAGCCTCAACGGGATCGATATTGCCGCGCAAGCCGCGCGCCAGATCGCGCACGCGGATTTCTACAACTTCAACCACATCATCGCGCTCGACCGGGCCAATGTCGAAGGCGTGCGCGCCCGTGCTCCGCGCGATGGCACGGCGCGGCTCTCCTTGTTGCTGGATGCCGTCGATGGACGGCAGGGCGAACCGGTCAAGGATCCCTACCACGGCGATACCGCCGCTTTCGAAGCCGCGTGGAGCGTGATCAATTTGGGGGTAGAGGCCTGGGTCGAGCGCCTGATCCGCGAAGACGTCGACCTCGGCGTCTAGCCGCCGCGCAGCAGCTGCACGCCCCAGTCGCGCTCGAACAGATAGAGCAGCAACCGCGCCGCCTCGCCGCGGGGGCTGATGAGGCCTCCGTCACGCTCCATCAGCAGCCGCGCATCGGCATGGGCGGCCGGCAGCAGGCGCTGCACCTGTTCGAGATCGGCGATCCGGAACGCCGCCTCCCCCGATTGCCGCGTGCCGAGCAATTCGCCCCCGCCGCGCAGGGCAAGATCTTCCTCGGCGATGCGGAACCCGTCCTGGGTCTCGCGCATCAGGGCGAGCCGCGCGCGGCCGGTCTCGCTTAGCGCAGGTCCGCGCAGCAGCAGGCAGGTCGATTTCTCCGCGGCCCGCCCCACCCGGCCCCTTAACTGGTGCAGCTGGGCAAGCCCGAAGCGTTCGGCCTGCTCGATCACCATGAGCGTGGCCGACGGCACATCCACCCCGACCTCGATCACCGTGGTCGCAACCAGCAGCCGCGCATGCCCGCTGGCAAAGCGCTCCATCGCGGCATCCTTCACCTCGGGGCGCAGCTGGCCGTGGACCAGCACGACCGCATCGCCAAACCGCTCATTGAGCGCCGCATAGCGCGCTTCGGCGGCGGCGATGTCGGCCAGATCGGGCGCGCCGTCGATCTCGCGCACCATCGGGCACACCCAATAGGCCTGCTGCCCGCCGGCGAGATGCCGCGCGACGCCATCGACCACCTCGCCCAGCCGCTCCATCGGCACCACCCGCGTATCGATCGCTTGCCGTCCGGGGGGCAATTCGTCGAGGCGGCTCACATCCATCTCGCCATATTGCGCCAGCGTCAGCGAGCGCGGGATCGGGGTCGCGGTCATCGCGAGCGAATGCGGCGCGCGGCGGCCCTTGGCGGCGAGCGACAGGCGCTGCGCCACGCCAAAGCGGTGCTGCTCGTCGATCACCACGAGGCCGAGATCGCGGTAATTGACCGTGTCCTGAAAGATCGCGTGGGTGCCGACGAGGAGCTGGATCGAGCCATCGAGCAGCCCCATCAGGATCGACTCGCGCTCGCGTCCCTTGGCGCGGCCCGTCAGCAGCGCGATCTCCACCCCCGTCGGGCCGAGCATCTTCCTGAGCGTCTCGAAATGCTGGCGCGCGAGAATTTCGGTCGGCGCAAGCAGCGCCGCCTGCTTGCCCGCCTCGACCGCGATCAGCATGGCATTCAAGGCCACCACCGTCTTGCCCGCGCCGACATCGCCTTGAAGCAACCGCAGCATCGGCGCTTCCTGCGCCATGTCGCCTTCGATCTCGGCGATCGAGCGGGTCTGCGCGCCCGTCAGCGCGAAGGGCAGATGCAGCTTGGCCCGCAAGCCCCCGTCACCCACCAACGCAGCGCCCTTGCGCCGCCGCCCTTCGGCCTTGACCAGCAGCAGCGCGAGGGAGTTCGCGAGCAATTCGTCATAGGCGAGCCGGTCGCGCGCCTTTTTGTCGGTGCTGACATGGCCCGTGCGCAGTGCCGCTGCCCACCTTGGCCAGCCCGATTGCGCCAGCTGGCTCGGTTCGATCCATTCGGGCAGCTCGGGCAGCCGCGCCAGCGCCTGCTCGGCAAGGCTCGCCACGCGCGGCTGGGTGAGACCTCCGGACAGGCGATAGACCGGCTCGCTCTGCCGCTCCATCTGCGCCGCACTGGCTTCCTCGATGTGATCGGGATGGACGATCTGGAGCATATCGCCATAGCGATCGAGCCGCCCAGCGATCCAGCGCGTCTCGCTCACCGGCAGCAGTTTCTTGGCGGAATAGGCCGCTTTGCCGAACCAGCTCAGCGCGCAGATATTGCCTGCCCGGTCCTGCGCCAGCACCCGGTAAGGCCCGCGGCTGCCGGGACGCGGGGCGCGGTGCTCGACCGCGGTGAGAGCGATGATCACCTGCTCGCCCTCGCTCGCGGCATCCAGATCGGCAATCGCGCGGCGGCTGACGAAGCGTTCGGGCAGGTGATAGGCAAGATCCTTGACCCGCGTCAGACCGAGCCTCTCGAGCGGCTTCATCAACTTCGGCCCGACGCCTTCGAGCGACTGGACTTCGGCAAACAGCGGATTGAGAGCCTCGGGGCGCATCGTGCCTTGCTATCATCCCTCAAGCGTCATTGCGAGTTGAAGCGGCGCGGACCTGTGGCTAGGTGAACCCCATGACCGACGTCCCCGTCTCTGGCCCATCCTTCGACCAGCGCCTCGCCCGCGCCAAGTTCCGCAGCTGGCACCGCGGCACGCGCGAGGCCGACTATATGATCGGCGGCTTCTATGATCGCTACCATTCCGGCTGGGGCGAGGACGAGCTGGCCTGGTTCGAGGCGCTGCTCGACGAGGATGATGTCGATGTGATGGCCTGGGCGCTCGGCACGCAAGGTGCGCCCGAGCATCTGGCGGGCGATCTGCTTAGCCTCATGCAACGGCTCGATTACGTCGACATTCCGCGCTAAGGCGCGCCTGCTTCGTCCGCCGCCGGGAACCCCTGCGGCGCGCAAAGCTTGACTGGAAACCAATGCCCGATCTGAACCGCATCCTCGCGGCCCGAGAGCCACTGACCCTGTCCTCGCTGCCGCGCGGGAGCCTGCCGCTGGTGCTGGCCGATCTCGCGCGCGCAGCGCAGGGCGTCAAAGGCGGGCAGCGCGGGGTGTTCATAGCGCCTGACGAGGCAGCGATGCGCGCCGCAGCCGAGGCCGCGCGGTTTTTCGCGCCCGAAATCGCCGTGATCGAGTTTCCGGCGTGGGACTGCCTCCCCTATGACCGCGCCAGTCCGGCGCTGTCGATCAGTGCCGAGCGGCTCGCGGCGCTCCACCGCCTGCAAAGCCCGGCGGCGGGCGCGCAATTGCTAATCACCACCGTCAACGCCGTGCTCCAGCGCGTGCTCACCCCGTTCAGGGTGCGCGAGTCCGTGCGCGAATTTCGGGTCGGCACGCAGATCGGCCACGAAAGCCTTGCCGCGCTGCTCGTCAGGCAGGGCTACAGCCGCACCGACACGGTGATCGATCACGGCGAATTTGCGGTGCGCGGCTCGATTGTCGACATCTTCCCCTCCAGCCTTGATGCGGGCCTCAGGCTCGATTTCTTCGGCGACGAGCTGGAAAGCCTGCGCCTGTTCGATCCCGCCACCCAGCGCACCGTCGAGCGGATCGACAGCCACCTGCTGCTCCCCGCTTCCGAGGCGCTGGTCGACGACGGCAGCATCAAGCGGTTCCGCAGCCGCTACCGCGAGCTGTTCGGCGCCAATGCCACACACGACCCGCTGTATGAGGCCGTTTCCGAAGGGCGGCGCCTCGCCGGAATGGAGCATTGGCTGCCGCTTTTCGAGGACCGGCTCGCCACTGTGTTCGATCACCTCGGCAGCCATGATCTCGTGGTCATCGACCAGAGCGCGCTGGGTGCGGCCGAGGAACGGCTCACCGATATCGCCGATTACCACGCCCAGCGCGGCCGCATCGCGAGCGAGAAGAAGGGCTCCTACCGCCCGCTTGGCCCCGACGCGCTCTACCTCACCCGCGCCGAGTTCGATGCAGTGCTGGCCAAGGCACCTGCCCACCGCGCCACCGGCTTTGCTTCGGAAGCCGGCGCGGCGACAGTCGATTTCGGCTTCCGTTCGGCGCGCGATTTCTCGCCCGAGCGCGGGCGCGGCGAGAATGTCTATGAAGCCGCCGCTGCACACCTGAAAGCCGTCGCCAAATCCGGGCGCAAGGCGCTGTTCGCCGCCTATTCCACCGGCAGCGCACGCCGGATAGCCTCGATCCTCGAAGAAGCCGGCGCCCCCACCGCGCTCGCCGACAGCTGGCAACACGGTCTTGGCCTTGCGGCAAAAGCCAAGGCAGCGGTGCTGGTGCTGCCGCTCGAAACCGGCTTTGCCAGCGACGCGCTGGAGCTGCTCACCGAGCAGGACGTGCTCGGCGATAGGCTGGTGCGGCGCAAGAAGAAGCGCAAGGATTCCGATGCCTTCCTCGCCGAACTTCAGGCGCTCTCGCGCGGCGATCTGGTGGTGCATATCGAGCACGGCATTGGCCGCTATCTCGGGCTTGAACCGATCCCGGTCGGCAAGAGCCAGCACGATTGCGTCGCGCTTGAATATGCCGGCGGCGACAAGCTGTTCATCCCGGTCGAGAATATCGACGTGCTCTCCCGCTACGGCTCGTCCGAACAGGCGGTGCCGCTCGACCGGCTGGGTGGCGAGGCATGGCAGCGCCGCCGCGCCAAGCTCAAGG
>JBKDUW010000038.1:0-6619 GCA_046339235.1 Erythrobacteraceae bacterium | reverse complement strand
ACGATACCCTGCCCGCGACGTTCGACACGGCGATCGCGTTGGCCGATCCGCGCGCGTTCCGGTCGGGCGGCGCTGGGCCGGGGGAGGTGAGCGCGCGGTGGTCAGGCGGGGGGGGTGGCGGCGGTGTCGAAGGGCGGGGCGGGCGGTCTGTGCCACCGAAGGTGGCTAGCAAACGACCACGCCAACGAAAAAGCGCCCGGAAATCCGGACGGTCTCTCGTATCACCTGTCCCGAAGTACGGCTGAACTCAGGCGGCGGCGAGGGCCTTCACCAGCTCGCGCTTCACCTTCAGCGCGTTGGCCGAAAGCTTTTCGTCGCTGGTCTTCAGCAGCCAGTTGTCGAGACCGCCATTGTGCTCGACCGAGCGCAGGCCGTGGTTCTACTCGCGGAACTTGAAGCCGAGATCGAGGGTCTCGCTCAGCAGCGTCACGTTCTGCAGGTTGGGCAGAAACACGCGCTTGGTCTTGTTGTTGGCGTGGCTCACGTTGTGGCCGACCTGACGGCCCTTGCCGGTCAGTTCGCAGATGCGCGACATGATGTGTCTCTTCTCGTAAAAAACGGGTCCGGGCTCGGGCCCAGACAGGGAAAGCGGCGCGCATAACGGGGCAGACCCGAATCGTCAAGCAAGTTGCGTGCGCGTGCGGCCCCGGCTAGCCCGGCGGGCATGACCCAGTGGCCGCTCCCTCTGCCGATGCAACGCGCGCTGGCCGCTGCCGAGGCGGCGGCGCGTGCGGGCGAGGTGCCGATCGGCGCGGTGATCGTCAAGGACGGTGTGGTGATCGCCGAGGCGCATAACAGCCCCCGCACGGATCACGATCCCACCGCCCATGCCGAAATCATGGCGATTCGCCGCGCCCCGCACGCGCTGGGCGACGCGCGGCTGACGGATTGCGAGCTGTGGGTGACGCTGGAGCCTTGCGCCATGTGCGCGGGCGCCATCGCCCATGCCCGCATCGCCCGGCTCTACTACGCCGCCAGCGACCCCAAGGGCGGCGCGGTGGAGCACGGCGCGCGGGTGTTCGAACAGGCGCAGACCCTCCACCGCCCCGAGGTCTATTCCGGCATCGGCGAGGCCGAGGCGGCGGCGATGCTGCGGGGGTTCTTCAGGGAGCGGCGCTAGAGCGCGGTGATTCGCGCCCTAGGCGGCGCCTTCTCCCAGCACCCATGCGCGAGCGGCCTCGGCCTCGTCGGCATCATAGACCGCATAGGTCACCCCCGGCAGGGCCATGCTTTCGAGCCGCGAGGCGGCGCGCAGCCAAGCCTCGTCGGAGATGATCGCGATACGATCGAGCCGCCACACCCAGCGCATGATCGGCACGATATTGACCAGTTCAAGCGTGAAGGCGGAGAGCGGCGGGATGCCCGCCATCGCAACGAGGTCGAACAGCACATTGCCGCCCTCGCCGGCTGCGTCCCGCGCCTTGGCGAAGGCGACGAAGGCGGCGACGTCGTCGTAGGTGATCTCGCCGTAGAGGACGATCCGGTGGGCTAAAGGCGATAGGCGTTCGATGTCGATCATGACGTTTTCTCCTGCCCCGGCGCGGTGATCATACGCCTGTGCGGAGACAACCGCCAGATGTTGCTTGCGGCCCTAGCCCTGGGTGCGCCCGCGTTCCTGCACGGCCGCTCGGCGGGCTTCGACTTCCTCCGGGGCTACGGCGGAATTGGCGGCGGAGGAACGCTCCGCCTCCAGCGCCAGCCCTTCGCCGAAGCTTTGCGCATAGCCATCGTCGATCAGGCGCTTGTAGGCCGCGAGGAAGGCCGGATCGATGCCCGCCATGTCGCCCGCCAGCTTGCGCGCCAGCGGCAGAAGTTCTTCCGCAGCGACCACGTGGTTCACCAGCCCCCAGCTGTGCGCCGTCGCCGCGTCGAGGAAGTTGCCGGTGAAGGCCAGTTCCTTCGCGCGGCTGATGCCGATCATGCGCGAGAGTTTCTGCGACAGGCCCCAGCCCGGCACGATCCCGACCCGCGCGTGGGTATCGGCAAAGCGCGCGTTCTCGCTGGCGATCAGCACATCGCAGGCGAGCGCGACTTCGAAGCCGCCCGTGATCGCCACGCCGTTGATCGCGCCGATCACGGGTTTCTTGCACAATTCGATCGCCTTCACCGGATTGTCCGCCGGATCGGTGGCATTGGCGCTGCCGAGCGCGCCGGCCTCGCTGCCGAGTTCCTTGAGGTCGAGGCCCGCAGTGAAGGCCCGCTCGCCCGCGCCGGACAAGATCACCGCGCGCACGTTGTCGTCGACATCGACCGCGCGCATAACCTCGGCGAGCCGTGCCCGCAGCGCGCGGTTCAATGCGTTCATCGCTTGCGGGCGGTTCAAGGTGACGGTGGCGATGCCATCCGCGACATCGAGCAGGATCACATCGTCACTCATCACAAACTCCAATCAATCACGCCGCGCCCATGCGCCTCAAGGAAGCTATTCGCCTGGCTGAACGGACGCGAGCCGAAAAAGCCGTTATGCGCTGATAGCGGGCTTGGGTGGGCTGAGGCCAGCACTAGATGCGCGTCGCTGCGGCCCAGCGCGGGGATGCGGCCCGCCTTTTTCTTCGCATGGCTGCCCCACAGGATGAACACGGTCGGCACGCCGCGCTCCGCCACGGCGGCGACCGCAGCATCGGTGATCGCGTCCCATCCGCGCCCGGCATGGCTCCCCGCCAGCCCTGCCTCGACCGTGAGCGTGTTGTTGAGCAGCAGCACGCCCTGCTCGGCCCATTTGGCAAGGTTGCCGGTCGCCGGGCGTGGTAAGCCGATATCGCTCTCCAGTTCCTTGTAGATGTTTACGAGGCTGGGCGGCAGGCGGACCCCGTCCTGCACCGAGAAGGCGAGGCCATGCGCCTGGCCCGGCCCGTGATAGGGATCCTGCCCGAGGATTACGCAGCGCACCGCCTCCAGCGGGGTCAGGGCAAGGGCGGCCAGTCGTGTTCCGCGCGGCGGATAGACCACTTTGCCCGCGCCTTCTTCCGCCGTCAGCCACCCGCCCAGCCGCCGTGCTTCGGGACTGGCGAGCGCCGGTTCGAGCGCCGCGCGCCAGCTTTCGGGGATGGTCTCTGCGGCCATGCACTCACCGCTACACTCCGCGCCCGCCCTCGCGCTACTCTGCGCTTTCCCTCTTTCCCCAATCAGCGTAGGGCTTGCCGCATGGCTGTGCATTTTCACGAGGAAGACCTGCTCCCCGGCGTGCTCGCAGGGACCGGCGCAATTGCGATCGACACCGAGACCATGGGCCTCGTCACGCCCCGTGACCGGCTGTGCGTGGTGCAATTGTCCGATGGTTCGGGCGACGAGCATCTGGTGCGCTTCAATCCGGGCAGCAGCTATGATGCGCCCAATCTGAAGGCGCTGCTGGCCGATACCTCGCGGGTGAAGCTCTATCACTTCGCGCGCTTCGATCTGGCGGCGCTCTACCACTATCTCGGGGTGATGGCGGGGCCGGTGTTCTGCACAAAGATCGCCAGCCGCCTGACCCGCACCTATACCGACCGGCATGGCCTCAAAAACCTCGTTGAGGAGCTGCTGGGCGAGAATCTGTCGAAGCAGCAGCAGTCGAGCGACTGGGGCGGGCCGGTGCTGTCCGACGCGCAGCGCGATTACGCGGCGAGCGACGTGCGCTACCTGCACCGCTTGCAGGCCGAGCTCACGGCGCGACTCGAGCGCGAGGGGCGGATGGAGATTGCGCAGGCGTGCTTCGATTTCCTGCCGACCCGCGCGCTGCTCGATCTGGCCGGCTGGCCCGAAGCTGATATCTTCGCGCACGCCTAGCAGCGTATCGGAAGGATTGGGCGCGCGCCATGGTCAGCAGTCACACCGAGATGGAGACCAGCGAGGCTCTTGCGCTGCGCGGCCGCCGCCAGCGGTTTGCCGCGCCCGGCGGCTCGCACGACCGGTTGGTGGGGTTTCTCGCGCGCGCGCTGCCGATGGCGGTCGGGATCGTGGCCGCGCTGATGGTGATCACGCCTCTCTCCCCGCGCGGCGAGGTGAGCTTTCTGCTCGATCGCAACAAGGTGGCGCTGATCGACGAGCGCCTCAGCGTCGATAATGCGATGTATCGCGGGCGCGACAATCAGGGCCGCCCCTTCTCGCTGATGGCGGGCGAGGCGGTGCAGCGTTCGAGCATCGAAGGGCTGGTGCGGATGCAGGATCTGGTGGCGCAGATTGCGCTTTCGGATGGCCCGGCGCGGCTAAGCGCGGGCGGCGGCACCTATGATATCGACGCCGAGACTGTGAGCGTGACCGGCCCGGTGCGGCTGACCGCAAGCGATGGCTACACCATGACCGCAGACGGCGTTTCGGTCGATCTGAAGGCGCGGGTGATGCGCGGCGATGCGGGCGTCTCGGGCGAAGTCTCGGCCGGCACCTTCTCCGCCAGAACGATCCGCGCCGATCTGGGCACGCGCACGCTGACGCTTGAGGGCGATGCGCGGCTCTCCATGATTCCGGGCAAGCTGAGGATGCCGTGATGACAAAGCCGACCGCACACTCCGATCTGCGCCGCGCCGCCCTCGCATGGGGCAGCGGTGGCTTTGCGCTCACCGCCGCGCTGGCCGGCGGGATGGCGCTGCAGGCGCAGGGCATTGCCAGCCACGATTCCTCCGCGCCGGTGAACTACGCCGCCGACCGGATCGAGCTGCAGGACCGCGAGAACCGCGTGATCCTGTCGGGCAATGTGGTGATCGAGCAGGCCGGTCTGACCGTTCGCTCGACCCGCACCTTGGTCAATTTCGAAGACACCGGATCGCTCAGCATCCAGCGCATTACCGCCACCGGCGGGGTCGAAGTGACTCGCGGCGACGAGCGCGCCAGCGGCGACAATGCAATCTATGATTTCGGCCGCCGGATCATCACCTTGGCCGGCAATGTCCGGCTGCGGCGCGGGACGGATACGCTCAATGGCGGGCGGCTGGTGATCGATCTCGAAAGCGGGCTGTCGAGCGTCGACGGCAGCGCGGGTGGCAGCTTTCCGGGCAGCACCACGGGCAAGGGTGGACGGGTGACAGGCAGCTTCGCCGTGCCCAGCGCGAAAAGAAGTAAGCCGCTCTAGGTAGCCCCGGCGCGGAGGTGCCTAGTATGCATTATCGTGCTTCAGCACCATCGCGGTGCGCAGCACGATCTCGATGTCGCGCAGCAGCGACCAGTCGGCGATATATTCGAGATCGGATTGTAACCGGTCGGTGAGGTCTTGCTCGCGCTCGGTCGCGCCGCGGTGGCCGCGCACCTGCGCAAGCCCGGTAAGCCCCGGCTTCAGGCAATGGCGCTGGCAGTATTTGCGGTCGACTTCCCAGAAGAACTTGTTGTTCGCCTGACTGCCGATCGCGTGCGGGCGCGGGCCGACGATCGACATCTCGCCCTTGAGCACGTTGATCGTTACGGGAGCTCGTCGATGCTGGTGCGGCGGATGAAGGCACCGATGCGGGCGATCCGGTCATCGTCGCGCGCGGTCGAGCGGCTGCCGTTGTGATCGAGCTTTTCCTCGCGCATCGAGCGGAACTTGAGCATCTCGAAGAACTGGTTGCCGCGCCCCAGCCGGCGCTGGATGAACAGCACCGGGCCGCCGTCCTCAAGCTTGATTGCCACCGCCACCGCAATCAGCAGCGGCAAGAATCCCAGCAGCGCTGCGGCCGCCACGGCGGTATCGAAAGCGCGCTTGATGAGCCGCGACCGCAGCCGCAAGGGGCCGGTCGAGACAACCAGCGTGGTGCGGTCCAGCTCGTCATAGCGATGGACGTCGACCGCTCCGAGGCTATGGCGCCGGCTCGCTCACGATTTCGCCGTAAACCCCGGCAGATTTGAGCAGCAAGGCCCAGTCGTGGCGCCGTTCGCGCGGGCAGCTGACCGCCACGTGATCCTGATTGCGCAGCAGCTTGCCCAGCCGGTCGAGCATGAAGGGATCATGGCTGCCGGGATCGAGCCCGTAATGCGCCGCCGAAACCGACACGGCATCGGGATAGGGGAAGCTCGATCTGCCGTCCTTGATTACCAGACGGTTGGCGATTCGCCCGGCCCAACGCCATTCGATGAGGCCCGCGATCAGGCGGCGCATCACCACCACCAGCAGGATCGAGAACAACAGTCCGATTGTGACCGCAGAGCGCGAGAAATTCTGGTTGGACTTGGTGTAGAAGGCAAGGAAATTGATCAGCCCGGCGGAGATCACCACCGCGATCACGGCCTTGCGGGCGGCGTAGAGTCAGTCGGATAGCGCCTTCAGCCCGTACAAAGCGCGATGGTGTAGTAGGTCGGCAGCATCGCCTGCGCGGCGAGCATCGAGCGCGGCTCGGCCCAATATCGTTCCCAGATCAGCCTTGCCGTCGCAAAAGCGAGATTGAAAGGGATGCCATCGGCCAGCAAGATCATCGCATAGTTGCGCGGTCGCCGCCGCTCGGGCGAGGGCACGAGTTTCGGATCGACGTTCTAGTGCCGGGCCGATTCCAGAAGTTTCGGCGTCACGCGATTTATTCAAAATTCCCCCTAGGGAGCGCTCCCTATGCGCGCATTCCTCATGTCACATTACATAGAAAAACGCATTTTGTGCGACTGCGAATTGCAGACTGTCACATTTGAGGACTGTCCGACCGTTCCGGACCCTTCGCCGGCTAACGCTTGGCGGCGTAGCGCG
>JBKDUW010000037.1:0-10368 GCA_046339235.1 Erythrobacteraceae bacterium | reverse complement strand
CATCCCTTCGGTGACATAGCCGAACACCGCATAGCCGCTCTTCCACACCGGATCGCTCGACGAGGGATCGGCGTTGAGGCCGGTCTGGTCCTCGATCATGATCGAAAAGTCGCCATTGGCGGTGCCCGGTGCGCCCATCGCCATCGACAGCGCGCCGTGGGTGTGGGTGAGGCCGGTCTGGCTGGTCGGCTCGTGGGTGATGCCGGGCAGGATGCGCTTGGCCTCCCACCGCGTCCCGCCTTGCAGCAGGCCATTTGGCTTCGGCTCGTGGTCCAGCCGCATCGCGCGGTAGAACACCGTCCCGTCAAACCGCTTCTCGTCGACATAGCGCAGAAAATTGTCCGCGGTGACCGGCGCGCGGTCGGTGTCGTGCGCACTGATGCTCTCGCCGAGTTCGGTGGTCAGCACCACGCTGGTGCTGGCGGCCGCAGGGCAGGGGCGCTTGCCCGGGCGGGCGGTCGCGTGTGTCGGCGCAGCGGCGGCGACCACGGCCTGCGCCTGGGCCGAGGGGGTGGTCCCGGCGATTTCGAACTTCATCAGCAGCGTGCGCTGGCATCCCGCGCCGGGCTTGGTGTCGCAATTGCGGGAATTGTCGTCTGAGACGAGGTAAAGGAAGCTTCCGCGCTCGGTTTCGCGCAAGGCCAGCCCCTCGAAATTGTCGAGCGCGAGCGGCGGGGCGAGGACGGCGAGCGGGGCGGCGCTGTTGTCAGGCGCAAGCTTCAGGATCGCGGCGCGGTTGCCTGCGCCCGGCGTAAAGCTGCGGAACAGGACGTAGCAGGTGCCGTTATCGGCGCAGTCGGCATCGGTCGGCACGCCGCCGGCCTCGGCGATTCCGGCAGGCGCGGGCAGGGCAAAGCTTTGCGCGCCCGCCGCGGTGATCCGCAGGCAATTGGGGCGCGCCGGATCGGCCCACTCGCCGCACACCAGCAGCCCGCCCGCAGAGGCGGCGAGCGTCTCGATCCCGGCATTGGCCTCGGCCCCAGCGAGCAGCACCGCGGCGCGATCCTCGCTGCCGGTCGCCGCGCCGCCGAATTCGGCATAGCGTGCAATGCGGTGCTCGCGCTCGAAGGCGATCAGCCATGTGCCGTCCGGCAGGCGCGCGATCGCCTCGGCATCGCCGCGCTCCTTGTTGCCGAGCTTGCCGCCCTTGGCATCTTTGAGCGGCGCGATGGTGATGCCCGAGACATCGACCAGCCGCCCCTTCACATCCTCGGGCGTGAGCACCAGCCAGCGCCCGTCATCGCTGACCGCGTGGAGCGCGCCGTCGTGCCATTCGAGCCCCGATATACCGCCGATCCCGGCCTTGTCGGGCATGATCTCCAACCCGCCGCGGAAGATCAGCTCGCCCACCTGTTTCTCCGGCTCGCCCGGTGCGATTTCGGCAGGTTGGGTGAGCGGCAGGAATTCCTCCGTCTCGGTTTGCGCCAGCGCGGGGGCGGCAAGAGCGAGGAGCAGGGTGGACAGGATCGCGCGGTTTGTCATTCGTCCGAGCATATCGGCGGCTCGTCGAGGCGCAAGCGGGCAAGTGGGTCGTTCATCGGGCGGCAATGTTTACAACCGTAGCCGTTGTGACTACAGTTGTAATCAGTCGTCAGGGAGTCAGCCACGTGAACACCCCGGAAGATACTGCCCACGAACGCATCACCGATGCCGAATATGCGGTTATGGATGCCCTGTGGGAGCGTCCGCGCCAGACCGCTACTGATGTGTGCGAGGCGGTGTGCGCCGCGCGCGGCTGGAGCCTCGCCACGGTCAAGACGCTGCTGGCGCGGCTGGTCCAGAAGGGCGCGATTGCCTCCGCGCCCGATGGCCGGCGCTATCTCTACACGCCTCTGATTGCGCGCGACGCCTATGTCGGGGGCGAATCGCGGCGGCTGGTTGACCGGTTGTTCGGTGGCAGCGCCGTCTCTCTGGTCGCGCATCTGGCCGAAAGCGAGGCGCTCACCGAAGACGATCTTGCCGATATCGAGGCACTGCTGAAGGAGCTGCGGCCATGATCGGGGTGATCGTCCATACGCTGGTGTGGACCGGAGTGCTGATAGCGCTGGTGTTGCTGGTGCGCCGTCCGGTGGCGCGCTGGTGCGGGCCGCAGGTTACCTATGCGCTGTGGGCGCTGCCGATGCTGCGGCTTGTGCTGCCGCCGATTACGGTGCCGGCCTGGATGGCGCCGCCGCCCGCTGCCGAACCGGTCGCCGCCCCGCTGCCGGCGCAAGAGCTGGCGGTGTGGCAGGCGGCTGAACCCGCCAGCGCTGCGCCGTTGCAAACCTCGCCCGCGGCCGGGTTCGATGTCATCGCGCTGCTGACCGACTGGCCGGTCACCGAGGCGCTGCTGCTGGCATGGTTGGGCGGGGCAGGGGTGTTCCTGTGGCGCCGCTTTGCCGCCTATTTCGAACTGCGCGATGAATTGCTCGCCGATGCGCGCGAGGTCGGGCGTATTCCGGCGCTGCTGGGCGCGATCCGGCTGGTCGAGACCCCCGGCACTGCGGCCCCGCTGGCGTTCGGCGTGCTCGATCCTGTGATCGCGCTGCCGCCCGGATTCATGGCGCTGCATGATCGCCGCGCCCGTGATCTGGCACTGGCGCACGAGCTGGCGCATCATCGCGGGTTCGATCTGGTGATCAATGTCATCGTGCAGCCGCTGTTTGCGCTGCACTGGTGGAACCCGCTGGGCCGCTACGGCTGGCTGGCGCTGCGGCGCGATCAGGAAGCGGCCTGTGATGCCCGCGTGATCGCCCGCGCCGATGCCGAAGAGCGCGCCGCCTATGCCCTTTTGATTGCCCGCTTTGCCGCCAGTCCCAACGCCGCGCCGATTGCCGCGATGACCGCGCCGATGGCCTGCCCTGTGCTGGGCGAGAAATCCATTGTCGAACGTCTGAGGAGCCTGTCCATGTCCCATTCTTCGCCGCGCAGCCGGATCGCCGGCGGCGCTGTGCTCGGCGCTGCCCTGATGATCCTGCCGCTCACGGCATCGATCAGCTACGCCGCGAGCGAAACCACGCAGGAAGTACCCGAGCCGCCCGCACCGCCCGCACCTCCGTCACCGCCCGAAGCGCCGCTGCCACCCGAGCCGCCGCTGCCGCCCGAAGCCCCGACTCCGCCCGAAGGCGCTGGCAATGTTGAGGTCATCGAACGCGTGTTCACGGGCGAGGACGGCAAGGAAAAGCGCGTGCGCATGGTGGTTCGCAGCGGGCCTGACGGCGCGGCGATGGACGGCACTATGGCCGAACTCGAAGGCCTTGATCCGGCCGATCGCGAGGAAATCCTTGCCGGTCTGCGCGAAGGTCTGGCCGAAGCCGACCGCGCGCTCGCCGATCTGCCGCGCATCATGGCCGAAGCTCAGGCCGCTGCCGATGGTGCGCGAGCGGCTAGCCAGAACCGGGTGATCGTGCGCCACGAATGCAAGCCCGGCAGCGAGGAAGTGAGCGAGAGCACCACCAGCAACGGCACGCAGGTGGTCAGCATCTGCCAGTCGCGGGTCTACGCCTCGGCGCGCAAGGGGCTCGAGGAAGCCCGCGCCGAGATTGCAGCCGACAAGGACATCCCCGAGGAAACCCGCAAGCAGATCCTCAAGGAGCTTGATCGCACCCTCGCGCGGTGGGGCGAGAAGGAAGGCTGAGGCGGGGCTACTTGCCCGGCTTGGCCGCAGGCCTGGGCCGCGCGGGGTATTTGCACCCGCGGCCCAGCCCCACACCTTTGAGGAAACCGCGCCGTACCATGCCCGCAGTAAAGGCGGCTTGCAGGGCGCGCTCGTTGCTGGCCGCACCGGTCACTTCGCGCACGATGCTGCGGAAGGGGATGATCGAGCCGACCACGCTCTCTCCGATCCGCCCCTCGCTCAAGCGGTCTTTGCCGTCGCTTTCGGCGATATCGTAATCCGCGCCGAGCACACGATCGAGCTCGGCAATATCGCCGATGATCACTTTGCAGTTTTTCAGCCGCGCGGTCTCGTAGGGGCTCTCCACCGCGACCCGCAGGGGCTCGGGAATATCCTTGGGGTCGATATTGAGATCGCGCAGCGGGGTCTTGGCGACCTCGGTGACATCGGGTTCGGGCATGACCTGCGTGAGCACCGGCGCAGGCGCGGCGAGTGCCATTAGCAGGGCAAGCTTATGCCCCTTCGAAAAAGACATCGCAGGCGGCATCATCCTGGCTTTCCAATCCGAGCTTGAGCGCCGCCATGCGCTGGCGGCTGGTGCCGTGCGTGAAGCTCTCGGGGTTGATGCGTTGTCCGGCGCCGCGTTGCAAGGTATCATCCCCGATCGCGCTGGCGGCGGCGAGGCCTTCTTCGAGGTCGCCAGCCTCGATCCGGTCGCGATTCTTGCCTGCCCACATCCCGGCATAACAATCGGCCTGCAACTCCATCGCCACTTGCAGCTGGTTGGAGGACGAAGGATTGCGCTGCTGCGCCTGCCTGACCTGATCGGACAGCCCGGTGATGCTCTGGATGTGGTGGCCATATTCATGCGCGATCACATAGAGCCGCGCGAAATCGCCCCCCGTGCCCGACATCTGCGCGAGGGTGTCGTAGAAGCTGGTGTCGATATAGATGCCCTTGTCGGCCGGGCAGTAGAACGGCCCCACCGCCGAGGTAGCGCTGCCGCAGCCTTCGGTTGCGACCCGCCCGTCGCGGTAGAGATCGAGCACCGGGCGCGAGAACGGAATGCGGTTGCGCTCGAAGGTTGCGGCCCAGGTGGCATTGAGGCTGGCGAGCGCGCCGCAGGCTTCGGTGGCGTAGGCGTTGACAGCGCAGACCTGTTCCTCGCTCATGTCGCTGCTGCTGCCACTGGCAGGCGCGGTCTGCTGTTGGACGCCTTCGACCATGCCGATGGTCTGCATCGGGTCGAGCCCGAACACCACCGCGCCGATCAGCGCGATCACCAGTGTGCCGCAACCGATGCCGCCTGCGCGCCCCATTCCGCCGCCGCCGCTCGAACGGACATCAATGTCGCCGCTGTCGTATGGCCCGAGCTTCATGTGTCATTCCCCCGCCTGTTCAATTCGCTGGACAGCCGCATCGCGCGCGGCAAAAGCAAAGGCCAGCCGCATACAATTGCAGGAGTTGTCGCCAATGCTCAAGGGCAAGAATCTCGCAGGCAAGCGGGCGCTCGTGACCGGCTCGACCTCCGGGATCGGGCTGGCGGTGGCGCGCGCGCTGGCGGCCGAGGGCGCCGAGGTGGTGCTGAACGGGCTGGGCGATGCGGCGGCAATTGCCGTGCTGTGCAAGGAACTGGGCGCGAGCTACAACGGCGCCAACCTGATGGACGCAGGCGCGATCGCGCAAATGATGGCCGATGTCTGCCCGATCGACATCCTCGTCAACAATGCCGGGATGCAGCACGTCGCCCCGGTCGAGGAGTTTCAGCCCGAAAAGTGGGACGCGATTCTGGCGCTTAACCTTTCGGCCGCGTTTCACACCACGCGCCTGGCGGTGCCCGGGATGAAGGCGAAAGGCTGGGGCCGGATCATCAACACCGCCAGCGCGCATTCGCTCGCCGCCTCGCCGTTCAAGAGCGCCTATGTCGCGGCCAAGCACGGGCTGGCGGGCTTCACCAAGACCATCGCGCTCGAACTCGCCACACACGGCGTCACTGCCAATTGTATCAGCCCGGGCTATGTCTGGACCCCGTTGGTGGAAAACCAGATCCCCGACACCATGGCCGCGCGCGGGATGACCCGCGAGGCGGTGATCAACGACGTGCTGCTCGCCAAGCAGCCGACCAAGAACTTTGTCCTGCCCGAAGATGTCGCGGCGCTGGCGGTGTTCCTGTGCGGCGAGGCAGCGCGCAACATCACCGGCGCCAATTACAGCATCGACGGGGGCTGGACCGCCGAATGAGGTTCAACCGCTTGCGTCTTGTGGTGGCGGTGGCGGCAAGCCTGATGCTCGCCGCCTGCGCGCGCGCGCCTCTTACGAGCAGCGTGCCGCCGAGCGAACGCGCCGGGATCGAGCAGCGCCTCAGCGCCGATATCGCGGTGCTGGCGAGTGATGATCTCGCCGGTCGCAAGCCGGGCACGCCGGGCGGGCGGGCGACCATTGAATATCTCGAAAAGCGCTTTGGCGAGGTCGGTCTGGTTACCGGCACCAATGATCCCGGCTCCTATTGGCGCATGCCGGTCGATCTGGTGGCAACCGAGCCGCAGACCAGCCGGCTGACGCTGATCCAGGGCCGCAAAAGCGTGATCGTGCCCGATAGCGATGCCGCCGTCTTCACCCCGCGCCGCCGCGCGATTGCCGCGAGCGGGCCGGGGACGGGCGTTCCGGTGGTGTTTGTCGGCAATGGCGACGGCTCGGTGCTGGGCGATGCCATGGCCGGCGCGGTCGCGGTGATGCTGCCGGATCCCGGGCGCGTTGCTGCGCGGGCCGAGGCCCTGTTCCGTCAACGCGCGACGGCGGTGGTGACCGTGCTCCCCGATGCTCAGGCGCTCGCTGCGGTGCGCCGCACCCAGGAGCGCGGCCCGGTGCAGCTCGCTCTCGAGGAGCAGGACACGCTCTCGGCCTATATCACCGAAGCCGCGCTCGTCGGCGTGCTCGGTGCCAAGCGCTGGGCCATGCTCAAGGCCGAGGCGCAGCACAGCGATTTCGCCCCGCTCGAACTCAACCTTGCCGTGAATATCGAGGCTACCTCGGACCGCCGCGAATTTCCCAGCCAGAATGTGCTCGGGCTGATCTCCGGCACTGTGCCGGGATCGGGCGCGGTGCTGCTGCTGGCACATTGGGATCATCTCGGCGAATGCGGCCCGCCCGATGCATCCGACCGGATCTGCAACGGCGCGGCTGACAATGCCAGCGGCGTGGCGATGATGCTGGAGCTTGCACGGCGGCTCAAGGCCGCACCGCCGCTCGGGCGCGACGTCTATGTGCTCGCCACCAGCGCCGAGGAGGCCGGGTTGCTCGGCGCCCGCGCCTTTGTCAGGAACACGCCGGTGCCGCTCGACCGGATCGTGGCGGCCTTCAACTTCGACATGATGGCGGTCGCACCGGCCGGAAGCCCGCTTGGCTTCATCGGGCGCGGCCAGACGCCGCTCGATCCGGTGATCCTCGATGAGGTCGCAAAGCGCGGGCGGGTGATTGGCGACCAGAGCCTCGCGGATAGCTTCCTCCAGCGGCAGGACGGCTGGGTGCTGCTCCAGAAGGGCGTTCCGACGGTGCTGCTGTCGAGCACCTATGGTTCGCGCAAGGTGCTCGATCCTTTCCTCGCCAGCCGCTACCACCGTGCGGGCGATGAAGCCGAGGTGGTGGAGCTGGGCGGGGCGATCGACGATCTGCTGTTGCACGAGGCGCTGATCCGCCAGCTGGCCGATCCCGCGCGCTATTCGCCACCCGCTGCTGTCGCACCCTAGCGCAATCGGCAAACCGCGGTTACATGGGCCGCCACGAATCTCCCCCGCCGGAGATCCCCTCTCGTAATTGAAAGTGGCGCACATGGATATCCCGCTCGGCCTGACCTTTGACGATGTTCTGCTCCGCCCCGCGGAAAGCAACGTCCTGACGAGCATGGCCGATACCTCGACCCGGCTGACCCGCGAGATCAGAATGAGTATTCCGGTACTGTCCTCGGCGATGGACACCGTGACCGAGGCCGACATGGCGATCGCGATGGCGCAGCTGGGCGGGATCGGTGTGTTGCACCGCAATCTCGATATCGATGCGCAATGCGCTGCGGTGCGTGCGGTCAAGCGTTACGAGAGCGGCATGGTGGTCAACCCGATCACCATCCACCCCGATGCCACGCTGGGCGAGGCGCAGGCGCTTATGCAGCTTCACCGCATCAGCGGCATTCCGGTGGTGGATGCAGGCGGCCGGCTGGTCGGCATTCTCACCAACCGCGATGTGCGCTTTGCCGAGAACCCCTTGCAGCCGGTGCGCGAACTGATGACCACCGAGAACCTCGCCACCGTGCCGCTCGGCACCGGGCAGGAAGAGGCGCGCCGCCTGCTCCATTCGCGCCGGATCGAGAAGCTGCTGGTGGTCGATGATGCCTTCCATTGCATCGGTCTGATCACCGTCAAGGACATCGAAAAGGCGGTCAATTACCCCAACGCCACCAAGGACGGCACCGGCCGCTTGCGCGCCGCGGCGGCCACCACTGTGGGCGATGCCGGCTTTGCCCGCACCGAAGCCCTGGTCGATGCCGAGGTTGACGTGATCGTGATCGACACCGCCCACGGCCACAATATCGAAGTCGCCCGCGCGGTCGAGCGGGTGAAGAAGCTCTCCAATTCGGTGCAGGTGATCGCAGGCAATGTCGCCACCGCCGAAGCGACCCGCGCACTGGTCGATGCCGGGGCCGATGCGGTCAAGGTCGGGATCGGGCCGGGCTCGATCTGCACCACCCGCGTGGTCGCAGGCGTGGGCGTGCCGCAGCTGACCGCGATCATGGAAAGCGCCGCCGAAGCGGCCAAGTCGGGCGTGCCGGTGATTGCCGATGGCGGCCTGCGCACCTCTGGCGATGCCGCCAAGGCGCTGGCGGCGGGGGCGTCGAGCGTTATGATCGGCTCGATGCTGGCAGGCACCACCGAAAGCCCGGGCGAGGTGTTCCTCTACCAGGGCCGCAGCTACAAGGCCTATCGCGGCATGGGCTCGGTCGGTGCGATGGCGCGCGGCTCGGCTGACCGCTATTTCCAGCAGGACGTCTCGGCGATGAAGCTGGTGCCCGAGGGGATCGAGGGCCAGGTGCCTTTCAAGGGCCCGGCGGCGGACGTGGTCCACCAGCTGGTCGGCGGGGTCAAGGCGGCGATGGGCTACACCGGCTCGCGCACGATCACCGAATTGCAGGAACGCGCCAAATTCGTGCGGATCACCAATGCCGGTCTGTCCGAAAGCCATGTGCATGATGTGGCGATCACCCGAGAGGCACCCAATTATCCTACGCGCTAGGCCCCGTTCATGATCCCCGCTGCCCGCGTGCAGGCGGCGATCGAGCTGCTCGATATGATCATTCCGGCCGCGCGCGGGAAAGGAGCGCCCGCTGACCGGATCATCGCCGAATATTTCCGTGCGCGCCGCTATGCCGGTTCCAAGGATCGCCGCGCGGTGCGCGATCTGGTCTATCAGGCGATCCGCCTGTGCGGCCCGGTGCCCGAAAGCGGGCGCGCTGCAATGCTGGCCGTGGCGTCGGCGGACCCTGCCATCGCCGCGCTGTTCGATGGCTCGCAGCATGGTCCGGCTGTCCGCGCCGAGGGCGAGGCGATCGCCAAGACCGGCCTTGCCCCCAAATGGCTCGCGGCTGCCTTGCGCGCCTCGGGGCTGGGCGGGCCGGAGATTGCCGCGATGCTGGGCCGCGCGCCGCTCGACATCCGGGTCAATGCGCTCAAGGCTGACCGCGACGCCATCGCACTGCCCGAAGCGGGCGAACCGCTCGCCGCCGCGCAGGGCCTGCGCTTTGCCTCGGGCACGCAGGTCGAGCAGTGGCAGGCCTATGCCGACGGCCTGATCGAAGTGCAGGACCTCGGCAGCCAGCTGATCATCGAGGCCTTGCCGGTGGCTCCGGGCGATACCATCATCGATCTGTGCGCAGGCGGCGGCGGCAAGACGCTGGCGCTGGCCGCACGGCTCGGCAATGCCGCGAGCATTATCGCGGCCGATACCGACAAGCGGCGTCTGGGCAACCTTGCCCCGCGCGCCGAGCGGGCCGGCGCCCAGATCGATCACACTGTGCTGCTCGATCCGACCCGCGAGATGCGCGTGCTGGGCAATTGGGCGGGTAAGGCCGATCACGTGCTGGTCGATGCGCCGTGTTCGGGCAGCGGGACATGGCGCAGAAGCCCCGAAGGACGCTGGCGACTCGATCCGGCGGAACTGGCGCGGCTCAATGCCTTGCAGGATCATGTGCTCGAGATCGGCTCCTATCTGGTGCGGCCCGGCGGGACGCTGTCCTTCGTCACCTGCTCGCTGTTCGATAGCGAGGGCACGGATCGGATTACCGCCTTCCTCACCCGCCATCCCGGCTGGCAGGCCGAACCCCTGAGCCTGCCCCTGGGCCGCGCGCAGGGCCAAGGTTACCGGCGCGATCCGCTTCATGACGGGACGGAGGGTGTTTTCATCGCCTGCCTGCGTGCACCCTGATACGCTCCGGCGTTATGACCCAGCCTTCCGGTTCCCGGTCTCAAGCACTGAAGGAGCTTCTGATGCGTTTTGCGCCTGCTGCCGCCGCTCTCTCGCTATGTCTGGCCATGACGGCGAGCGTGCTCAGTGCCGGGCCGGGCGCTGCGCCCGATCCGCGCGCGGCGGCGCTGATTGCGCAGGGGCAGGCGGCGCTCAAGGCGGGCGAGTCGCAGGCCGCGATTGACGCCTTCGAGGCGGCGCTGGCGGTCGATCCGGGCCACACCCCGATTTTCATCAACCTCGCCGAAGCCGCACGCCAGCAG
>JBKDUW010000036.1:0-5640 GCA_046339235.1 Erythrobacteraceae bacterium | reverse complement strand
GCGCGGGTGGGGGGGCGGATATCGGGGGTCGGGTGGACCCGAATAAAAATGCGAAACCACTAAACGTGGTTGAATAAAACACAAAAACATAGCCCGCGAAAACCGCAAACCGGCCGCCGGATCGCGCCGGCGGCCGTCTGTGCTTTTAGAGGTTTGTCCCGGCTCGGTTGGCGGCGACAGCGCGTCCGGCGCGAGCTTCGGCCGCGGCGATGCGCTCGACTTCGGCGAGCGCTGCGATGCGGACATCGGCAACGCACTTCTCGTCGATCACAGTGCGGCCGAAGGTGTAACGACCGGCGCCTTCGAGCTTGCAGGCCTCTCGCAGCTTGGCATCGATGCGCGCTTCGAGCGCGGCGCGGCCTTCGGTGCTGGTCACGTCGACATCACCATAGGCGACGCGCAGGGTGACGGTTTCCGCAGCCAGCGGGGAAGCGGCGGCAAGGGCGATCAGGGGTAGGATGAAATGCATGGGAAATACTCCCGCCTTGAGAGGGTGTCGTAGGAATGATGCCATTGGCCGACATTCAGTTGCTGTTTGAAATTCTGGTGCAGTGCACAAGAGAAATGTGCAAATGCGAAAAGCGCGCGAATAGTTCCAAAGATTGCAACGCATCTGCGGTATTTTTTGCGGGAACCTGCAGAAAAGAGGCCTGAAAAAATATGCTGCACTGCAAAATCGCCGATGCGGACACAGCGGTGCTGGACAGCGCCGAGCGCGCTCCGTAATCGGCGGCCATGAGCGCGCACTCCTCCGGCCCGGCAACGGGCGACTCCCCTGTCCCTGAAACGGGTGTCCCCGAATGCATTCTGATCGTCGATTTCGGCAGTCAGGTGACCCAGCTGATCGCGCGCCGGGTGCGCGAGGCGGGCGTTTATTCAGAGATCGCCCCCTTCACCCAGGCCGAAGCGGCGTTCCACCGGTTGCAGTCCAAGGGCATTATCCTCTCGGGCTCGCCCGCCAGCGTGCCCGATGAGGGTTCGCCCCGCGCCCCGAAGGCGCTGTTCGACGCCGGCGTGCCGATCCTTGGCATCTGTTACGGCCAGCAGGTGATGAGCCACCAATTGGGCGGCGAAGTGCGGCCCGGGCATGAAACCGGTGAAGGCGGCGAATTCGGCCGCGCTTTCCTCACTGTCACCGCTGACTGCGCGCTGTTCGACGGGTTGTGGCAGGTTGGCGAGCGGCATCAGGTGTGGATGAGCCACGGCGACAAGGTCACGCGCTTCGCCCCCGGCTTCGACATCGTCGCTACCTCCGACGGCGCGCCCTTCGCGGTGATCGCGGACGAGGCGCGGCGTTTCTATGGCACCCAGTTCCACCCCGAGGTGGTCCACACCCCCGACGGCGGCAAGCTGATCGCCAATTTCGTGCGCCACGTCTGCGGGCTGGCAGGCGACTGGACCATGGCCGAGTTCCGCAAGACCAAGATCGCCGAAATCCGCGCGCAGGTGGGCGACAAGCGCGTCATCTGCGGGCTTTCGGGCGGGGTTGATTCGGCGGTCGCCGCGGTGCTGATCCACGAAGCGATCGGCGACCAGCTGACCTGCGTGTTTGTCGATCATGGTTTGATGCGGATGAACGAGGCCGAGCAGGTCGTCACTCTGTTCCGCGACCACTACAATATCCCGCTGGTGCACGTGGAGGCCGAAGCGCTGTTCCTCGGCGGGCTCGCGGGCCTCACCGATCCCGAGGCCAAGCGCAAGTTCATCGGCAAGACCTTTATCGATGTGTTCGAGACCGAGGCGAACAAAGTCGGCGGTGCGGACTTCCTCGCGCAGGGGACGCTCTATCCCGATGTGATCGAATCCGTGTCCTTCACCGGCGGGCCGAGCGTCACGATCAAGAGCCACCACAATGTCGGCGGGCTGCCCGAACGCATGAACATGCAGCTGGTCGAGCCGCTGCGTGAATTGTTCAAAGACGAGGTCCGCGATCTCGGGCGCGAGCTGGGCCTGCCCGATGCTTTCGTCGGCCGGCATCCCTTCCCCGGCCCCGGCCTTGCGATCCGCATCCCCGGCGAGGTGACCAAGGAACGCTGCGACATCCTGAGGAAGGCCGATGCGATCTATCTCGAGGAAATCCGCAATGCCGGCCTCTATGACGCGATCTGGCAGGCTTTCGCGGTGCTGCTGCCGGTGAAAACGGTGGGCGTGATGGGCGACGCGCGCACCTATGATTCGGTCTGCGCTCTGCGGGCGGTGACCTCGACCGACGGGATGACCGCAGACGTCTTTCCCTACGACGCCGGGTTCCTGACCCGCGTCGCCACCCGCATCGTCAACGAGGTGCAGGGCATCAACCGGGTGGTGTATGACTACACCAGCAAGCCGCCCGGCACAATCGAGTGGGAGTGACCGTTCACGTCCTGATGGAGATCGGCGTATGGGTTGGATCTATCTGCTTCTGGCGGGTGTTTTCGAGATCGGCTGGCCTGTCGGAATAAAGATCTACTAGGCTCCCGAAACGCGCTGGATTGGCATTGTGATCGCCGCGGAACTGTTCGATGTGGCAGGTCGACTTTTATGTGGCTGGATTCGGTCGTTCGCCTTGCCCGATCTAACGGCGGCTCCCGACCCGTTGCTGTCGGTCGCGGTCTAGGAAAGCGGACGTCAGCAGATTTCGCTGAGCGACCCTGAAGCGACAGTCAGAGTGCCGGAAAGCAGCCGTTAAGTGCTCCGGTTCAGCGGCGACTTACAGCTTCAAGTGCTTCACGGTTCAGGCCGGCGGGCCCTAGCGCGCAAACCAGCCAATGAGATTGATGAGCACAGTCAGCACCAACGAGACAACCAGCATGGCCTTCCACGGAAAGAAGGCTTTCAGCGACGGACCGGCTCGGGTGGCATCGTCTTCCCAGTCATGCTGCTTATTGATTTCCTCGATCATGCGCTCCTGAGCGCGGCGCGCAGTCTTCGGAAACAGCATCGGCAACAGGTTAAGCAGAACTGTCAGCACGACAGAGCCGACAATCGAAACAATCAGCCAGTTGGGCATCTACCCCCCCACGTGACCTGCGCCGGCAGGATTGATGGTCGAGAAAGCGCGACCACCAGACCAAACCCCACCTCAACGCTGGGAAGCTTACATCAAAATCGCACTAGGTGTCACTTGGATTCTTGGTACAAGGGGGCGCTGGACCGAGCGGCAGGCCGTTCTCTGCGGCATGCCCTACGCCGCGTTTGCGGGGTCAATAGACCATGGACACCTGCGCAGCGTGGGAAACAGTCGTGCTCCTGACCTAAACGCGCGCGCATCGATGATGTCCAGGATGGTTCCTGGAGTCGATAGATGTCGATAGATCTCGAAAGGTCGCTTCCGGCCGGATCGCCTGCAAACCCGCGCCAATGCTGGCGCTCCGCACTCTGACGTTTAAAACTGACGGTGAACTTCCGCGGTGCAGCCTCTGGTGCATGACAAATTAACATCTTAGAAGTCTCGTTGATGATCGAGTGGGAATAGTCTGCGCGCGAAATATCTTCTGGGGCCATTCAACCCATGATAGCTTTCTCCCTGCCTGATTGATGCGGCGGGGGAGACGTTCGAAAATGGCTGGTGACACAGGCAACGACATTGATCGCCGCAGCGCGATTGCCGGAGCGGCGGGGCTCGGAGCCGCGCTTCTGATCGGACAGCCGTCAACCGCGCTGGCCGCCGATGCTCCGGTCACGGCGCTGACCAAGGCGCGGCGCGACGCGATGTCGCCGGACGATGTCGTGCAGGCGATGCTCGACGGCAATCGTCGCTTTCTTTCAGGCGATCGGCGCGGCCTGACCACGGTTCGGAGGGTCAGCGTCCCCATCGGTCTGACGGCAAGCCGCATCCACCCCTTCCAGCGGCGCGCCAAATCGCATATCGCTCGGCGCCCCCTTCCTGCATGAGAGGTTTTGAGATCGTGATGCCGAACCTTCGCCCCTTCGCGATTGCCGCCGCGCTTGCCCTTGTCCTTGTCGCCTGCGCCGAGCAGGGGGCCGATGCGCCCAAGGATGCCGCCGTCGAGGCGCCGCCGCTCACCGAAGGGACCTGGGCGCTCGACCCGGCCGGCACGCGGCTGACCTATGTCAGCATCAAGGCCGGCGAGATTGCCGAGGCCAACCGGTTTGACCGGCTCTCCGGCAGCGTCGCCGCCGATGGCACGGCCAGCCTCGATATCGATCTCGCCTCGGTCAACACCGGGGTCGATATCCGCAACGAGCGAATGCGCGAGATCTTCTTTCAGGTGGCCGAGAACCCCAAGGCGACGATCACCGCCAGGCTTGATCCCAAGGCCTTTGCGGGCCTCGCGGTGGGCCAGTCGCTCACTCGCCCGCTGAAGGCGACCGTGGCGCTCAAGGGCATGGAGCAGGCGCTCGAGACCGAAGTGCTCGTCACCCGTGTCTCGGCTGACCGCGTCACCGTGGTGCCGACCGCGCCGGTGATCGTTACCACCGACATGTTCGGCCTGACCGACGAGCTGGGCGAACTGCGCGCGCTGGCGCAGCTGCCCTCGATCACGCCCGCGGTGCCGGTCACCTTCGCGCTCGCGTTCAACCGCCAATAGGCAGGGCTTTTCCTCTGGCGCCTGACGTTACGGCACACAAGATCGCGGCGGGGCCTCCCCAAAAGCGGGCTTGAAAGCCCCGCGCAAACGCGCTTGTGTCTCCGCCAAATATTGCTTTGGACGGGAGAGACCACGCCATGAAGACCGCCATCACCGAAATGTTCGGCATCCAGCACCCCATCATCCAGGGCGGGATGCATTATGTCGGGTTTGCCGAGATGGCCGCGGCGGTTTCCAACGCGGGCGGGTTAGGGATCATCACCGGTCTGACGCAGGGCACGCCCGAAAAGCTCGCCAATGAAATCGCGCGCTGCAAGGACATGACCGACAAGCCCTTCGGCGTGAACCTGACGATCCTGCCAACGCTTACCCCGCCCGATTATCCCGGACTGGTGAAGGCCGTGATCGATGGCGGGGTGAAGGTGGTCGAGACTGCCGGGCGCAATCCGGTTGATCTGCTGCCGCCCTTGAAGGATGCCGGGATCAAGGTGATTCACAAGTGCACGTCTGTGCGCCACTCGCTGAAGGCGCAGGATATCGGCTGCGATGCGGTCAGCGTCGACGGGTTCGAATGCGGTGGCCACCCGGGCGAGGACGATGTGCCCAACTTCATCCTGCTGCCGCGCGCTGCCGATGAACTCGACATCCCGTTCGTGTCCTCTGGCGGCATGGCCGACGGGCGCAGTTTGGTCGCCAGCCTGGCGCTCGGCGCGCAGGGAATGAACATGGGCACGCGCTTTATCGCCACCAAGGAAGCCCCGGTGCACGAGAACGTGAAGCAGGCGATCCTCGCCGCCTCCGAACTCGATACGCGCCTTGTGATGCGTCCGCTGCGCAACACCGAGCGCGTGCTCAACAACGCCGCGGTGGAACGCCTGATCGCCAAGGAAAAGGAACTCGGCGATAGCATCACCATTCAGGACATCCTGCCCGAAGTCGCGGGCGTCTATCCCAAGATCATGACCGAAGGCACGATGGATGCAGGCGCGTGGAGCTGCGGCATGGTCGCCGGTCTGATCCACGACATCCCGACCTGTCAGGAGCTGATCGACCGGATCATGCTCGAGGCCGAGGAAATCATCGCCCGGATGCAGGCCATGGCCCGCGC
>JBKDUW010000035.1:0-6173 GCA_046339235.1 Erythrobacteraceae bacterium | reverse complement strand
ATATGACATAGGGGATCGACAACGCGACCATCGGCGCGATGGCAAAGGCCAGCACCTCCATCGCAAACAGGTAGGAACCGCTCCAATACCACCGCGCCAGGCCGTAGAAGGCGGCAAGGATGGCCCATGTCGCCCACAAGCCCGAGAGCTTGACCACCGAGACCGGCAGCACTTGGGCGAGCGGCCGCGCTTGGCTCCAGGCGATGCCGGTCGAAGGGCGGCGGTGGACCTTGTCCACCAGCACCGACCACAGCGCCATCGGCAGCGCGGCAAACACCATCGCGGCAAGCGCGGCATACGGGCCGGACAGCACCCCGCGCGCGGGCGAGAGCGGGCCGGTGAGGCCCAGCGCCTCGGCAATAGAGGGATAGGATCGACAGAAGGCAATCCACCCGAGCAGACCGGCCAGCCCGACCAGCCCGACGCCGGTCGATACATCGGACGGCGGCAAGGCAGGCGGTGCGGCTTGATCGGGCGAATGGACAGAGCTCATCACGCGCCCGCCTTAACGCAAAAGGGTTAACGCCCTTTCAGCGCGCAATCGCGCCTCAGCGCCAGGCGTGAATCACACCGCTATCGTCGAGGATGTAGAGATAGCCATCGGCCACCAGCGGCGGCAGGCTGACCGGTTGGCCGAGATCGGCAAAAATCTGCGCCGAGCCTTCGCCCGCGCTCACCTTCCACAATTCCCCGCGCGAGCTTGCGACCCACAATTGGCCGCCCGCGAGCACCGGGCCGGTCCAGAAGATCGGGCCCTTCTTGTCTTCCTCGTCACGGAACCGCGGCAGCTGGGTGATCCAGCGCACGCGCCCGGTCGAACGGGCGATGGCGAGCAGGCGGGCATCGTCGGTGAGCGTGAAGATCCACTCGCCCGCAATCGAGGGGGTGGAGATGCCGGCAAGGTTGAGTTCCCAGATGCGCTGGCCGGTCAGGAGCTCGTAGGCCGCCATGCGCCCGCCCTGTCCGAGCGCGTAGACGCGGCCCGAATCGATGATCGGATCCGCATCAATATCGGTGATCGAGCCGACCGTGGTCGAGATATTGGTGCGCGCCAGCGCGTCCGACCACAGCGTGCGGCCGTTCTCGTAGCGATAGGCGCTAAGCTCCCCGCTCGAATAGCCCGCGATCACGGTGCCCTGCCCGGCCGAAGGCGCGGCCACGCCGAACACGCCCGACTGGGTGGTGGAGCCGCTCTCGTCCCACACCAGCGAGCCATCGGCGATGTTGAGCGCGATGATCTGGTTATCCTGGGTCATCACGAACAACTGCCCGAAAGCAATCGTCGGCGAACCGCGCAGCGGGCCTGCGGGCGTTACCTTCCACAGCACTTCGCCGGTATCGGCATTGAGCGCCTTGACCTCGCCGACGCCGTTGGTGGCGTAAAGCTTGCCGGCCTCGTAGCTGACCCCGCCGCCGAACGCGGAAGGCGCCTGATCCTTGGTCATTTCGCCGTCGCCGCGGGTCCACAACTTCGCGCCGGTGTTCTTGTCGAAAGCGACGATCACCCCGTCGGTGCCTTCTGCAAACAGCTTGTTGCCGCCAACCACCGGCGCGGCCGCAAGGCGCATCCGGTTGCTCGAACCGGCGATGCTTGCGGTCCACAGCTTGGTGGGGTTCTCAGCCAGTGCGAGGTGGCCGTAAGACTTGCTCGCCGAACCGCCGACCTGCGCCCATTCGGGGTTGCTGCGCGGCGGAGGGAGCACCACCGAAATCCCGGCCAGCGCCGGATCGACCTCGGCCCCGCTCTCGATCCGCGAAAGGATCGGCATACGGTTACCCACGGTCGGCGTGGTCTTGTCGTCCCCGCCGCCGAACAGCCCGCCCTTGCAGCCGGTGAGGCTGGCCGCAATGATACCCGCCATCAGCGCGGCGCGCACAATCTTCATGGTTTTCATACCCGTCCGTTCAACCTGTTCTCTCATTGCGCAGCAGCAGCGTTTGCGCCGTCTGCCGGGCTATTCGCACCGGACGCGACCCCTTCGTCTTCGAGCAGCTTCTTCACATCGACAATCGCATCAACCCCGAGCAGCCCGGCCATCTGGCGGGCGCGCGAACGCAGGGTTTCGGGCAGTTCCTCGTCCTTGGCGATAGCGCCGAACAGCCGCCCGGCCTCGGCGCGGTTACCCGCCTCAAGATGCGCCATGGCGACCAGCTCTCCGGCAGCGCCGAAATAGGGATTGTCCGGCTTGGTAAGATCGCCGAGCTTCGCGATCACATCGGCCGGCTTCATCGTGTCATAGCGCGCGGCGACATCGCGGATGCGCGCCAGATCGCGCAGCGCAGGCGGAGCATCGGCGTCATTGGCGACCTGCTGGTAGAACCCGCTGGCGGTGTTGATGTCACCCGCCTGAAGCGCGGCACCGGCCTGCAACAACCGCGCAGCTGTGCGCGCGCCGGGCGAGCCGTCATCGAGCAGCGGCGCGACCTTTTCGCCCGCAGTCTTCAAATCGTTCTGCGTGGCATAGTCGAGCGCGGCCACCAGTGTTTCCGATTGGGCTTCGAGCTGGCTCTCGCGGTAATTGTGCCACAGCATGTAGCCGCCCAGCCCGCCGATCAGCACGATGATCGCGCCCAGCACCTTGGCACCGTGATCGCGCAAGAAGGTGAGCGCGCCATCCTGACGGACCGCCTCGTCGATCTCGCGGATCAGAATGTCGTCCTCGGCCGGAACCATGGTTGTATCGGAGGAAGGGGTGGGAGTGCGCGCCATGCGGAGCCTGAAGTCCTTGTTGATCAAATTGCCCTGCGTTTGCCGCAGTCGGAACTGCCGCGCTCTTTAGGCAGGTGCGGCAGCTTCCGCAATGGCGGGGACGTCCCAGCCTGCCGATGTGCGCAGATGTGTGCCTGCCTCGATTTGAATGGCAGATGAAGCAGGCAGGCTCAGAATGCCCGCCCCAGCGCCTCGCCATAGGCCGCGCGGTACTGCGCCACCATCTTTGCGGCATCGTAATGCGCGATCGCGCGCGCGCGGTTGGCCGCGCCGATCCGGGCGCGCAAGGCAGGGTCGGCGACAAGTTCGGCCAGCATTGCGGCCAGGGCCTGCGCATCATGCGGCACTGCGATAAAGCCACGGTTTTCCTCGGCCACCATCTGCCGGATATCCCCGACATCGGGCGCGGCAACCGGCAGGCCCGCCGCCATCGCCTCGACCACCGAGAGCGGAAACTGTTCCGAGGCCGATGACAGCGCGAAGATGTCAAACAGCCCGATGGCCTGCGCAGGATCAGGGACCGCGCCGGGCAGATGCACACGGTGGCTGATTGCGGCGGCCTCGGCTGCGGCGCGGATCCGATCGCGCTCCGGCCCTTCGCCGCAAATGACCAGGTGCCATTCCTCGGGCAGCTCCGCCACGGCCGCGACCAGCAGCGGCAATTGCTTGACCGCGCGCAGGCCAGCGAGCGTCCCGATCCAGCGCTCGTCCGCCCTCTTAACCACCCGCAGCGCGCCGGGCGCTGAAGGGTTTGGGGGTGGTGCGCCAAAGGCAGCAGTATCGATCCCGTTGGCGATCCGCAGCACCTTCTCAGGAGGCTGCGCCCAAGGCCCGATCGCAATCCGCTCGAGGCCGGTCGAGGGCACGATCACGCGCGCCGCACCCCTGAGGGCAGCGCGGCGATAAAGATTGCGCCGCGGCTTGAGCCCGCCCGCCTCATCCTCGTTGAAGCCGTCCTCGTGATGCGCCAGCGGCGGCAGGCCGAAGGCTTTGCCAAACACCGTGTGCGCCATCGCCACGTCCATCGCGCCCCAGTTATAGGTGCAAATGAGGTCAAAAGGTTTGAGCGCCTCGCCCAACGCCGCCAGCCGGCCAGGGGTCGGCAGGCCCTTCAAGGCCGGAAAGTCTTTCGGGAAGCGGACATTGATGCCCGGCGCAATCAGCGCCTGCGCCTCCATTGACTCGGGTTCTGCCGAAACGACGGTGTGTACCATCGCATCCCCGAAGGCGTTCATCAGCCGCGCGGAGCGGACTTCCTTGCCACCGGCGGAGAAGGTCGAATGACAGTGCAGAACGCGCAGAGGAGCGCGCGCGGTCTTGCTCATTCGATCCCGTCCAGCAGCGCGTGGATCGCGGCTCGGACCTCGGGCTCGTCGAGGGTCGGGGCATGGCCCACCCGCGGCACTGTGATCGATCGCATCGCCGGGTTGCGCACGCCCATCTGCTTGACCGTGTCGGCGCTCAGCAGATCGGACAGCTCGCCGCGCACCAGCAGCATCGGCACATCGCGCAGGCTTTCGAAGGCGAGCCAGAGATTGGGCGGCGCGGCATTGCCGGGCTTCGCAAAAGGCTCGGCGATCGCCATGTCATAATCAAAACTGATCCGCCCGTTCTGGGTAACGACCATCGTGCGCTTGGCCATTTCGAGCCACTGGTCGAGATCGTAATCGGGGAATGCGGCCCCATGCGCCTCGGCAAGGCCGCGTGCGGCATGGACCCAGGTGGGATAAGAACGTCCCTGCCCGACATAGCCCGAGATACGCCCCAACCCGCCCGCATCGATCACCGGGCCGATATCGTTCATCACCGCCGCGGCGATCCGCCCCGGCTGAGCGTGGGCCAGCAGCATCGTCATCAGCCCGCCCATCGAGGTGCCAATCGCCACAAACCGGGTGATCCCCTGCTCGACCAGCAGCTTTTCCACATCCGCGACATAGGTCGCAGGCGTGTAGGTGTCGGAGACCTTCGCATAGTCCGACATGCCCCGCCCGCGCATTTCGGGGACAATCACCCGCCGCTTGTGCGCGAGGCTTTCGGCAAGCCCGGCGAAATCGCGGGCGTTGCGCGTGAGGCCGTGCATGCACAGCACCGGCAGGGCGCTGCTGTCCCCGGGCCCCGGATAGTTGCGATAATGCAGGCTGAGCCCGTCGCCGCTGGTCCAGAAACGATCTTCGTATTGTGCGGCCATGAACGGCGATATTCCCTCTGGTCGTTGAGTCGCACGGCTTGCGCGGCGGCACACTTGTCCCCACTATCGCGGGATGAGCGAGGCTGTGCAACACCGCGATTTGCCGGATGGCTATCGTCCCGATCCGGCAATCATCGGACTGGCTCCATGGCTGGCGAGCGCAGTGGCACCAGCCGATTTCCCCGAAACCCGGATCCGCTTCCGCAATGATCGCGCCGCGGCGCGTGTCGGGTTGGCGGAATTGGACGATAGCGCATGGGCGGCGCATTTCGGGCGATTCGTGCCCTTGCCTGGCAATCTGCCCGCCCCCCTCGCGCTCAAATATCACGGCCACCAGTTCCGGGTGTACAATCCCGAGATCGGTGACGGGCGCGGGTTCCTGTTTGCCCAGATGCGTAGTGCCGATGGCCGGTTGCTGGATCTCGGCACCAAGGGTTCGGGCACGACGCCCTATAGCCGCGCGGGCGATGGTCGGCTGACCTTAAAGGGCGCTGTGCGCGAGATCCTCGCCACCGAGATGCTCGAGTCGCTGGGAGTGAACACATCGAAGACCTTCTCGGTGATCGAATCCGGCGAGCAATTATGGCGCAATGACGAGCCTTCGCCGACGCGCGCGGCGGTGCTGGTGCGCCTCAGCCATTCGCATATCCGCATCGGCACCTTCCAGCGCCTGCTGGCGACCGAGGATGCGGTTTCGATGGCGAGCCTCGTCGACTATTGCCTCGCGCAGTTCCCCGGCCCGCCCCCGCCCGCCGACGCGCCCGGGCGCGATGAGCCTGCGGTGCGGCTGATGCACCACGTCGTCGAGCGCATGGCTGATCTTGCAGCCAGCTATATGGTGGCAGGCTTCGTCAACGGCGTGCTCAATACCGACAACATGAACATCACAGGCGAAAGCTTCGATTATGGCCCGTGGCGCTGGCTGCCGACCTGGGAGCCGGGCTTTACCGCCGCCTATTTCGATCATGCAGGCCTCTATGCCTTTGGTCGCCAGCCCGAGGCGTTGCACTGGAATTGCGGGCAATTTGCCGTCGCGCTGCGGCTGCTGGCTGACAGCCCGCCGCTGATCGCCGCGCTCGAGCGTTTCGGGGCGCTCTACATGGCAAACGTCGCACGGCGCTGGTGCTGGCGGCTGGGGATGGAGCCGCGCGGGTTGGAAGCAGACACGCAGCTGGTCGCGGCCTGCGAGGCGGCGATGCGCGAGGGGCAAGCGCAGCCCGATGCCTTCTTCTTCCAGCACCGCGGCGGGCGCGGTGGTGCGGACGGCGCGCTCGG
>JBKDUW010000034.1:0-9243 GCA_046339235.1 Erythrobacteraceae bacterium | reverse complement strand
ACCGCACCGGTGCTCGCCGAGCTTGCCGAGGCGCGCGGCATCGCCATGCCGATTGTCGCGGCGGTAGATGCGATCCTCAAAGGCGAAAGCGCGCCCAAGGCCGTGGCCCAGCTCCTCGCCCGCCCCCTGAAAGCCGAGCTGAAAGCGCCAAAGGAATGGGGCGCGTGACAACAGCGGATGACAATACCGACGATATCGCCCAGCTCGCCAAGGGCGGTCGCACCAACACCATGGGCTTTGTCATGCGCCTGATCGCGCGCATCCCTTTCCTGATTATCGCCACCCGCCTCTATGGCGCGGAATCGCTGGGGCGCTTTGCCTCGGCGCTGGTGCTGATCGAGATTGTCGCGCTGATCTGTTCGCTCGGCGAAAAGCGCGGGCTGGCGCAGCGCCTGTCTATGGGCGCGGGCGAGGATCGCTCGGCGGAGGTGAACCTCGTCTATGACGGTATGCTGCTGGCGCTTGCCTATTCCGCCATCGCGGCAGCCGCGCTGCTGGTGTTTCCCGAGCCGATGTTCCCCAACGGGATGAATTCACCGTGGGACATCTGGCTGGTCGCCACCATCCCGGCCTTCGCGATGACCGAGATCCTGCTTGCAGCCCAGGCCTATCGCTTCGATATCGCCACCACGGTGCGGGCGCGGGCTATCGTGGAGCCGTGGACAATCTCGATTGCGGCGGGCGTGTTCTTCTTCCTTCCGGGCACCCGCGATGCGGGGCTGGCGCTGGCCTTCATCGTCTCGATCTATGCCGGGCTTTTGACCGCGCTGTGGCCGTTCCTGCGCACCTATGGCTGGCCCAAAAACTGGCACCCGCGCCCGCGCGCGATGCTGGCGATGTCGGCGCGCGCCTTCCCGCTGGTCGGCGCCGATGCGATCGAGCGCGGCACGCGGCTGCTCGATATCTTCATCCTCGGCCTGTTCGCCCCGCCGCAAGCGGTCGGCATCTATTACGCCGCGCAGCAGATCGCGAGCCTGCCACAGAAGCTCAAGACCAGTTTCGAGCCGATCCTCTCTCCGGTGATCACCAAGAACCTGCGGATCGGCAATATGGAAGCGATCGCCGCGCAGGTGCGGCAGGTGGGCTTCTGGATCATCGCGGTGCAACTGGGGATCGCGCTGGTGCTCGGCGTGCCGGGCGAGGCGGTGATGGGCCTGTGGGGGCCGGACTATGTCGCAGGCACCGCCGCGCTTGCCTTCCTGCTTGCCGCCGAAGTCGCCGCCTCGATGGCGGTCGTCTCGGAAAGCGTGCTCGTCTACATCGCAAGGAAGCGCAATCTGGCGATCTCGGTCGGCGTCATCGCGCTGCAGGCAGGGCTGACGGTGGCGCTGATTCTCGCCGCGCGCGAGGCCGGGCTTGGCGCAGGCTACGAGGCTGCGGGCGCGGCCGGCGCGCTGATGATCGCGCTCGCCGTATCGAGCCTCGTCAAGGCGCTGCTGCTCGGGCGGCTGCTGGGCGCCAAGGTGTCAAACTGGCGCTGGGCGCTGGTCTATGCAGCGGGCGCGGCGGTGGTGGTCGGCTATGCCTTCACGTGGCTGCCGGAGTGGATGGAACTGGTGTTCGGCGTGCCCGCGGTGCTCGGCACCTATGCGCTGGTGATCTGGCGGCGCGGGTTCGACGAGACCGACAAGGTGTTGTTCCGAAAGCAGGTTGTCCCCGATCCAGCGACCGATCTGCCCTAAGCCCAAGCGCGGCTTAAGCGCGTTCAGTCGCTATTCACGGGTGCGAATCGATTTTTGCCTTCGCAGTGATTGCGGGGAGAAAAAATGATGCGAGGGACTCGTTTCGTAGGCATGGCGGCGCTGGCTGCCGTGATCGCAGGCTGCGCCAGCAAGGCGCCCGAAGAGCTGGCAAAGGCTCCGCCCCCGCCGCCCGGCATTCAGGCCCCTCCTCCGCCCCCGCTCCCGCCTCCGCCTCCGCCGCCGCCCCCGCCTTCACCCCAAGCGGCGAATGACGCACCGACAGTGATCGTTACCGGATCGCGGGTGTCGCCCAATGCCTCTAGGCGCAACCGCACCGGCGCTGTGTCGGGCGAAGCGTCAGCCACGGTCAGCTACATGTATGCCCCGCCCGTCATGGTCCCCACCGAATCGGGCAATGAACGCTATGCCGGCAAGGAGGTCTCGCCCGTCAAACTGACGCAGACCGAGCCGGTCTCGACCTTCGCGGTCGATGTCGACACCGGCGCCTATGCCAATGCCCGCCGCTTCCTCACGCAAGGCATGATGCCCCCGCAGGACGCGGTGCGCACCGAGGAGATGATCAACTATTTCCGCTATGAATATGCGCGCCCCAAGGATCGCGAGCGACCCTTCACGGTGACGACCGATGTCGCCAAGACGCCGTGGAACGAGGGCACCTATCTGATGCGCATTGGCCTGCGCGGCTATGATATCGACACCGCCGAGCGTCCGGCGGCGAACCTTGTGTTCCTGATGGATGTCTCGGGCTCGATGAGCGATCCCGACAAGCTGCCGCTGGTCAAGACCGCGCTGGCAGGGTTGGCGGGCGAGCTGTCGCCCAAGGACAAGGTTTCGATCGTGGTCTACGCCGGTGCAGCCGGGCTGGTGCTCGAACCCACCAATGACACCGCCAAGATCCGCCGCGCATTGGACAGCCTTGCGGCCGGCGGATCGACCGCAGGCGGCGCAGGCATCGAACTCGCCTATCGCATCGCCGAGGACAATTTCATCAAGGGCGGGGTCAACCGCGTGATCCTTGCCACCGACGGCGATTTCAATGTCGGCGTGTCGGACACCAAGGCGCTGATCGAACTGATCGAGAAAAAGCGCGACAGCGGCATCACCCTCACCACATTGGGTTTTGGCCAGGGCAATTACAACGAAGCGATGATGGAGCAGGTCGCCAACAAGGGGAACGGCAACTACGCCTATATCGACAGCGCGCTGGAAGCGAAGAAGGTGCTGGGCGAGGAGATGCAGTCGACCCTGTTCACCATCGCCAAGGACGTGAAAATCCAGGTAGAATTCAATCCCGCGGTGATCGCGCAATATCGCCTCGTCGGCTACGAGAACCGGGCGCTGCGCGAAGAGGATTTCGACAATGACCGCGTGGACGCAGGCGATATCGGCGCAGGCCACCAGGTGACCGCGATCTACGAAGTCGTTCCCGTCGGCGGCAAAGGCTGGATCGCCCCGCGTCGTTACGAGGACAAGCCTGACGCTGCCGCCGCCGAGCGGGTGGCCGAGGCCGCCAACGTCAAGCTGCGCTACAAGCTGCCCGATGGCGACACCTCGAAGCTGATCGAGCAGCCCGTTCCTGCGAGCGCGCTCAAGGCGGCCACGCTGCCCAAGGGCGATTTTGCCTTTGCCGCTGCGGTGGCCGCCTTCGGGCAGGTGCTGCGCGGCGACGAGATGATGATGGGCTTCGGCTTTGCCGATATCGACCGGCTAGCCGGTGAACAGAACACAGCGGGGCAGGACAATTTCTGGCGGCAGGAATTCCTGCGGCTCAACGCGCTGGCGGGAAGCATGAAGGGCGGCTGAGGGGCTTGGGCAGAGTGGGCCGGGGCTGCTAAAGGCGGCCTCGACCCGATTCTGCGCTGGAGACTGTTCCTGTCATGACCACCGAATTTTCCGCTCTGCTGCCTGTCATCATCATCGCCGCGATCGTGCTGGTGGCGGCGATCTGGCTGCTCCTGCGCGCCAACCGCAAGACCACGATCATCGACGAGGGCATCCGCGCCAGGGACGTGCTCGACGAAGGGGCCGAGCGCGCAAGCCGCAATCAGGCGCTAATCGACGCCGCGCCCGCGGTGGTGAAGCCCGTGCCCACACCTTTGGCAGCGCCGGTTGCTGCAGTGACCCCGCCCGCCCCTGCTCCGGCCCCTGCTCCGGCCTCCGCTGCCGCCGATGATCTGTCGCGCATCAAGGGCGTTGGCCCCAAACTGGTGGCACTTCTCGGAGAGCTCGGCGTCACCTCCTATGCGCAGATCGCTGCATGGAACGAGGCCGATGTGGCCCGCATCGACGACGAGCTTGGCCGCTTCGCCGGGCGGATCACCCGCGATCAGTGGATCGAGCAGGCCAAACTGCTCAGCAAGGCCGACGAAGCAGGCTTTGCCGAAAGATTCGGCCGGAACGGATAATAATCGCACAAGGTTTACGTCCAACCCGTGTTACACTCTTCGATTGGGGAGTCGTTGCGACGGGGAGATGGCGAATGGCCTTGCGAATATTGGTGGCCGAAGATGAATTCGTCACAGCCTATGATCTGTGCGACACCTTCGAGGAGGCCGGATACGAGGTAGAAGGCCCGCATGCCGGGATCTCCTCGGCAATGCTGGCCTGCCAGAAGGAAAAGCCCGATCTCGCGATCCTCGATATCGAGCTGGCTGACGGGCTGAGTTACGAACTCGCGCAGAAGCTGATCGATGACAACGTGCCAGTGATCCTCCATTCCGAGCGGGCCGAATGCGACGCCCTCGCCGCGCGCTTTCCGCAGGCCGTGGCGCTGGCCAAGCCCTGCCCGCCGGCAACGCTGCTCGATGCGGTCGGGCGAGTGCTGGCGACTACCTGAACACCGTCCTGTTCGCCGCGCCCCCCGCCGCCTCTTGCCCTGAAACGCCAAGCCTGCGAAGGCTTTTGCCAACAAGACAAGATTAGCAGGAGCAACGCCATGCATGGCATCCCCGCCAGTAAGAGCGGCCCCACCAAAATCGAAATGGCCCCGTTCAACTGGGAAGACCCGTTCGACCTCGAAAGCCAGCTCACTGAAGAAGAGCGGATGATCCGCGATGCCGCGCATGGCTTTGCCCAAAGCGAGCTGCAGCCGCGCGTGATCGCCGCCTTCCGCGAGGAAGTCGACGCGCCCGAACTCTTCCCGCTCATGGGCCAGGCCGGTCTTCTGGGCGCCACAATCCCCGAGGAATTCGGCGGCGCGGGCGCAGGCTATGTCGCCTATGGTCTGATCGCGCGCGAGATCGAGCGCGTGGATAGCGGCTACCGCTCGATGGCGAGCGTGCAGTCGAGCCTGGTGATGCACCCGATCTATGCCTTCGGTTCGGACGAGCAACGCCGCAAGTATCTCCCCGGCCTTGCCGCCGGCACCTTGATCGGCTGCTTCGGCCTTACCGAACCCGATGCGGGCTCGGACCCTGCGGGCATGAAAACCTACGCCAAGAAGGACGGGGACGATTACGTCATCTCGGGCAGCAAGACGTGGATTTCCAATGCGCCCTTTGCCGATGTCTTCGTGATCTGGGCCAAGAGCGAGGAACATGGCGGGGCGGTCCGCGGCTTCGTGCTCGAAAAGGGCATGGCCGGGCTTTCCGCGCCCAAGATCAAGGGCAAGATCAGCTTGCGCGCCTCGACCACCGGCATGATCATGATGGACGAGGTGCGGGTGCCCTCCTCGGCGCTTCTGCCCAATGTCGAAGGCCTCAAGGGTCCGTTCGGCTGCCTCAACCGCGCGCGTTACGGCATCAGCTGGGGCGCGATGGGGGCGGCAGAATTCTGCCTTGCCGCCGCGCGCCAATATGGCCTTGATCGCCACCAGTTCGGCCGGCCGCTCGCTGCCACCCAGCTGTTCCAGAAAAAGCTCGCCGACATGATGAGCGACATTGCGCTGGGCCTTCAGGCCTCCTTGCGTGTGGGCCGCCTGATCGACGAGGGCCGCTTCGCCCCCGACATGATCTCGATCGTCAAGCGCAACAATGTCGGCAAGGCATTGGATATCGCCCGTCAGGCGCGCGACATGCACGGCGGCAACGGCATTTCGGAGGAATATCAGGTGATCCGCCACGCGGTGAACCTGGAAACGGTCAACACCTACGAGGGCACGCATGATGTCCACGCGCTGATTCTGGGCCGCGCGATTACGGGGATCGCTGCGTTCTGATGCGCCTGTTTGGCTACTTCCGCAGTTCCACCTCCTACCGCCTCAGGATCGCGCTGAACCTGAAGGGCCTCGCCTTCGAAAACGTGCCTGTCAGCCTGCTGGCAGGCGAGAACAAGGCGCCCGAATTCCTCGCGCGCAACCCCTTCGGCTCGCTGCCGATGCTGGAGGCGGACGGGCGGGACCGGGCGCAGTCGATGGCGCTGCTGGAATGGCTCGACGAGGCCTACCCCGATCCCGCCTTCCTGCCCAAGGATATCGAGGCGCGCTACACTGTGCGCGAACTGGCCTACGGGATCGCGACCGAGATCCACGCGGTCAATAATCTGCCGGTGCTGAAGTACCTCAAGGACCCGCTGGGCCACACGCAGTACGAGATCGACCTGTGGTATCGCCACTGGCTCAAGCGCACGCTCGATCCGGTCGAGGCGCGGCTGGCGCAATTGCAGGCGGGCGATTTCCTTCATGGCGATGCGCCCGGCCTGTTCGAGGTGGTGCTGATCCCGCAGCTCGCGAATGCGCGGCGGTTTGCCTACGATCTCAGCGCCAGTCCGCACATGACCCGGATCGAGGCCGCCTGCCTTGCCCTGCCCGCCTTTATCGCGGCGCACCCTGATAATCAAATCGACGCTCAATAACCAAAAGCCGGGAGAGGAACCCACCATGAAGCTCGCAACCCTCAAAAACGGCACGCGCGACGGGATGCTGGTCGTCGTGTCGAAAGACCTGACCCGCTGCTCGGCGGCAGGCTATATTGCCCCGACGATGCAGGCCGCGCTCGACAATTGGGAGCGGGTCGCCCCCGAACTGGAACTGCTAGCGCTCGATGTCGAGCATGAGACGGTGCCGTGCGAACGCTTCCACGAACGGCAAGCGCATTCACCGCTGCCGCGCGCCTACCAGTGGGCAGATGGCAGCGCCTATATCAACCATGTTGAGCTCGTCCGGCGGGCGCGCGGGGCCAGGGTGCCCGAGAGCTTCTACCACGATCCGCTGATGTATCAGGGCGGCTCGGACAGCTTCCTGCCGCCGCGCGCGAGCATCCCGCTCGGCGATCCGGCATGGGGTTGCGACATGGAGGGCGAGGTCGCCTGCATCACCGATGACGTGCCGATGGGCGTCTCGGTGGAGGAGGCCGCGAGCCACATCAAGCTACTGATGCTGGTCAATGATGTCAGCCTTCGCGGGCTGATCCCGGCGGAACTGGAAAAGGGCTTCGGCTTCTTCCAGTCCAAACCCGCCAGCGCCTTTTCTCCGGTGGCGGTAACGCCCGACGCGTTGGGCGAAGCCTGGGCCGATTGCCTCATTCACCTGCCGCTGATGGTCGACCTCAACGGCCAGCCCTTCGGCCGGGCCAATGCGGGGAAGGATGCAACCTTCAACCTTGCGCAACTGGTCGCCCACGCCGCCAAGACCCGCACTCTGGGTGCCGGTACAGTGATTGGTACCGGCACGATTTCCAACAAGGGCGCTGATGGCGGCCCCGGCAAGCCGGTGGCAGAGGGCGGTGCGGGCTATTCGTGCATCGCCGAAATCCGGATGATCGAAACCATCCGCGATGGCGCGCCCGCCACCCCGTTCATGGCTGCGGGCGAAACCGTCCGCATCGAAATGCGCGACAATCACAATCACTCGATCTTCGGTGCGATCGAGCAGAAAGTGGTTGCGGTCTAGGAGAACCCGAGGCTCTCGGCCACCGCTTCATTGACGATCCGGCCCTGATGGACGTTGAGCCCGGGGAAGAGATGCGGGTCGTCCTCGCAGGCCTTTAGCCCCTTGCTCGCCAGCGCCAAGCCGAACGGCAAGGTCGCATTGTTGAGCGCATAGGAGGAGGTCAGCGGCACCGCGCCCGGCATATTGGCGACGCAATAATGGATGATCCCGTCGACCTCATAGGTCGGGTTTTCATGCGTGGTGGGGTGCGAGGTTTCAAAGCACCCGCCCTGATCGATCGCGACATCGACCAGCACCGCGCGGCGCTTCATCTCGGGCAGCATCGCGCGGGTGACAAGGTGCGGCGCGCTCGCGCCCGGGATCAGCACAGCGCCGATCACCACGTCGGCCTGCATCACCGCCTGCTCGATCGTGCCGGCGGTGGAGAAGCGGGTGATCGCGCGGCCCTGGAACATCTCGTCCAATTGGCGCAGGCGCGGCAGCGAGCGCTCGAATATCTCGACCGTGGCACCCAGCCCCACCGCCATGCGCGCGGCCTGCGTGCCGACCACGCCGCCGCCGAGGATCACCACCCGCGCAGGCAGCACACCGGGCACGCCGCCCATCAGCGTGCCGCGTCCGCCGGTATTGGCGCGCAAGGCCAGAGCGCCGGCCTCGATCGCAAGCCGTCCGGCGACTTCGCTCATCGGCGCAAGCAGCGGCAGCGCGCCACCCGGAGCGGTCACGGTTTCATAGGCGACGGCCGAAACGCCCGACACCATCAGCCCGCGCGCCTGCTCGGGATCGGGGGCAAGATGGAGATAGGTGAACACAATCTGGCCTTCACGCAGTTGCACCCATTCGCCGGGTTGCGGCTCCTTGACCTTCACGATCATGTCAGCGCGGGCGAACACTTCGGCGGCCGTATCGACCACCTCGGCCCCGGCTTTGCGATAGACATCGTCGGTCTTGTCGATGCCGACGCCCGCCCCGGTCTCCACTATAACGCGATGCCCGGCGGCGACATATTCGCGCACGGCTTCGGGGGTGAGGCCGACGCGGAACTCGCTCGGCTTGATTTCCTTGGGAACGCCGACCAGCATGATTCTCTCCTCGCGATGCAGAGGATTTCGCGTTAGACCTAACGCAATAAAATTTCAAGTTCGCGCAAGGTCGAATCAAACCCAGGAGCACGTCCGTGACCGCCTACCCCACTCTTAAAATGTTCATCAACGGCGCATGGATCGAAACCGGCGAAGCGGGCGCGATGGACGTGATCAACCCGGCGACCGGCGCGGTGATCGGCCAGTGCCCCAAGGCCTCGCCCGCCCAGCTCGATGCCGCATTGAAGGCCTCCGACGATGCCTTTGCCGCATGGGGCCGCACCTGTGGCGCGGAACGCCATGCGATCCTGCGCCGCGCCGCCGACCTGCTGCGCACCCGCGCGCCTGCCATCGCCCGCGTCATCACCGCCGAGATGGGCAAGCCCCACGCGCAGGGCATCGGCGAAATCCTCTCGGCCTGCGACACGATCGACTTCCTCGGCGAGGAAGCCAAGCGCCGCGGCGGCCGCTTGATCCCGACACGGGGCAACCAGCTGATCGCGCAAATAGTGACCCACGAACCGATCGGCCCCGCGGTGCTGCTCACCCCGTGGAACTTCCCCGTGAACCTGCCCGCCAAAAAGATCGCCGGCGCGCTGGCGGCAGGCTGCACCGCGATCTTCAAGCCGGC
>JBKDUW010000033.1:0-5242 GCA_046339235.1 Erythrobacteraceae bacterium | reverse complement strand
ACGCTATCCGACCCCTTGGCGAGCACCACCATGCCGCTCGTCCGGGCGAGCGCCAAAGCGCGGTCGCGCCGCCCTTCCGCGATCACCCCGAAGTTGCGGCACAGGGTTTCAAGCTCGCCGTCATGCGGGGTGGCGAGCAGCGGCAATTCGCGCGCCAGCATGTTGGGCGCGAGCAGCATCAGCGCATCGGCATCGAGCACCAGCGCGCGCGCATGGCGCAGCGCCTCGCCCAGCATCGCCTTGGCCGCGCCGTCGCGCCCGAGGCCCGGGCCGATCAGCACGGTCGCAATGCGGGCGTCGGCCAGCGCCTCGGCCAGCGGGGCGGTTTCGGTGACCACATCGGCCGGGGTGCGCGGATCGGCATCGCGGGCCAGCAGCTTCACATAGCCCGCCCCCGCATGCTGCGCTGCGGTTGCTGCAAGCAGGCTCGCACCCGGCATCGCGCCTGTAACTATGCCCAGCAAGCCCCTCAGATATTTGTGACTCTCGGTAGAAGGAGCGGTGATTGCGGGGCGGGTGACCAGCTCAGCCGCGCTCTCTACGCCCGCAATCCCGATCGGCACCAACCGCATCTGCCCCATGAGCGCGCGGCCCGGCAGGCTCCAATGCGCGAACTTCCACGCGCCCAGCGCCAGCGTCAGATCAAAGGCAGGGAGCCTGTCATTCAGCACCGCGCCGCTATCGCTGGCGATGCCCGAAGGCACATCCACCGCGACACGGTAGCGGTGCCGCGCGGCCAGATCGCGCAGCAGCAGCGCGTGCTCGGCCACCAGCGGGCGGGCAAGGCCCGAGCCGAACAGGCAATCGACGAAGACATCGCCTTCCGCGCCGCCCGAGGTGCTGACCGGCCCGTCCCAGCGCCGCTTGGCCTCCCTGGCGGCATCAGTGGCCGGATCGAGCGCGGCGATGACTGTGACAGCGTTCCCCGCCTCGCGCAGGCGCCGGGCGATGACATAGCCGTCCCCGCCATTATTGCCCGGGCCGCAGAGCACGGTAACCGCGCGCCCTGCGGCGACCCGCCGGATCCACTCCGCCGCGCCGCCTGCGGCCACTTCCATCAGGTCGGAAACGCTGGTCCCCGCATCAAACAGCGCCTGCTCGGCAGCGCGCATCTGGGCGGCGGTGAGGACCTGCGAGTGGGTCACTGCGGGGGCGGATCGAGCAAGGCGGGCGGAATGCGGTAGCGGTCCGCCCCGATCGCGAATTGCAGCGCGCCATCCTTGGTCTGCTCCATCACCAGCGGCTCGGCCCCGTCGAGCGGCGCGAGACTGCCCGTGGCCGGATCGCGCGTCACCCGCCGGAAGCCGCCATCGGGATGGTGGAGGATCAGCTGCGGCGAGCCTGCGGTCTTCTCCAGCGTGCAAACGCCCGAGAAATCCGCGCCTGCGCCAATGGCACATTCGATATCGTCCCCCGGCGGCGGCGGGCTTTGCTCAGCACAAGCCGCCAGCAGCACGACAAGGACCGCGCTAGATATCCGCAAAGACATGGGTTTCCGCCTTGGCTCCGGGGTGCGTGAGCGCGCCGTAGCGCGCCGGGCCGACCACCTGCGCATAACGCCACAAGGCGCCCGACTGGTAGTCATTGCTGCGCGGCTGCCACGCCTTGCGCCGCTCGGCGAGCACGTCATCGGCCACATCGAGTTCTATCGTGCCGGCCTCGGCGTCGATGCTGATGATGTCGCCATCCTCGATCAGCGCAATCGGGCCGCAATCGGCCGCCTCGGGCGAGACATGGCCGATGCAGAAGCCCCGCGTCGCGCCCGAGAAGCGCCCGTCGGTGATCAGCGCGACCTTCTCGCCCATGCCGAGGCCATAGAGCGCGGCAGTGGTGGAGAGCATCTCGCGCATCCCGGGGCCGCCCTTGGGCCCTTCGTAGCGGATCACGACCACGCAGCCCTCGGCAATGTCGCGCGCCTCGACCGCAGCAAAGGCCTCCTCCTCGCAGTCGAACACCCGCGCCGGGCCGGAAAACTGGAGCCGCGCCATCCCGGCGACCTTCACGATCGCCCCGTCAGGCGCGAGGCTGCCCCTGAGGCCCACGACGCCGCCGGTGGGCGTGATCGGGGTCTTCACATCGTAGAACACCTTCTGATCGGGATTCCAGGTGATCTGTTCGAGGTTCTCGCCGATGGTTTTGCCGGTGACAGTGATCGGGTTGGGATCGAGAAAGCCGCCATCAAGCAGCGTCTTCATCGCCATATAGACCCCGCCCGCCTCGTGCATGTCCTTGGCGACATACTTCCCGCCGGGCTTCAGGTCCGCAATGTAAGGCGTTGATTTGAAGACTTCGGCGACATCGAACAGGTCGAATTCAATCCCCGCTTCGCTGGCCATGGCGGGCAGGTGGAGCGCCGCGTTGGTCGATCCGCCAGTGGCCGCGACAACCCGCGCGGCGTTCATAAAGGCCTCGCGGGTGCAGATGTCGCGCGGGCGCAGATTGCGCGCGACGAGTTCCATCACCTGCCTGCCAGCGGCGACCGCAATATCATCGCGCGACTTGTAAGGTGCGGGCGCCATGTTGCTGTTTGGGAGCGACAATCCGATTGCTTCGCCGACGCAGGCCATGGTGTTGGCGGTGAACTGCCCGCCGCAGGCCCCGTGTCCCGGACAGGCGACCTTTTCGAGCGCGATCAGCTCCTGCAAGGGGCAGTTTCCGGCCGCATATTGCCCGACCGCCTCGAACACATCGACCACGGTCACATCATGGCCGCGGTGCGTTCCGGGCAGGATCGAGCCGCCATAGACGAAGATCGACGGCACATTAAGCCGCAGCATCGCCATCATCATGCCCGGCAGGCTCTTGTCGCAGCCCGCAAAGCCGACCAGCGCGTCATAGCAATGGCCGCGCACCGAAAGCTCGATCGAATCCGCGATCACCTCGCGGCTGATGAGCGAGGACTTCATGCCCTGGTGGCCCATCGCGATGCCATCGGTGACGGTGATGGTGTTGAACCGGCGCGGGGTGCCGCCGCCCGCGATCACGCCTTCGCGGCAGATATCGGCCTGCGCGTTCAGGGTGGTGTTGCACGGCGCGGAATCGTTGCCGGCGCTGACCACGCCGACGAAGGGCGCGGCGATCTCTTCCTCGGTCATGCCCATTGCATAGTAGTAGGAGCGGTGCGGCGCGCGCTCGGGGCCGACCGAAACGTGGCGGCTGGGGAGCTTCGACTTGTCAAAGGTCTGCGACATAAGATTTCCTGAAAGTGCCGATTTGTGAAACGTCCCCTGCCTTCAGGCGAGCGCCGACGCAACCCTTTGCGCAATATTCGCCAAAATGTGCGCCCAGCGGGTGTGATCCTCGGGGGTTTGCGCCAGATCCTGCCGGATCTCGACCCCGAGATAGGGGCGGCCCTTGGCCTCCGCATGGCGGTTCATGGTGTAGTTGAGATCGCGCCCCGAATAGGGGAGGTTGTCGCCGACATTCAGCCCTTCCGCCGCCAGCAGCGCGATAGCGATGCGCGCCGCACGATCATCGGTGTTGTAGAGCACGCCGACCTGCCACGGCCGCGCAGCATCGCTGGTGGCGAGGCGCGGGGTGAAGGAGTGGAGCGAGAGGATCAGCGCGGGTTCTGCCGACGCCAGCCATTGCGCCAGCGCGGTGTGATAGGGGCGGTGGAAGCGGTTGAGCCGCCCTTCCCTGTCCGCGCCGACATTGCCGGGGATCGCGTAGCCGTCGCTGGCGTCGGGCACGAGGCCGGGGGCGCTCTCCTCGCGGTTCAAGTCGCAGACGAGGCGGCTGACGGCGGCGATGTGGGCGGGGATGGCGTGATTGTCGCACAGCAGTTCGGCGATGGCCTCGGTGCCGATATCGACCGCGATGTGTTCGTTGAGGAGGTGCGCGGGGATGCCGAGGGGAATGTCATCCGGCACGGCGTTCGAGGCATGGTCAGCGGTGCAAACGATACCACCGGGCGCGGGCGTGCCGATCTGGCGGAAGGCTTCGCTCACCGCAACCGCCCCGCCATGCTCCACCAGCCCTCCGGCATCGCCGTTGCCGCCGAATCGCGGGCCTCGGGCGTGTCGTAGAGCGCAAAGCAGGTCGCGCCCGAGCCGGACATGCGCGCGAGCCACGGCGCGGTGGCCTGCAAGGCCGCGAGCACCTCGGCGATCACCGGGCAGAGAGAAATGGCGGGGGCTTCGAGATCGTTGCGCCCTTCCCTTGCGATCTTCGACGCAGGGCCGTCAGGAAGCGCCCCGCGATCCATTCCATCCCATGCCTTGAACACCGGCCCGGTCGAAAGCGGCACGCGCGGATTGACCAGCAGGACAGGGGTTCCGGCGAGGTCGTCCTCGACCGCAAGCTGCTCGGTGCCGGTGCCGAGGCCGATATGGGTGCGGCTGAGCACGCAGGCGGGCACATCCGCACCGAGTTTCGCGGCGCGCGCCTGCCAGTCGTCCGGCAGGCCGCGCAATGCCTCGACGATCCGGAACACCGCCCCCGCATCCGCCGACCCGCCACCCAGACCAGCCGCCACGGGGAGGTTCTTTTCCAATGTCACCGCGAGGCCCTGCGGGCGCGCGAGCGCGTTGAGCGCCTTGGCGACGAGGTTGTCGAAGGGATTGTCCAGCCCCCCCGCAAACTCGCCCAGCGTGGTGACGCTATCGGCAGCGGCAGGCGCGGCGCTCAGCACATCGCCCGCATCGACGAAGGCGAACAGGGTCTCAAGCTCGAGATACCCGTCTTCCCGCCGCCTGCGGACATGCAGCGCGAGGTTGATCTTGGCGTAGGCGGTTTCGGTCATCCCAATGCGCGCTCTTGGTGTGCAGCGGGCGAACGCCCAAGACTAGAACTTGCGCTTGAACCTGACTCTTTTCGACCCTTCAACAAGGAACGTCTCATATGGAGTGCCCTTCATTGCTGAGCGGACAGGGCCAGTGCCGTCGACGACATTTGCCCAATACTGAGGCCGCGCGGCGCTCGCGGGAAGTTTGCTCCCGATGATCGCCTCGATCTTGTGGAAGGGCAGTTCGAACTCCGAAAGCTTTTGCTCTCGGCAATAATTGCCCAAAGCGTCGAACTTTGCCATCGAACCGCCCTCTCTTACATATTCGGATAGTTCGGCCCGCCGCCGCCTTCCGGCGTCACCCAGTTGATGTTCTGGTTGGGGTCCTTGATGTCGCAGGTCTTGCAGTGGACGCAGTTCTGCGAGTTGATCTGGAACTTGGGCGCGCCGGTCTTCTCGTCGGTCAGCCATTCATAGACCCCCGCCGGGCAATAGCGCGCGGACGGGCCGCCGAAG
>JBKDUW010000032.1:0-7993 GCA_046339235.1 Erythrobacteraceae bacterium | reverse complement strand
GTGATGGAAGTGCTGGCGGGCAAGCTCGAACGCGCGCTCGACCGGGCGGGGAGCAGCCCGCCTATGCGCTTTGCCCGCGCCGACTACGCCGCCCCCGCCGCGTCCTCGCGCGCGGCCTCGCCCTATCTTGTCGCCGACGAGACTGTGTTCGGCCCCGGCCCCGCGCCCACCTTCACCCTCGCTGCTGTCTCCGCGGTTTCGCTCCCCCCGCGGAACCCGATGTCGCAGGTGCTCGGCGCGGCCTTTGGCAGCGAAGTCAGCGCGGCGCCCGCACAGGTGCGCCGCGCCTATGACCAACTGCGGGCGTTCGGCCTGTGAGCGCGGTCATCCTGAACGCCCCGCCAACACCCTTTCAGCGGCTGCTTGCCCTGCCTGCAGCAATGGCGCTGCCGGTCGGCATCTTCGCGCTGCTGGCGCTGATGGTGCTGCCGATCCCGGCACTGCTGCTCGACATCTTCTTCGTGCTTAACATCGCGATCTCGATTGCGGTGCTGATGGTGGCGCTCAACGCCCGCCGTCCACTCGACTTCTCGTCCTTCCCCTCGGTGCTGCTGTTCGCGACACTGCTGCGGCTCGCATTGAACGTCGCATCGACCCGCGTGGTGCTGGTCCACGGCCACGAAGGCGGCGCGGCCGCCGGCCACGTGATCGAAAGCTTCGCGGCGTTTCTGGTGGGCGGCAATTTCGCGGTCGGGCTATTCGTTTTTGCAATTCTCATGATCATCAACATGATCGTGATCACCAAGGGCGCGGGCCGGGTGTCGGAAGTCTCGGCGCGGTTCGTGCTCGATGCGCTACCGGGCAAGCAGATGGCGATCGACGCCGATATTGCCGCAGGGCTGATCACCGCCGATGACGCGCGCGAGCGCCGCCGCGAAGTGACGGTCGAAGCCGATTTCTACGGCTCGATGGATGGCGCCTCCAAATTCGTGAAGGGTGATGCGATTGCCGCGCTGCTGATCCTCGGGGTCAATATCGTCGCGGGTTTCGCGCTCGGGATGATCAGCCACGGGTTGACCGCGGCCGAGGCGGGCGAGGCCTATGTCACGCTCGCGGTGGGCGATGCACTGGTGGCGCAGGTGCCGGCGCTGCTGCTGTCGATTGCCGCCGCCGCCATCGTTACCCGCGTCTCCGACCAGCGCGATCTGGCAGGACAAATCGGCGGCCAGTTCGCCGATCCGCGCGGGTGGCTGCCGGTGGCGCTCATCTTGGGCGCGGTGGGGATCGTCCCTGCCATGCCGCAAGCGATCTTCCTTCCCGCCGCCGCCATTGCGGGCGCGGTGTGGTGGCAATTGCGCCGTCATGCGGCCGCCCCGCCCCCGCTGCCCGCGCCCGCCGCCGAGCCCGCGCCCGATGCGATCGCGCTCGCCGATGTCTCGGACCAGACGCTGGTGACGATCGAGCTGGGTTACGGCCTTGTCGGCCTCGTCGACGAGGAAAAGGGTGCGGCATTGATCACCCGCATCACCGGCATCCGCAAGCAATTGTCACGCGATCTCGGCTTTGTGCTGCCGCAGTTCCGGATCCGCGATTCGCTCGATCTGCCCGCGCAGGACTATGCCGTGCTGCTGGGCGGGGTGAGCATCGCGCGCGGATCAGTGCGACCGGGCAAGCTGCTCGCGATCGACGCGGGCGAGGTGCGCGCCGGGCCCCACGCGCAGCTGGGTCTTACCGGCGAGGCCACCCGCGATCCTAGCTTCGATTGCCCCGCCTTGTGGATCGCGCCCTCGGCCCGCGATCACGCGATTGCCGAAGGGTTCCTGGTGGTCGATCCCGCCACGGTTATCGCCACCCACGCCAATCAGGCGCTGCTGGCCGAAGCCCACCAATTGCTCGGCCCGGACGAGGTGCGCGAATGGGTCGACGGCCTCAAGGCCCGCGCGCCCGCGCTGGTCGAGGCGGTCACCCCCGAGCCGCTCACCCTGCCCGCGCTGACCCGCACCCTGCGCGCGCTGGTGGCCGACGGAATCGGGCTGACACACCCCCAGCCGCTGTTCACTTCGCTGGCGTTGGGCTTGCAGAAAACCTCCGATTTCGATGCGGTGATCGATGCCGTGCGCGCAGACCTTGGCGCGCGGCTGATCGCCCGCATCGCCGCGCCGGGCGAGCCCTTGAAGGTCGTGACGCTCGATGCCGGCTTGGAAAGCGCGATCCTTGGCGGGATGACTGACCCCTCCACCGGCCAGCCGCTGATCGAGCCTGATTGCGGCGGCATGATCGTGCGCGAGGTCAACGCCATCGCAGACGCCGAGGGCGGCCCCCTTGCGCTGATCGTGCAGCCGCCTGCGCGCCGCGCGCTCGCCGCGCTGCTTCGGCAGCGTGCGCCGCGCTGCCTCGTGCTCTCGATTGCCGAACTGCCGCCGACCCAGCCGATCGCGGTGGTAGGCGTTGTGGGTGACGCGGCCCCGCCTGCGCCCCCCGCACCCGCGCCTGCCCTCGCCGCGCCGCTTGCGACGGAGCCTGCCTGATGAAGCACGATCACAAGGCGTTTGCGGCCCCGCAACCCTATGCCGCGCCCTATTCCCCTGGGCGCGCCGAGGTCGCCGACCGCGTGCGCCGCTTCCTGCCGCTTGTGCGCCGCGCCGCGTGGCATATCCACGGGAGCGGGCGGGATGGGCTCGAGATCGAGGATCTGGTGCAGGCAGGCATTGTCGCGCTCACCGATGGCGCCCAGCGCCACACCGGGCCGACCGAGGACGGCTTTGCTGCCTATGCCAAGATCCGGGTGCGCGGCGCGATGCTCGACGAGCTGCGCCGCGCCGCGCACGAAACCCGCACCATGCGCCGCAAGCGCAGCGCCTATGAGCGGGCCTGCGAGACCCTGCGCGGCCAACTCGGGCGCGAGCCGAGCCGCGCGGAAGTGGGGCGGTTGCTGGATGTGGACGACGCCGAACTGCTCAGCATCGAAAGCGCGGGCGTGACGCTCACTCCGATGGCCGAGGAGTATGACGAGACCTCCACCGCCTTCGCCAGCGACGATCCCGATCCCTTCGAGGCGCTTTGCGCGGCGGAAGATCGCGAACGCCTGCTGCGCGCGATGATCCGGCTGCCCGACCGGCTCAAGCTGGTGCTCCAGCTGTTCTTCGTCGAGGAATTGAACCTGACCGAAATCGCCGCGGTGTTCGAAGTCAGCATCCCCCGCGTCCACCAGCTGCGCGCAAAAGCCCTGACGGATCTGCGCCGGCTGATGGAGGGGGATGAAGCGGACTAGGTTCTAGCCCGCATCCCCGTCGGCATGGCCACGCCCCCCGGCGGTCGCCTCGGCCGAACCGCCCGCGCCTTTGCCGCCATTGGCGTCCCACCAATAGGGATGCCGCTTGGCGTCGCCGGTGCCGACCTCGTTCAAGGTCTTGGCGTCATAGAGCCGCCCGCCGAGCATCACCTGTTCAATATTGTCCGAGTTGGCGATGTCGACACTGGGATCGTCCGAGAGGATCACGAGGTCCGCCAGCTTGCCCACCTCGATACTGCCGATGTCCTTGGCCATGCCGAGCGACTGGGCCGAGGCGATGGTGCCCGCCTTCAACGCCTCGACCGGACTCATCCCGCCGCGCGCAAAGCTCCACAGCTCCCAATGCGCGCCTATGCCGGCCTGCTGACCATGCGCCCCGATGCTGACCTTGACGCCGCGCTGCGCCAGTTTGCGCGCCTCGCGGGCATTGTTGTCGTCGACAAAGGACCACTCGGGCGCCTTCACGCGGCGGCCGGTCTCCGCAAGCAGCGCCTTGGGCGGAGTGTGGACCATCAGCGGGTGATCGAACACGTCCATCGCCTGGCGCCAATAGGGATCGCCGGCGAGCCCGCCATAGGTCACCACCAGTGTGGGGGTATAGTTGCTGTTCGACTGGCCGAAGAACTGCAGCACGTCCTCGTAGAACACGTCGACCGGGACGTTGTGTTCGATGGTCGAATTGCCGTCGGCGACAAGGTTCATGTCCATCCCGAACAGCGATCCGCCCTCGGCCACCACCAGCATATTCTCGGCCGCCGCAGCCCGCGCGACCATCTGGCGCTGTTCGCGGCGCGGCTGGTTGTAGTTCTTGACCGAAATCCCGCCCTGCGCCTTGATCCGGCGGACATGCGCGAGCGCATCGTCATAGGTGTCGATCCGCGCGTAAACATCGGGCGCCTTGGCGCCGTAGATGATCTCGCCGGTCGAGAAGATGCGCGGGCCGAGCGTCAGCCCGGCGCGCTGGCGTTCGGCGGCCGCGAACACCGTGCTCGCCTGGCTCGACGGGTTGTGGACCGTGGTCACGCCCAACGCGAGGTCTTGCAGCAAAGCCCAGTTCTGCTCGGGAATCAGATCGCCGATCCCGTAGGCACCGTGGGCGTGGGCATCGACGAGGCCGGGCATGATCGTCTTGCCGCTGGCATCGATGAAGCGCGTGCCTTCGGCAAACTTGATGCGCACTGTAGTCGCATCGTGGACGCCGGTGATGCGGTCGCCCTCGATCACGATCATGCCGTTTGCGATCACGCCTGCATCATCCGCGCCGAGCCCTGCGCGCATCGTCAGCACCCGCGCGCCGGTGATCACCGTGGTGCCGACAGGCTTGGCCTTCTGCACCGTCACGCCCAAGGGAATGCCCATGGTCGGCGGGGTGTAGGCGGCGCTCTTGTCGGCTTCCGCCTTGGGGGCGGCGGGGAAGAGTCCGCTCACCTGTGCGCTCTGCAGGCTCGGGCCGATCGACCAGAACAGCGTCGCGCCACCATTGGCCCAGCCGAGATAATCCGCGCCCCCGGTGCTGACCTTGGTGACGGGGAGCGAGCCGCCCTTTTCGCTGACGTCGACCGGCTTGCCGCCGGGCACCACCGGCATGGCGAAGACCTCGTAGTTCTGGCGGAAGGCAATCGTGCGGCCATCGGGCGCGATGCGCAGATCATTGGCGAGATCGCCCTTGGCGTGGACGCGCTTTGCCTCGCCGCTCAAATCGGTCGAGACCAGCGCCAGCCCGCCACCTTCGCGGCCGAGCATGAACAGCCGGTCGGAGGCTGCACCCCATTGCGGGTTGGCCCCATCGCGGGTGACGAGGCGAGGCTCGCCGCCGCCGAGCGACATGACGTAAATCCCCGCCCCTTCCGAATAGTCGGCAGAGGTGAGGTATCCGCCCTCGCGCTTTTCGAAGGCGATCATCTTGCCATCGGGCGAGAAGGCGAGATTGCCGAAATGGCCCGGCCCGGTCAGCACGCGGCGGTTCTGGCCCATAGCACCGGCGATGATGATTTCGCCGAGCTTGGCGTCACTCCAGCGCACATAGGCGAGCTGGCTGCCGTCGCGGCTGAACGCGGGGAAGGCCTCGATCGCGCCGTCCGCATCACCGGTCAGCGGCGCGGGCGCATCCTTGCCGCGCGCGGATTTGCCGTGGAGCTTGCCGAGGCTTTCGAACACCACGCGGCTGCCATCGGGCGAGAGCGTGGCAAAGCGCGGCATCGAGGTGGTGAAAGTCTCGGGCGCGACGTCGATCACCGGATGCGGCGCGCTCGCCACCCCGCGGGTGTCGTTGACGCTGAAGGGGATCACCGAATGAGCGCTCCCGTCGCGGTTCACGCGGTTCAATTTCCCGCCCGCCCAGAACACGATGCCGCTGCTGTCGGGCAACCAATCGATATTGGGATAGACCCCGGTCACCGCCCAGGTCTCCTGCACATCGAGATCGAGCGCGCCGTAGATCATCTGCTCGCGCCCTTTGGCGAGGTCTTTCACCCATAGCTGGCTCTGGTCCTTGTCGCGGCGGACAAAGGCGAGCTGCTTGCCATCGGGCGAGGGCGCAGGCCGCACCGCGCCGCCATAGCCGCTGACCGCGGTCGAGACTTCGCCGGTCGCCAGATCCTTGCGCTCGATCGCGAAGATGCCTGCGTTGGAATCCTGCGCATATTCGAAAATCGGGCCTGAGGTGGTGTTGCGGGTGTAGTAGATCGCGGCGCCATCGGGCGCGAACACCGGTTCGCCGAGTTCCTTCTGCAAGCGCTCATTGGCGCGTTCGACCACCTGCACCCCGCCGCCGCCGCTGACATGGTAGAGCCAGATCTCGCCCGTCCCCGCGCTACGCTCGGTGGTAAAATGCTTCTTGGCGGCAATGAAGCGCCCGTCGGGCGACCAGGTGGGCTGGTTCAAGAGGCGGAAATCCTCCTTGGTGACCTGCCGCTTGTCGGTGCCATCAAGGTTCATTACCCAGATATTGTCCCCGCCGCCGCGGTCGGAGGTGAAGGCGATCCGCGTGCCATCGGGCGAGAAGCGCGGCTGCACCTCCCAGGCAAGGCCCTCGGCGATGCGCTTCGGCGTGCCGCCAGTGATGGGCATGGTGTAGATATCGCCGAGCAGCGTGAAGGCGAGCGTCTGCCCGTCGGGCGCAACATCGACATCCATCCACGTGCCTTCATCGGTCTTGATCGGCACCTGCTTGATCACCGCGCCATTGGGCGCCTCGACGCTCCAGCTTTCGTCAGCCTTGGCGGATTTGCCCTTCGATTGGGCAGCAAGCGGGCTGGAAATGCAGGCGGCCCCGGCGAGCAGGGCGGCGGCGAGATAGCGCATGGAAAGTCTCCCTCTTTTGGCGCAAGAGACTAGCGAGGCGCAAGAATATTGCCAGCGGTCACAAATGTCATTTGTCGAATAGGCTTTCCTTCCTGTTTGATCGACCGCATCATCAAAAGCGCATGGTTTCAAGTGCGTCACATGAGCGGGCGATAATGGGGGAGTGCCGGACTTGGACGAAATGCAAGGGCCACCACGCGTCGTAGGACCTCTTGGTGCAACGCTGATGAGCATCAACGGGATGATCGGCGCCGGGATCTTCGCCCTGCCTGCGTTGCTTTATGCCGAAGTCGGCAACTTTGCGCCGTGGATGTTCCTGATTTTCGGGCTGCTGTTCTCGTGCAGCATCCTGATTTCCGCCCGCCTGTCGATCATGTTCCGATCCTCGGGCGGACCGCAATTGTGGTCGCAAGCGGCATTCGGGCCGTTCGTCGGTTTTCAGGTAGGCTGGATCATGGTGATCGCGATGGCAGCGGGGCGCGGGGCGACGCTTTACGTGCTGGTGTCCTATCTCGCGGTCATCTTCCCGCTCTTCGACGGAGCCTTTGTGCGCGCAGCGGCGCTTGCGTTCATCCTGGCGGCGCTCACCGCGATCAACCTTACCGGAATCAGGAACAGCATCGGCGGGCTCGCCGTAGGCACAGTTCTCAAGCTTGTGCCGATCTTGCTCCTGTGTGCGCTAGCATTCGCATCGGGCGGGATTGCGACGACCTTCGCCTTGCCGCGTTTCGGTGCTTTCGAAAGCGTCGCGTTGCTGGTCTATTTCGCCTTTTCCGGCGCGAACAGTTCAGCCTTTGCGGCAGGCGAACTCAAGAACCCGCAACGCGACCTGCCGCTGACAATGCTCGGGTCGCTTGGCCTCATCATCATCTTCTACATGGCTGTCCAATGGGCTTACATGGCAGCTGGCGCGCCGCAGGGCGATGACAATGCGACCCCGTTGGCGATGGCTGCGCAAACGGTGATGGGCGATTATGGTGCGCTGCTCTTGAGCCTCGCTGCGATCTTCTCGATCGCCGCCAATGCCTTGTCTTACAGTATCGCTGGGCCGCGGGTGATCTTCGGCATGGCTGAGCGCGGCCTGTTGCCCACTCGCTTTGCGCTTGTCTCACGCCGGTTTGGTGCGCCCGATAACGCGATCTTGCTGTTCTCTGCGATCATCGCGCTGATGTTGGCGAGCGGGGCATTCACCTTTCTTGCGACCATGACATCGCTCGGCTCGCAACTGGTGGTGCTGTGCTACGTTGGCGCGTTCGCGGTGCTGATGCGCAGCACAACCGAAGAGCATAACAGAAATCTGCCACTTCTGTGGTGGCCGGCGATGCTGATAGCCGCCGGGTTTGCAGTGTTCACAATCGTGCAGGCTCCGGCAAGCGCCTTCGCGCTTCTGGCCGGACTGCTGCTGATCGGGACCGGGCTCTACTTCGTTGCAAGGCGGGGCGAGGTGACAGCCCCGGC
>JBKDUW010000031.1:0-2898 GCA_046339235.1 Erythrobacteraceae bacterium | reverse complement strand
CGCATCTTCACTTCCTTGATGTCCTGCGTCTTCTGGCTCTTGCGCGCGAGGTTGGCCTTCTTCTGGGCCTCGTAACGGAACTTGCCGACATCGAGATATTTGCACACCGGCGGGTCCGCGTTGGGGGACACTTCGACGAGGTTCAGGCCCTTCTCGTTGGCCTGCTCGATCGCTTCGCGGGTGTACATCACGCCAAGGTTTTCGCCTTCGTCATCAATGACGCGGACCTTGGGGACGTTGATCATGTTATCAAACCGAGGGCCGCTTTTTACGGGCGGGGCCATCGAGCGCCGGGGTGGACGTGATATGGGGTGTTCTCCTGTTGTGGCTTACGTTCTGCGCGCTCCTTAGTGCCAAACGGCGGCGAGCGCTAGGTGGAGTCTTGCGCCGCCGCCTGCCACAGCGGAAACCGCACAATCCGGCCCTTGGCGAGCATCAGCGCCTCGATCTGGCGGGCTGGTTGCAGCGCGCCGAGGATTTCGGGCGCGCCGGCATCGAGGCCGCCGGTGAGCGTGCCGAAGGCGGGGAGGATCATGCGCTCGGCGCCCGAGTTGCTGCGCCCGAGCACCGCACAGGGGCGGGCGATATGGCGGTTCCTCACCGTCATCCGCATTTTCGGGTGGTAATGTCCCGAGAGCTCGGGTGCGGTCTCTCCGGCGCGGGCTTCGTGGCGTAAGGTTATTCCGCCGACTTCCAGCTCCGGCACGATCGTCCCTCCAAACCCGCGCGGAAGTTCCTCGTCGTGATTGCCGGTGATCCACACCCAGTCGAGCGCCCGCGTCAGCGCCTCGAGCATCCCGGTGCAATGGGCATCGAGCCGAAGCGCGCCCGCATCATCGTGGAAATTGTCGCCCAGCGTGATCACCCGCCGCGCATCGGTGATCCGCACCGCATCCGCCAGCCGTTCGAGCGTGTCGCGGCTGTCATAGGGCGGGAGCATCTGCCCGCGCTGGGCAAGCCAGCTGGCCTTCTCCAGATGCAGATCCGCCACCAGCAGCGCGCGCTCCGCCGGCCAATACAGCGCGCGCCCTTGCCCGAGCGCCAGCTCGTGTCCGGCAAGGGCGAAAGGGACGAACATAGCGCGAACCATGGCGCGTCAGTGCCTGCAAACTATCCGCTTGGCAACAGCCGACCCGGGACTTGTGCCATGCGCTGGCTCGCCTATGCTGAGCGCAAATGACGGACGGGGATGTATGACGGACTGGACACAGCACACAGGCCATGCGCGCGCGTGGTTTGAAGATTTGCGCGATCAGATTTGCGCCGAATTCGAGAGCATCGAGCGCGAGGCCGGCTCTGACGCCAGCTTCCAATACACCCCCTGGAACCGCGAAGAGGAAGGCAATCCCGATCCCGGCGGCGGGGTGCAGGGGTTGATGAAGGGCAAGGTGTTCGAGAAGGTCGGGGTGAATGTCTCGACCGTGCGCGGCAGCTTTGCCAAGGAATTTGCAAGCTCGATCAACGGGGCAAGCGCGGATGCGCCCGGGTTTGTCGCCACCGGCATCAGCCTCGTCGCGCATATGAGCAATCCGCATGTGCCCGCCGTCCACATGAACACGCGCTTCCTGACGACGACCAAGGCATGGTTCGGCGGCGGGGCGGACCTCAATCCGCCGATCCCTTACGCGCAAGACACGGCAGAATTCCACGCCGCGATGCAGGCCGCCTGCGATCCCCACAATTCGACCTATTTCGAACGCTACAAGAAGTGGGCGGACGAATATTTCTACATCCCCCACCGGCAGGTGCATCGCGGGGTGGGCGGGATCTTTTGCGACCATCTGGAATGCGCCGATGATGCTGCGTGGGCGCGCAACTTCGCCTTCATTCAGGACATCGGCAAGCAGTTCCTCGACGTCTATCCGAGGATTGTGCGCAAGCGGATGAACACCGCGTTCACGCCCGAAGACGAAGCGCAGATGTTCGAATACCGGGGCCGCTATGCCGAGTTCAATCTGGTTTACGACCGGGGCACGATCTTCGGGCTGAAGACCGGCGGCAATATCGACGCAATTTTGATGAGCTTGCCGCCGCGGGCGACCTGGTCTTAAGGTTGGGTTGGTCGTAACGCGCGGTTAGCCGACCGCGACCACCCTCTGCCGGAACCAGTCGGCGAGTTCGTCTTCGGAGAGTTCTCCGGCGGCGAGGGCGATGAAGGCAACTGTCATGTCGGCGTCATCTGCCTGCACACGCCAGCCGTTTTTCAGAAGGAATAGCAAGCTGACCACATTGGCAGTTCGCTTGTTGCCGTCGACGAAGGGATGATTGCGCGCGAGGCCGAAGGCATAAGCCGCAGCCAAGGCTGCCGCATCCGGCTCGCCATAAGCCTCCAACTGCTGCGGGCGGGCCATCGCGCTTTCGAACAGGCCCATGTCGCGGATGCCAGCGCCGCCGCCATGTTCGGCAATCTGTTCGGCATGAGCCGTCAGCGCCGCCCGGCGGCTGACCCATCTCCAGCCCGACATATGCTTACTTTGCCAGCTCGCGCAGCACCTTGACGCGTTCCCGCATGATCTGGCGGGCGAGGCGCATTTCTTCCTCGAATTCGGGGTCCACCGGAGTCAGCGTGACACCGTCATCGGTCATGGTCAGGCTGATTTCATCACCGATTTGGGCGTTGAGTGTAGCCAGTAACTCCTTGCTCAGGATGATCCCGGCGGAGTTGCCGATCTTGGTGATCTTGAGGCTGCGGGTGCGAGGGATGGGCTTGTTCATACAGTGGTTATAACACGCCGTCATCGCCCCCGCAACAATCGCGCTTGCCCCGCCCCGCGCCGCCGCCCATATTTGCTGGTAACATGCTGCGCCAATACGAACTCGTCGAGAAAGTGCTCGAATACGACCCCGACGCCGACGAGGCGATGCTCAACCGCGCCTATGTCTATACCGTGCAGAAAC